>NZ_JBEXFQ010000023.1:0-138157 GCF_040606855.1 Nocardia sp. NPDC005366
ATTAACCCCACGTCTACAATATGGCGGCGGGGCCCCCACATATCGGGCCCCCCCCCCGGCCGATTGCTTTGTGTTCGCGGCACGTCCCGACGGAGATATTTCCGTTCGGTCGCGTGATCCGCACCGGCTCAACTTCTTTGCGACTTCATGGTTACGTCGTGAGTTCGCGAGGTTGCTGCTAGGGTGGGCGGGTCGTCGGGTTCCGGGCTGTGCGGGCGCTCTCCGTTCAGTCGGCGATCGATCGTATGATCGCCTGTCCCACAGGAACTGTGAGGTTCGGGACTCGACCGACGATGACCCGCGCCGCCGGTCGCCGCTGCTGGATTCAGAACCTCCGATACGAGGTGATCCGTCCGCGGTGGTGCGCCGAGGTCGGCATGTGTTCGACATACGTTCGGAAGGTGAGACGGAGTTCGGTGGCAGCAGGCTGTGGGTTTCGACGCGGACCATAGGCACATGGTTCTCGGGGGGAGGTTGGACCTGTCGACGACGAGAGAACTGATGAATGTGGATATCGCCGTAGTACTGCCATGGATCCTCGCCCTTGCACTTGTGCTCGCGGTGGCGGGGTATTCGGTGAATGCCGGAAAGCGCCAGAAGGCTCGGATCAATGAGCTAACGGCGCGACAGAGCACATACGAAGAGGCACTAGAGGCGTTCGGCGTCAAGACGATGCCGGCGCTGACCGAGGCGGTGCGGCGCTACGAGCCGTCCACCCCCGCGATGGAAGTGCCTGCGGGGCTGGAGGATTCGCGATTCGCGCAGGGTCTGCGCTGGATCGCCGAACGCTACAGCGACGACCTGCGTCGCGTGCAGGCCGAGACCCGCGAGATGGTCGCGCACGAGGCCGAGGAACAGGCCCGGATGGTCATCAAACATACCGAGACCACGGTCAGAGCCGAGGTCGCCACGTCCGCCCGCGAGGCGACCAGTGGTGCGGTGCGCTCGTTCGGCACCTCGGTGGTGAGTCTCGGCGCCGACGTCAGCCAGGTGGTCAGCGCGGCGCTGCGCGAACATCGCGATGACGAGGTCTACGCGACGCTCACCCGGATCGACCACACCGTGCAGCAGATGATCCGTCAGGCGCAGTCCTACGTGATCGTCTGCGGTGGCCTTCCCGGACGTCGCTGGCCCGCGCAGTCGCTGACCGATGTGGTCGGCGGCGCGGTCGGCCGTGTGCGCGACTACCTGCGCGTCCGGCCGAATCAGCTCGACCGGGTCGTCATCAGCCGCGCGGTGGAACCGCTGGTGCACACGCTCGCGACCCTGCTCGACAACGCGTTGCGCTATTCCCCGCCAACGTCTTTCGTCGATGTCAGTTTCCAGACCGGCCATCACGGCGTCACCATCATCATCGATGACGCGGGCGTGCGGATGAACTCCGAGCAGATGGAGGAGGCCAGGCAGATCCTCGCGAACGAGCGCCCGGTCGACATCCACCAGCTCGGACCCGCGCCCAAGGTGGGTTTCCCCGGTATCGCCGCACTGGCGCGCCGGTACGGATTCACCGTCTACATCGACGGACCGAACGCCTACGGCGGCATGCGCGCCATGGTCTACGTTCCCGAGGCACTGCTCGCGGCGCCGACCAAGAACGACGAACCCGCTGCTACGCCCATCGAGGCCAAGGTGCTCGAGCCTGCCCTCGTGCCGGCCGGGCCCGAGCCGGCCAGTGAGGAGAGCGAATTCGCCGTGCACGACATCACCAGCGGTGGTCTACCCAAGCGTCGGCGTCGCATGGTCGCGCCCACGTCGGCCCGGCCACGCATCGCCGGATCCGATTCCGCGACGCCGTCGGGACCCGCTCGACCCGATATCGCCGCCGCCTGGCAAACAGGTTCCAAGAGCGGCCGCGCAGCCGCGGACGACAATTCGCCGATCGCCCCGAACAGTATCGCGACCGAACACACGGAAGGGACTACACCCTGATGAGCACACCGAACACAGCCGTGACCGACAACAGCAACAAGCTGGGTTGGTTACTCGAGGATCTGAACGTTCCCGGCGTGCGTTTCGCGGTGCTGTTGTCCGATGACGGTTTACGGATCGCGCACTCCACGGGCATCACTCGCGATAACGCCGAGCGGTTCTCCGCCGCCGCGTCCGGGCTGCGCTCATTGGGCAAGGCACTCGGCGAATTCTGCGGCGGACTGGAGTCCGGTCTGCGGCAGAACATGACCGAATACGACGACGGGATGATCTTCATCACCGCGGCGGGCGAGGGTGCGCTCCTCGGGGTTTCGACCACCGGGGAGATCGACGTGAGTCTCATCGCCCACCGCATGAACGAATTGGCCGCGAGAGTCGGCCACGAGCTAGGCAGCATGTCGCAGCGGAGAGCCGATAGCGACCGGCGATGACCAGATCCCGCCGCGATCCCGACCTGGTGCGCGCGTATGTGCGCACTGGCGGTCGTTTGCGCCCGACGCGCGAACTGGATTTGGTCACACTGGTCATCACGAAGTCCGATCCGGCGCCGGGTGCGGCGCCGGACGTCGTGCGCGTGATGAATCTGTGTAGCAGGCGCGGCGCGCTGTCCGTCGCCGAGATCGCGGCCTATCTGGATCTGCCGCCGTCGGTGGTGAAGATCCTGGTCGCCGACCTGATGGACAGCGAGCATCTGGTCACACCGACCCCGGCCGAAAATCTGCCGGAGATCGCCCTGTTGGAGGAGGTACTCAATGGGCTCCGTGCTCTCCCGGCCTGAGCGCACTGTCGACTATGTGCCGGAGACGGTGACCCGTTCGGTCAAGCTATTGGTCGCGGGAAATTTCGGCGTCGGCAAGACGACTTTCGTCAGCAGTGTCTCGGAGATCAAACCACTGCGCACCGAGGAGACGATCACCGAGGCGAGCGTCGGCATCGACGATATGGTGGGTCTGCCCGGCAAGGTGCACACCACCGTCGCCATGGATTTCGGGCGTATCACCCTGAATCCGCAGCTGGCGCTGTACCTGTTCGGGACACCGGGGCAGCAGCGGTTCGTGCCGCTGTGGGAGGAGTTGGCGCGCGGGGCGCTGGGGGCCCTGGTGCTCGTGGACACCCGGCGGATCGAGAAGGCCGACGAGGTGTTGTCGGTGCTGGAGGAACGCGGCGTGCCGTATTCGGTGGCCGTCAACCAATTCGAGGGCGCGCAGAGCTATCCGCTCGAAGAGATCCGGGACGCCCTCGATCTGACGCCCGACACGCCACTGACCGCGCTCGACGCACGTCATCGCGGTACCTGTCTGCAGTCACTCATCACCCTGGTCGAATTCCTATTCCATCGCGTGGAGACTAGTCGTTGACTTTGCCGTCCCATCCCGCCCGCTGCCCGGTGCCGCACGGATCACCGATCGACACCGACGGGCCGCGGGTTTCTCTGTTCGACCCGGAATTCGCGCAGGATCCCCATGGCGCGTATGACCGGATGCGTGCTCGCTACGGGTCCCTCGCACCGGTCGACCTGGCTCCCGATGTGCCGGCGACGCTGGTGATCGGCTATCACACCGCCGTGCGAATCCTCAACGATCCCGAACATTTTCCCGCTGATCCGCGCACCTGGCAGCGCAATATCCCCGGGGAATGTCCCGTGTTGCCGATGTTGGAGTGGCGGCCGAACGCATTGCGCAGCACCGGTATCGAACACACCCGCTACCGGCAGGCGAATGCCGCGAGTATCGCCGCGATGGATCTGCACGCGCTGCACGCGGTGGTCGAGAGAATCGCGCTGCCGTTGATCAACGGCTTCTGCGGTGACGGGACGGCGGATCTGATCAGCCAGTACGCCTTTCCATTGACTTTCGCGGTGCTCAACGACATGCTCGGCTGCCCGCAGGATATCAGCCAGCAGGTCGCCACCGGCATGGCCGCGATCTTCGACGGTGTGAACGCGGATAAAGGCAACGCGATGCTGGCCGACGCGCTACTGGAACTGACCGTGCGCAAACGCCGCGATCCCGGTGACGACATCACCTCCCGGCTCATCGCCCACGAGGCGGGGCTCGACGATGTCGAGATGGTCCACCAACTGGCCACCCTCTATGGCGCGGGTATCGAGACGCAGCAGAATCTGATCGTGCATACGGTGCTGCTGATGCTCACCGACGAGCGTTTCGGCGGCAATATTCTCGGTGGCAGTCTTTCCACCCGCGACGCCGTCGACGAGGTGCTGTTCACCGACCCGCCCATGGCGAACTACTGCGTCACCTATCCGCGCCAGCCGATTCTGATCGAGGACGTCTGGCTCCCCGCGCACCAACCCGTCGTCATCAGCATGACCGGCTGTAACAACGATCCCGCGGTCAAGGCGCGCGAGTACTCCGACAATCGGTCGCATCTGTCCTGGGGGGTCGGGCCGCATGCCTGCCCCGCGCGTTCGCTGGCCTACCTCGTTGTGCAGGACGCCATCGATCAGTTGCTGGACGCGCTGCCCGAACTGCGTCTCGGGATTCCGGCCGAGCAGTTGATGTGGCGGCCGGGGCCCTTCCATCGGGCCCTGGTCTCACTCCCGGTCAATTTTCCGAAATCCGCTCCGCTGTACGGGTACTGACGGAGCAGGACCGCCGTACGGCGGTCCTGCGGCAACTGAGGGTGCTCGGCTCGCGGCATTCGTGGGTGAGCGCGAATTCAGAGCTGGGTGAGCGCGGCGAGCAGGGTGAGCAAGGGGATCGCGCCCTGCGCCGCCGCGGCCTTGACGAATCGGCGGTCGGTGGCGACGAGCACGATCGCCGCGAGGAGCATCGATCCGCACCCCATCACGATCAGTGCCCAGCCCGCCGCCTCGACCGATCGGACAAGCGCGGCGCCGACGAATGTCCCGATGGCCAGGAAGAGATTGTAGAAACCCTGGTTGAAGGCCCACGGGCGGACAGCGCCGACGTCGGTTTCCGCCACCCCGAAAATCCCGCGATGCACCTGGGGGCGGCCGAACCGCAGCGCCTCGAGGGTGAAGATGTAGACGTGGATGACGGCGGCGGCAATCGCCAGAATCTGCACGATCGTGAGCAAGGGCCCTCCTCTGGGACACGGTGGATGCGGTCCTGCGAGAACCGTAGCGCTGTCACGATGTGCCGTGGTGCGCCGCGCCGTTTTCGGCTACCGCGACGCGTCGTCTCGCACGCGGTAGTTCCGCAGCACCAGCGCCAGACAGCCGACGGCCGCGACGACTCCTACGGCGAACATCGCCGGGTAGCCGAAGCCGACGGACTTGTGCAGGGAGGCCAGGATCGCCGGGACGCCGAATCCGAGATAGGACACGGAATAGAAAACCGCCGTCAACCCCGCGAGATCGTCCGGGCGGGCGATGCGTTCGATCTCCTGCAGGCCCGCCACCATCCCGATGCCGTAACCCGCGCCGAGCACACAGGCGGTGAGGATCGTCGCCCACATCGTCAGGACATGCGCCGCCGCCACCGCCGCCACCATGCCGCACACCACGAACAGCAGTGATACCACCGCGGCGCGGGCCGTGCCCGGCTCGTCGATCCGGCGCGCGACGGATTGGATCGCGAAACCACAGCTCAGCGTGATCGCGGTGATCAGCGCGGAGAAGGCGATGGGAGCACCGTGCACCCGCGGCGCCATCAGCGTCGGCATCACGGCGTAGGCCGTCGCCGCCGAGGCGAACAACCACGAGGCCACCGGCACCACCACTGCGCCGAAGCGCCGGTATCCGGCGACCGGAATCCTCAGATCGTCGCGCAGGCGGCCGGGATCAGCCTGGGAGACTACCGTTTCCGGCGCCCGGGCCACCTGGGTCGCGGCGGCGAGACACAGCGCCACATTGATCAGGTAGGCCAGCGAATGCGGCCACGGCGCCCACTGCGCCAGCACTCCGGCCACGCCGGCGCCGACCGCGAATCCCGCGGTCAGACTCATCGCCGAGCGGCGCGCCCCGATGCCAGCGCCCCGATCCCGATCGAACGGTGGTTGCGACAGCTCCTTGAGCCAGCTGCTGCCCACCGCCATGGCGAGGCCGAGGGCGATTCCGCACAGCACCCGCCCGGCCGAGAGCATCGGTACCGAATCGGCGCCGAAGGCCAGCAGCAGCGAACCCGCGGCCGCGATCAGCGGGGCCGGTCGCATGAGCGGCCTGCGTCCGTACCGATCCGACATCGGCCCACCGATCAGCAGGGCGGGCACGATGCCGAGCACGTAGTGGAACAGCAGCAGGTCGACGGTGGTGGCGGGAAGTCCGTTCGCCTTGTACATCACCAGTAGCGGCGTGAATTCGTTACCGCCCCAGGCGATCGCGAATATGGAGGCCGCGACCGCGGGCCAGCGCCCGGTAGCCGTCGCGGCGCGTGCGGGCCGGATATCGGTCAGCGCGGTCATCACAGACCTCGTAGCGACAGCTGGTGCACCGCGGACAGATGCGCGACCAGCGCGGTGGCGAACGCGTCCACGTCACCGGCCTCGATCAGATCCGCGAGTGCGGTGTGCTGTGCGATGATTGCCGCCATATCGGTCGCGCCGCGATGGAGCGCGAGACTATTCATGCGGCGCTGCCGTTCCCGCAGCGAATCGTAGAACGCGGCGAGCAACGGGTTGTCGGCGGCGACCACGTAGGTGCGGTGGAAATCGGTGTCCTCCAGCGCGAACGCGTCGCGATCGCCCGCCTCGGCGTGGGCCCGCTGCCGGTCGAGCGAATCGCGCAACGCCGAGGTCAGCGCGGACCTTTCGCGCACCGCCACCGCCCGTACCGCCGCGACCTCGACGACATAGCGCGCGTGCGCCACATGCTCGGCCTCCGCGACGGGGATCGGCACAACGAGCGCACCCCGCTTCGGGTAGAGCTTCATCCAGCCTTCGGTCTCCAACCGCAGAAACGCCTCCCGCACCGGCGTCCGTGACATGCCGAGATCGCTCGCGACCTCGCCCTCGCTGATGAGTTCTCCGCCCGGAAGCGCACCGGTGAGAATCCGCTCCTTCACTGCGCGATAGGCGTGGTCGGCAGATGAGTACGTCTTAGACACAAGTTGTATTCTAGACGTGTCACGTAGTAACAGACCGTGGGGTCGGTCACGGTTGGCGTGTTCGTTCACCCGACCCCGGTGTGGGTACCGCGCCGCGCGCACCGATCAGGACATGCCCGCCGGTAGATGTTCGAAGATCAGGATCGTTTCCGTCGAGGACACCGCGGGGCGCTCGTTGAGATCGGTCAGCACGAAGGCGCGTAATTCGTCGGTGTTCGAGGTCGCGACATGGATGAGATAGTCGTCGGCGCCCGCGATCAGATACACGTTGAGCACCTCGGGTAGCGCGGCGAGTTCGCGGCCGAATTCGGCGAGGCGATCGCGTGAATTCCCGTGCAGCCGAACGGCGATCATGGCTTGCAGATCCCGGCCGAGCGCGGCGGGGTCGATATCGGCGTGCACGCCGCGGATCACGCCGCGCTCGACGAGCGCGCGCACCCGGCCCAGGCAGGTCGACGGTGCGATACCCGCCGCCGCGGCGAGCGCGTTATTGGTCATGCGGCCGTCGCGCGCGAGGTGGTCGAGCAGCACCCTGTCGATCTCGTCGATGGGCACCGCGCCGCGCCGACCCGGCGTGGCGGGCGGGCGTTCGATCACCGTGGGTCGTGTGCGTTGGGGGCCGTTGGGCGCGGGCACCGCGCCGGTTTTTAGCACGCGCATACCGTACCGAATACGGTGCGAGCGACCATCGGGCATCCACCCATACCGTCGCCGTACTGTGTTGTGCCGGTGCGGATTTTCGGCCCGGCGGCGGGTGAATCCGAGTCAGGCGGGGGCACGCGGTGCAATACCCGCGACTGCCGCCGCGGCGGTGAAAACGTTCTCGAGCATGGCCGGGGTCAGCCTTCCGGTGAAGGTGTTCTGCTGACTCACGTGATAGCAGCCGAAAACGTGCAGCGGCGCGCGGTCGGCGCGGGCCGGTGCGAGCAGTACCCGCGCGCCGTGCCCGAACGCGGGCCGTGGTCGCGGCACGATCCATCCGGCTGCCGCGAGTACGGGCATCAGCGCCTGCCACCCCCATCCGCCGAGCACGACCACGGCGCGCACCGTCGGCGCGAGCAGTTCGAGTTCGGTATGCAGCCAATGGCGGCACCGGTCGCGTTCCTCGGGGGTCGGCTTGTTGTCGGGCGGCGCGCAGTGCACGGGTGCGGTGACACGGGTGTCGAATAGTCGCAGACCGTCGTCGCGGCGCACCGCGGTCGGTTGATTCGTCAAACCCGCCGCGTACATGGCGGCGTAGAGCACGTCGCCGCTGCGGTCGCCGGTGAACATGCGGCCGGTGCGGTTTCCGCCGTGCGCCGCGGGAGCGAGGCCCACCACGAGCAGACGCGCGTCGTCAGGTCCGTAACCGGGCACCGGTCGTCCCCAGTAGGTCTCGTCGCGGAATGCCGCGCGTTTGTCGCGCGCGACCTGCTCACGCCAGGCCACCAGACGCGGGCAGGCGCGGCATACGCTGACGGCGGCGTCGAGTGCGGCAATGGTCCGGCACATTGGCGACTCAACTCCTCGCCGGTCCCGGGACAGGGCCCGCGCATTGATTGCCGAACGTCATCCTTGCAGCGTAGGCGGCCGGTCCGATAACAGCCCTGCTGCCGGTATACCGAAGCGGTCACGGTCGGCACGGTAGCGTCCCCGATGTCGAACCGACTGGTTGCGACAGAATGTCCGGCGGCGGTAGTTTGCGGTGGTGGCCGCACGGCGAGGGGTCGGGGCTGGTCGCGAGGTGTAATGCGCCCGTGTGTCCGCGGGGCTCGCGTGGCCGTCGTGCGTTAGGATCGCGATGCCATCGTGGAGCAACTGGCGGGCGCACTGGAAACCGCTCGGGGAGTTGTACATTGGGTAGGACAAGCGGTGCCGTTCGCAATGAAGGGAACGGTGGGCGGATATGAATCCGCGCGAAGATCTGCTGCGCCGTCTCTTGGACGCGCTGCACGATCTTCCCGACGACGAACGGCTCGTGCCGATGTCACGGGCCCATCAGCGCCATCCGTCGGCGACCACCTCTGGCGACCGTACGGCGCTGGCGGATCTTTTCGCCGATCGCGTGAAGTATTACGGCGGACTGGTGTACCACCTCATCGAGCCGGATGTTCCGGAGATGGTTCGCGATATTCTCGCGGTGCGCGGCGTGCGCTCGGTGGTGGCGCCGCAGGGTCTTCCCGAATCCTGGTTGCGCGCGTGGGCGTCCGACGAGGGGCACCGCGTCATCGATGACAGCCCATTCCTGCCGCAGGACGAGTTGTCGGGCGCCGACGCCGTGCTCACCACCTGCGCCGCTGCCGTGGCCGACGCGGGCATCATCGTCCTGGACGGCAGCGCGGGCCAGGGGCGTCGCGCACCCACCCTCGCCCCCGACTGCCACCTGTGCGTCGTCCGGATCGATCAGATCGGCGCATCCCTGCCCGAGGTGATCGACCGGCTCGACCATCGCCGCCCGATCACCTGGTTCGGCGGACCGTCCACCGACGCCGAATCCGCGTCATCGAGCGACTCCTCGGCGCCCCGACAGCTCATCGTCCTGATCGTCGACCCGGTGATCTGACTACCCGGAATTCGCGGGTGTGCGCCGATGCGGCGCAGCCTACCGGTGACGGTCTTCGGTCCTCCCCGCCGATGACGTTCGGCCCTCGCCGCGCCGATACCGCGCCTGGTGCCATGGGAGCGGCCCCTCCCGGCCGAAGCCCGAACGACGAACAGAGAGGCGGGATACCCGTTGGCACGAGATCTGACCCAGCGTGAGATTCTCAGCGAGTTGGAGCCGGTCGCCGAGACCTGCGTGAACCGGCACCTGGGAATGGCCAAGGACTGGCAACCGCACGACTATGTGCCGTGGGAGGCGGGCCGCAATTTCGCCATGCTCGGCGGAAAGGATTGGGAGCCGGAACAATCCGCGCTCAGCGAGGTGGCCAAGGCCGCCATGGTGACGAATCTGCTCACCGAGGACAATCTGCCGTCCTACCATCGCGAGATCTCGGAGAATTTCTCCCGGGACGGTGCGTGGGGGACCTGGGTCGGGCGCTGGACCGCGGAGGAGATGCGCCACAGCGTTGTCATTCGCGACTATCTGGTGGTGACCCGAGGCGTCGATCCGGTGGCCCTGGAAAACGCCAGGATGGTGCACATGACCAACGGCTTCTCCTCCGGCGCGACCGAAGTGGAGATCAACAGCGGCGCGGGATTCCTGCATTCGGTCGCCTACGTCTCCTTCCAGGAACTGGCGACGCGGGTCGCCCATCGTAATACCGGCCGGGTCTGCGAGGATCCGATCGCCGACCGGATGTTGCAGCGCATCGCGGCCGACGAGAACCTGCACATGATCTTCTACCGCACCGTGTGCGGAGCCGCTCTCGATCTCGCGCCGGACCAGGCGATCGAGGCGATCGACCGGGTGGTCCAGAATTTCCGGATGCCGGGCGCGGGAATGCCGGACTTCCGTCGGCACGGGGTGCTGATGGCCAAACACGGGGTCTACGACTTGCGTCAGCATCTCGAAGAGGTGCTGTGGCCGGTGATCCGGCAGTGGAATATCTTCGAGCGCACCGATTTCGGAACCCGTGGCGAAAAGATCCGGGAAGGGTTGGCCGCTTTTCTGGACAATCTGGAGCGGGTCGCGATCCCTCGGTTCGAGGAACAGCGCGACCGGGCGCTGGCAAGGGAGAAGGCCAAGGAGACGGCCAGGGAGAAGGCGAACGCCTGAGTCGGCTCAATCCAGCGGTGTGACGCCGAGCAGCACGGCGACCACTTGGCGCAGGCGGTCGACATCGCCGTGAATTCCCGCCGCTCGATCGTTGTAGAGGAATGCCTCGCCGAGTCGGACCAGCGCGTAGGCGAGCAGGGAGCGTTCCAGCGGCGGCTCGTAACCGTCCTCCCGCTCGGCCCTGGCGATCAAATCCTCGATCGCGGCGACGATTCTCGGCTGTACCGGACCGTCGCTCGCGGTGAGGATGCGCAAGCCCGAGATGGGTTCGTGTTCGAAGTAGCGCCGGAAGGGTTCGTTATCCGATTCCCACCGGGCGACGCGGTCGAAGACCTCGAGCACGCGCGCCGCGCCGCGAGTCCGGCGCCGCTGGTCGGCGCGGTCGAGCATGCGCTGATGTTCGTCGACCAGCATCGCGCCGAGTAATCCGTCGCGGGAACCGTACCAGCGATAGATGGAGGCGCGGCTGAGTCCGAGTTCGGCCGCGATCGCCTGCACGTCGACGCGTTCGCCCGCGAGGAACGCGCGGCGGGTCAGGTCGAGGACCTGCTCCCTGGTGGCTGAGGCCGGCCGTCCGGGGGAACGGGTGGACGGACGCCGCTGGGGGGTACTCACCGCGAGAATAGTACAGCGCTTATGACATGTATCAGAACGCTGACCTGGAAGTTCCCGGTTGATCGCGTCGGGTTAGTTAGAGACGCCCTATTCGAGATGTATTTTATGAGTGTCGACTCGACCCCCTTCGACCCTCAGGAGTCTCTATGAGTGACACTCGCACCGCCATCGTCACCGGCGCCGCCCGCGGTATCGGCGCGGCCACCGCCCGCAAACTCGCCGAAGACGGATTCGCCGTCGCGATCCTCGATCTGGACGAGCAGGCGGGTAAGCCCGTGGTCGCCGATATCGAAGCGGCTGGTGGCAGGGCGCTCGCGGTCGGGGTCGACGTCTCCGACGAACAGTCCGTCGACGCGGCGGTCCAGCGCGTCGCCGACGGCCTCGGCGCCCCGACCGTCCTGGTCAACAACGCCGGTATCACCCGGGACAATCTCCTGTTCAAAATGACCGTCGCCGACTGGGATTCGGTGATGGGCGTACATCTGCGCGGTTCCTTCCTGATGAGCAGGGCCACGCAGAAATACATGACCGAGGCCAAGTGGGGCCGCATCGTGAACCTGTCGAGCACCTCGGCGCTCGGCAACCGCGGTCAGGTCAACTACTCGGCGGCGAAGGCGGGTCTGCAGGGCTTCACCAAAACCCTGGCGATCGAACTGGGCAAATTCGGTGTGACAGCCAATGCCATTGCCCCCGGTTTCATCGAGACCGATATGACCCACGCGACCGCCGAGCGCGTCGGCCTCACCTTCGAGCAGTTCCGCGACGGTATGGCCAAGCAGATTCCGGTGGGGCGGATCGGCCAGCCCTCCGATATCGCCAACGCCGTCTCCTTCCTCGTGAGCGAGGGCGCTGGATTCGTCTCCGGACAGGTCCTGTACGTCGCGGGCGGACCGACCGACTGATCGCGGAGATTTCGACAATGCGAACGTTCAACGGCATCGCCGAACTCGAGGCGGCGGTCGGCACCCACCTCGGCTACAGCGAATGGCATACCGTCACCCAGGAGCAGGTCGATCTGTTCGCCGAGGCCACCGGTGACCATCAGTGGATCCACGTGGATCCGGACAAGGCCGCGAACGGCCCGTTCGGCACGACCATCGCGCACGGCTACCTCACGCTGTCGCTGGTGCCGAAACTGGTCGCGCAGGTGTACCGGGTCGACGGCCTGAAGATGGCGATCAACTACGGCGCCAACAAGGTGCGCTTCGTCTCGGTGGTGCCGGTCGGTAGCCGGGTGCGTGCGGGAGTGGAGCTGCTCGGCCTCACGGCCACCGGCGCCGGCACCCAGCTGGCCGCGAGGGTGACGATCGAGATCGAGGGTAGCGACAAACCCGCCTGTGTGGCCGAGACGCTATCGGTGCTGGTGGGCTGAGTTCGGACAGGGACTCACCTACGCGACCCGTGGTCCGCGCCCGCCCGCGCCCGATACGATCGGGCTGGGGACGATATGTCCCCGGACAGGGTTTGCTGGACGATTCGCGTGCGATCGGCTATCCGGTAGCGCGCGGACCACGGCGTGCGCGGGAAGACGGCCCGCGCGGAATGAGGACCGCATGCTCGGCCACCGCACCAATCGCACGTGGATCGCCCGCACATCGCTCACCGGGCGGGCGGGAGCGATGGCCTTCGTCGCGGTGGCCGTCGTCGGGGCGGCCTTCGTCCTCGGCGCGCTGAGTCAGCCGCCGCAGGCCGCCGCCGCCGTCACCAGGGTCGGCGTACTGCCCGATATCAACTACGGTCCGATCACCGACTACGGCACCGGCTGTTCCTACACGATCGAGGCATTCCTTACCGACGCCGTCACCCCGGTGTCGCTCTACGACAACGGAATTCCCCTGGCGACCATCGCGCCGACGGGCGGCGTCGCGCTGGCGACCTGGATTCCGACGACACGGGGCGCGCACACCATCAGCGCCGTACAGGGCCCCGGCGGGCCGATAGCGCCGAGCGTGACTGTCGACGTCGGCGTCGGCATACCGCTCGGCACCTCCTGTCTCGTCCTGTGAGGTACACCGCCGGTGACATGGCCCGCGGTGCGCCGCCGCTGGAGGAGCGAGGTCATCCTCGCGCGGACAGCGATGCGCCGCTCGACGGCAGCAGCGTCGCCAACGCCGTCGCCGCGTGCGGGTAGTTGTCCAGCAGGGCCGTGACGGCGCGGTTCGGCCCGGCCGCGACGGGCTGCCAGCCGCCTTGGTGACCGAGGAGTGCGGCGAAGGCATCGCAGGCGGCGGGATGCGCCCGCAACAGCTCACCCACCGGTCCGCCCGAGGCGACCGCAACGACCGGTGGGGCCTGCGCGGTGTGCGTCCACGGCGGGGTCCACGATTCGATGGCCGTGCGCTCGCCGGGGAAGGTGCGGCCCGCCTCGCGGGTCAGGGCGGGGATCAACTCCGCCGCCTGTCCGCGCAGGGTGGTGATCAGTTTCGGCAGCCACGGCAGCAGCACCGCGTCGGGCAGGCGGCCGAATGCCTTGGAGAGCAACTCCACGATGAACGGTTTCACCGTCGGCACCGGATCCATGGCTTGCACGAACCCGCTGAGGTATTGCGGGAACGCCGGGACCACCAGCGGATTCGCGAGCATCTCGTCGCAGCGGCTCCGCAATTCGGCCTGAGTGAGCAGACCCAGTTGCAGGCGCGTCGCCCACAACAGCGCGACCTTGGCGGGCGCCTCGGGATGGGACTGGCGCACGGCCAATTCCAGCTGGGTGTGATCGCAGCCGAGGGAGAGCGCCAGATTCTCCATGCCGAACAGGAATCCGAGCATGGCCGCGACCGGTCGGACGCCGGTGTCCTCGTCGGTGAACGCGGTGGGCAACAGGGTGCAGTAATGCGCGTAGCCTGCGGTGACGAAGGTGCGGCACCACTGCGGTAATCCGCTGCCGGTGGATCGGAAATAGTTGAGCAACAGTCGGATTCGACGCAGTACCGCGGGCGCTTCGTCGACCGACCGTTCCGCGGCGAGCAATTCGACGGCGCGGGCGCCGAGTTCGTCGGCGAGTCGTGCCGAGCCGAGGTAGACCAGCGCGTCCTCCACTGCGGCGAGCGCACCCGCCGCGGTGGCGTCCGGATCGTTGACCGAGCGGCGCAGGCGCTGTTCGAGCACTTGCTCGACGGTGACGCCCTCGTAACCGAGTTGCACCAGGTCGCGCTGGTATTTGCCGATGGCGAGATCCCAGCTCTCCTGGATGGAGCGCTCGCCGAGCGCGCGCGAGCCCATGATGGGTCGCGCCGCGCCCGCGGGCAGCAATCTGCGCAGCATCCACAGCAGATCCGAACACGGACGCAGATGCGGTTCGGATTCGAGATCGAGCAGGGTGCGGCGTACCCCGCGGTGGGCCGGGTCGACGCCGACCGGTCGCAGACGATCGAAGACGTTCTGGGCCAGCGGCGGCAGCGCCGCGTAGCCGACCTGCCCGATCCGATCGCCGCCGAGCAGGATTTCGCAGAGCCTGCGCACATCCCTGCGCCCGGGGACGTGGTCCTTCTCGATACAGGTGATCGCGGCGTCCTGGAAGTCGTACGGCGTCGGGCGCGCTCGATTGCGCATGCCCGCCAACAGGATCGAGGTCTCATAGATCGCGATGGCGTCGGCGGTACTGGCCAGATAGCCGTTACGGCGTGCCAGCCGCACGATATCGACCGACCATTCCAGCAGTTCCGCCTCGTCCAGCCGATCCAGTCGCGGTGGACTGGAAAGGAAGCCGGAGAGCTGGTCGGCGACGGGCGTCGCATCGACCGGAGCCGCCTCGGCCTTGCGGCTCGGCGCGCGTTTCGCCGACTGCTGACCTTTCAACGCGAACGGTCGCAGCTTGCCGCGCCGGACTCCCTTGGCCCAGGTGGCGGCGGCGATCGATACCGAACCCGCCGCCAGCCCGAACTGGTCCTCGATCGCGGAATGACTCGACGGGATCAGCCCGTACTGCCACACCGTCGCCGAACGCGGGGTGATCTCGTACGGCGCGTCGGAGGCGATGCCGAATTGCTCGACGCGACTGGCCGCGTGGAAGGCGCCGCACACGTACAGGCAGTGCGCCGGATCGGATCCGGTGGCAGCCAGATGTTCGCGCATCCGCGTCCACATATACCGTTCGCGGTCCTCGTCGCGATCGGCGCCGGTGCGGCGCAGTCGACGGAACAGACTCCCGATCAGCACCATGACCTGCCGGTAGGTGTCGTAATCGGCCCCCGCCAGCGGTTGTTCGACGTACTGATCCCACCATTCCGACCAGTGCCGCACCTTGCCGTGGTGCAGCAGATGTTCCTCGAGTTCGGCGAAACGCGGGCGCAGATCACCGATTTCGATTCCCACCGCGTCGCCGTGCAGAGCTTCGTCCGCGCCGCTCGCCTCGGCGGATTCCTGCGGTTCGGTCGGTGACCACTGGAAGACGTGATCGGTCGACCTGTCGACCAGCACCAGCTCGACGCCGGGAGTGTCGAGCGCGTAGGCGATGGCCTGGTATTCGGCCGAGGCCTCGGTGATCGGAGCGACCACCGACAGCGGGGCCCAGGCGGCCGGGAATCCGTCGGGCTCTCCGGCCCATGCCTGCAACGCGACCGGCAACGCGCAGTTGCGCAATTCCTCCAGAATCGGTCGCAGATCCTCGCACAACTCCAGGTAGATGACCTTGGGTTGTTTCTCGTGCAGTCTGCGCACCATCGCCAGCGCCGAGGCGGGCGAGTGGTGGCAGACCGGGAAGATCTCCAGTTCCTCGCGCAGCGCGCGGTCGACGTCGTCGACGATGCCCGCGAGGATTTCGGCGACGACACCCGGTTCGGCCGCGAATTGCGTCGCGGCGTCGGTGAGCTGCTCGCGCAGCGCGGTGAAGGTGCTCACGAGAGCCTCGCGATGGCGTCACGGCCACCCTCGAGGAATTGCGACCAATCGCCGCCCACGTCCTTGCTGCGCGGCTCGACCACCCCGTGCCAGAACTTGTTGAGGATGGCGAGATCCTCCGGCGCGCGCCTGGCCAGCGATCCGACCAGCGATCCGGCCAGGGTTTCCGCGCGCAGCGTGTTGTCGCCGAAGAACTGGCTGTGCAGGATCGCGTCCTCGAGGACGCCGATCTGCTCTGCCGTGGACAGCGCCGACTCGAGTTTCTCGTCGTCGCTCGCGGCGGCGGCAGCGGCGGCGCGCAGATCGGCGAAACTCTCCAGCAGGATATCCAGCAGCGTCGGCGGCAGTTCCAATTCGATCTGATGGCGGCGCAGCAGTTCCGCGGTGCGGAAGCGCACGATCTCGGCCTCACTGCGCTTGTTCGTCACCACCGGGACACGGACGAAATTGAAGCGGCGCTTCAACGCCGAGGACAGATCGTTCACACCACGGTCGCGACTGTTCGCCGTGGCGATGATGGAGAATCCCGGCTGCGCGAATACGATATTGTCGTCGTCCAGTTCCGGGATGGACACGTATTTCTCGGAAAGGATGGAGATCAGCGCGTCCTGGACATCGCTGGTCGAGCGGGTCAATTCCTCGAAACGGCCGATGACGCCCTGTTCCATGGCGGTCATGATGGGGGAGGGGATCATCGATTCCCTCGACTGTCCCTTGGCGATGACCATGGAGATATTCCACGAGTACTTGATGTGATCCTCGGTGGTGCCCGCGGTGCCCTGCACCACCAGAGTCGAATTGCGGCTGATGGCGGCGGAGAGCAATTCGGCCAGCCAACTCTTCCCGGTGCCTGGATCGCCGATCAGCAGCAGCCCGCGGTCGGAGGCCAGGGTGACGATGCTGCGTTCCACGAAACTGCGATCCCCGAACCATTTCTGGTCGATCGCGCGGTCGAGACCATCGGCGCGTTCGGAGCCGAGAATGAACAGCCGCACCATTTTCGGGCTCAATCGCCACGAAAACGGTTTCGGGCTGTCATCGATGGATTCCAGCCAGTCCAGTTCTTCGGCGTACTTGACTTCGGCGGGGGCGCGCAAGGTGGATTCGGTCATGGTCGGCGTCTCCTAGTCGAGAAAGTTCTTGAGTTCGTTGACAAGCTTTTGAATGCGGCCCGAGAGCACCGGGGTTCCCATGGTCTTGAACCGTTCCCGGAACCACGGGTTCACGCTCTGCTGGCCCGAGCTGTTCACCGAGCCCACCGGAATGAGTTTCACCCCGTTACGGTGCACGGCCTGCATGCTCTCGAACAGCTCCTGGCATTGCCATTCGTAGAAATCCGAGATCCACACCAGCACGGTGTTCTTCGGATCGGTGATCTTCGGCTGCGCGAGGGTCATCGCGACGCGGCCGTCGGTGCCGCCGCCGAGGTTGGTGCGCAACAGCACTTCGAAGGGGTCGTGCACCCACGGTGTCAGGTCGAGCGCGTTGGTGTCGTAGGCGACCAGATGCACGTCGACCTTCGGCAGCCCGGCGAATATGGAGGCCAGGATCGTGCAGTTGACCATGGCGTCGACCATGGAGCCGGATTGGTCGACCACCACGATCATCTTCGCGGGCACGGTGCGCTTGGCGGTCTGCCGGTAGAACAGGCGATCGACGTAGAGCCGCTCGTCGTCCGGGTTCCAGTTGGTGAGGTTCTTCCAGATGGTCCGGTCGACATCGAGATTGCGCAGGATCCGCTTGGGCGCGATCGTGCGGTCGATGGTACCGGCGCTCGCCTGCTGCACCTGGGTGCGCAGCACCTCGGCGACCTGGTCGACGAACCGCCGGATCAATGCCTTGGCATTGGCGAGGGCGACGCCGGACAGGTTGGACTTGTCGCGCAGCAACTGCTCGATGAGCGACATGCTCGGGGTGAGTCGCGCGGCCAGTCGCGGATCGGCCAGGACCTCCCGCAACCGCATCCTGGCCACCAGATCGCCTTCGAGACCGGCGAGTACCGCGCGCATCTCGGCGTCGTCGCCGGTGCCGAGGGTTCCGCGCAGCCAGCCCGCGTCACGCTGCCAGCCCGCGAGCTGGGTCGCGCTGACATTTCCCGAACCGGTGGCGAAGACGTTGAGCAGCAGTTTGGAGATCAGCGCGGCATTGCGGACCTCGTGCGCCGCCACCGATTCCGACTCGCCGGTACGCGGTGTTGGACCGTCGGCGTCGCGAGCATCGGTGCCCGAAGTGCCCGAAGTGCCCGAAGTGCCCGAAGTGCCCGAAGTGTCGACAGCCTCGTCGTCGGACGTGGCCGAAGTGTCTCCCGCCGACCCGTTCTCACCCGGTTCGATCTCGGTGCGCAACGATTCGAGGTCCCCGGTGAGTTCGGGGAACCGTTGCACCACGGTATCGATCGCGACACCGGGATCGAGCAGTGCGGCGGGCAGTCCGAGGTCATCGATGATCGCGACGCTCGCCGCTTCGAGTGTCGACTGCGGTTCGGTGTCGAAGATCCGGGCCAGCAGCCGCCAGTAGAGGATCTGGCGCTGGGTTTCGTGGGGAGTTCGGCGCGTATCGCTCATTTCCGCAGCAACCGTCCCGCCCGTTCGCGCAGAACCGCGACCGAATCGCCGGATTTCGCCAGCGCTTTCACCACTTTCGGATCGGTCGGGCCGAGGGCCCAATCCCCGTTGTGCGCGTCGACCGGCGCACCCTTGACCATGCGCCGCACCGCGAGTGGGCGCAGCATCCAGCGACCGGCGTCCCAGCGCACCAGCCCGATACAGGCCGATGAACTCGTCACGGCCGAAGGGGTGAGCGGCCCGCAGCCGGGCAGGCGCTCCACGTCGACGGCCAGGCGGTGACCGTCCAGTTCCACCGCCCCGTCCCGCACCCGATAGCCCTCCAGCAGTACGGGTTCGGCCAGGTGGACCGGATCGCGCTCGAGCGGGGGCGCCGCCGGACCGACCGCGTCCGCCAGTCGGACGCGCGCGGTGGTGAAGGGATCGGCGGGCGCGTCGAGTTCCGCCCTGTCGTCGCGCCACAGCAGATCGCCACTCGCGGTGAGCGGTAGATCGGTTACCGCGAGGGCGCGGTGTTCGGCCAGCGCCCGCAGGAGCTGCCGGTGATCTGCGAGGAGCTCCCAGATCGCCGGGCCGACAATGGTGTCGACCTTCGCCGCGCCGACGCTCACGCGCACCCGGCGGGTGAGCCCGTCTCCCGTTTCCAGCACGCCGTGGATCTGCGCCTGCACGGCGGTGCCGTGTTCGTGCACGTCGACACCGAGGATCAACAGCCGCCCGGAGACGGTGGCCGCGTGCGGAATATCAGCGCAACGCCAGGTCGACAGCAGTGCCCGCGTCCACAGGTCGGCCCAGCGCCGCGTGGGCAGCTTGTCCAGGGTGGCGATGGGGCACGCCGCGCGCAGTTCCGCGGTGAAACCGTCCAGTAGCACGGCCGGACGCCGCAGCGTCGGCTCGGCCCACAACGCCGCGACGGTCCGATCGGCGGCGGCGACGAGATCGTGGTCGACCCCCCGCCAGCCGGTGATGGCCACCTCCTGTAGCCAGGACCGGCATCCGACGACGAGATCGTCGGGCCGCGCCGGCTCATCGGAACCCTCCCACGCGGATCGGGTTCGTCCCAGCGCCGAGTCGAACCGCTCGGCGAGCGCGTCGTGGACCGCGCCGAGCAAGGCGGCCCGCCCCGCCGCCACCGCGGACAATTCCTCCGGCCCGATCGAGCCCGCGCCGAGCTTTGCCGCCGCGTCGGCGACCGCGGCGCCGAGCGGTGATCCGCTCACCGCCCCCGCCATCGCCGCCAGTGCCGCGCCGTCCTGGTCGCCGAGGCGTCCGAACCCGTTGACCAGCGCGGTATCGATACCGGCCACCACCGCCACGGCATCGGGCACAGCGGTCGGGATCTCGGCCAACGCTGCCATCTGCACACCGAGCATCAGCGCGTCACCCCCGTGGTGGCCGGGAACCACTGCAATTCCGGAATCGGCGCGGTGCTACCGGGAAATTCCAGATACGCGAGGTGCCGCAGGAATCTGCTGAAGACCACCGCGGCGGGCGCGGGCTCATGGACGGCGTCGAGCGCGGCGAGCAGATGTCCGTTCTCGGGAGCCTCAACCCGCAGATACCGGGCGACCTGTTCGATTCCGTACTGCACTATCGCCTCGCTGACCAGCGCGGAGATATGTTTGCACGGGTACGCCCCGCGCAGGCCGCCGCACGGCCGATTGTTATTGGTGCTGCAACTGAGCCCGTGGTTGTGCACCGAAATCGACGAGACATAGACCCGTGCGAGATCGGACCCGCTGGACACCACGCCTTGCAGTCGCCCGTCTGCCAACTCGACGAACGGCACCTTCGCGAGTTTGCGCGGCGCGACGACGGGCAGCATCCGCACCACCGACGCTCGCTCCCATTCGCGCTCATCGGAATCCATGGGTTTGCCTCCCGTTCCTCATCATGGTGATCAACCTACGGGAGGCCACCGACAAGTCGGCAATGCCGAGATTGCCTCGGGTAATGTTGTCGTACAGCGACTTTCGTTCAGCCAGCGATTGTCGGTGGTGACTGCTACGCTCAGCACGGTGTTCTTGCAGTACTACTTTGCACTCGGCGAATCCGACGCCGCCGCGGTGCAACGGGTGCGCGATACGGTCCGCTATTTCCTGGGGTGCCGGGAGGTGCGCACGGCGGAATCGGAGCACGGTTTCCTGATCGTTCCCGGCCACCCGGTCGACCTCGGCGCCCTCGCGGAATTGATGGCCGAGGCATTGCGCAATGTGGACCGGGCCACCGAAGTACCCGATCGGCACCTGATCACCCCCATGCTCGGCTTCGATTTCGCCTGCGGCTGGGGTAAGGCGACCCCGCCCGTCTGCCCGCGCTGCCGGACCCCGCTCGACGGGTGGGACGAGGAGGCATGGATGTACGGCCCCGAACCCTTCGAAACCTGCGCATCCTGCGAATACACCGCGCTCGTCGGCGACTGGGATCTCACGAGCGCGTCTTTCGCCAAAACGAATTGTGGTGTCGCCCTGCTGGATTGGCCCGAACTCTGGGAGTACGCGCGCGATGTCCACGAGCATGCGCTCGGACTTATCGGCCGCCGCGCACGGTACCTGTGCGGGACGGTCGGTTGACGCAGGCCCTGGCGCGTCGCGCACGTCGCGACGGGCAGCGTGATATCGAGGACAGATGATATCGACGCGTTCCTCCTATGACGTGGTGGTGGTCGGCGGCGGCCACAACGGCTTGGTCGCCGCGGCATATCTCGCACGGGCCGGTCGTTCGGTACTGGTGCTGGAACGTCAGGACCACACCGGCGGCGCAGCGGTATCCACGCGCATGTTCGCCGGAGTCGACGCGCGGGTGTCGCGATACTCCTATTTGGTGAGTCTGCTGCCGCGCCGGATCGTTCGCGACCTGGGACTGCGTTTCGACACCCGCCGCCGCCGGATCTCCTCCTACACCCCGGTCGGCGCGGGCGGACTGCTGGTCGACACGGGTTCCGCGTCACGAACCAGGCAGAGTTTCGAACGTCTCACCGGCTCCCCCCGGGATTACGAGGCCTGGCAGGAGTTCTACGGCGCGATGGAACGTCTCGCGCAGCGTGTCTTCCCGACCTTGACCGAGCCACTTCCCTCGCGCGACGAACTCCGGACCCTGGTGGACGACGCCGAGATCTGGGACGCCGTTTTCGAACGACCCCTCGGCGAGACCATCGAGTCCCGTTTCGCCGACGACACCGTCCGCGGCGTGGTGCTCACCGACGCCCTGATCGGTACCTTCACCCATGCCAACGATCCGACGCTGCGACAGAATCGATGTTTCCTCTACCACGTCATCGGCGGCGGTACCGGCGACTGGGATGTGCCCCTCGGCGGCATGGGCGCGCTCACCGACGCCTTGGCCGCGGCGGCGCGGGCGGCGGGTGCGCATATCATGACCGGATGCGAGGTGACGGGGATCGACACCGATGGCCTCACCTGCGAGGTCCGTCACGCGGACGGCACAGTCGGGGCAGGATATGTGCTGGTCAACGCCTCGCCCTATGAACTGGCGCGTCTGCTCGGCGAGCCTTTGCCGACGAAACCCGAAGGCTCCCAACTCAAACTCAATATGGTGCTGAACCGGCTGCCACGGTTGCGCGATGACGCGGTCGGCCCCGGTGACGCCTTCGCGGGCACGTTCCACATCGCCGAATCCTACGAACGACTCGACCGCGCCTACCGTGAGGCGAGCCGCGGCGCGCTGCCGTCCGCGCCGCCGTCGGAAATCTATTGCCACACACTGACCGATCCCTCGATCATGTCCGGCGACGCCGCCGCGCGCGGCCTGCACACCATGACCCTGTTCGGTCTGCATACTCCGGCGAGGCTGTTCGTCGACGATCCGGAGGCCGCGAAGGCCGCACTGGTCGATGCGACGCTGGCGCAGTTGGACGCGGTACTCGCCGAACCGATCGCCGACTGCCTGGCCACCGATGCCGACGGCGTCCCCTGTCTGGAAGCGAAATCACCGCTCGACCTCGAGCGAGAGGTGGGCCTGCCCGGTGGTCACATCTTCCATCGGGATCTGGCTTTCCCCTTCGCCACCGAGGCCGGCGACGACTCGGCGGCGCGTTGGGGTGTGGATTCGGGTCGCGCGAGGGTTCTGCTGTGTGGTGCGGGCGCGGTGCGCGGCGGCGGGGTCAGCGGAATTCCCGGACACAATGCCGCGATGGCCGTCCTGGAATCGTGATCGCGTTCGTTGTGGGCGCGGGGCGCGGGCGGGTCGGTACCGGGCCTGCACGAGATCTCCACAATTCGGCCCGGTCCTGCGCACAACGACTTCCTAGGGTTGCGGACATGGAGAGTGTGCTGCTCGGTAGGGGAGAGAACAGCGATTTCGCGAGATGGACGCGCGAATTCGAAGCGAAGGTCATCGCGCGGGACGCGGCGGGGGAGCCGGATTGGCAGGGCGGTGCGCGCCTCGACCCCTCGGTGATCCGCAGCATCCAGCGGTTCCAGGTCGGCGAAAGCGGCGACGGCGCGAATCTGATCGCCAAGGCCGATCGTGCGGGTGACCTCGAGTACGCCGCTGCCGTCCGGCTGTTCGTGGCGGAGGAACGTAACCACGCGCGTCTGCTGGAACTGCTGCTGCGCTCGGCGGGCGCACCCACGATCGCGAGCCACTGGACCGACGCCGTCTTCGTCCGCCTGCGTCGGGCACTGGGGCTGCGGCTCGAACTGATGGTGCTGATGGTCGCCGAAGTCGTTGCGCTGCAATACTATCGACTGCTGCGTGCGGGTACATCGGATCCGCTCGCCACGCAGGTCGCCGCGCTCGTGCTGAGCGATGAGAAGCGTCACGTCCCATTCCACTGCCAACGTCTGCGCGTGGAATTCGCGACGAGTTCCCGAGTGGTGAGGTGCGCGGCGCTGTTCGCCTGGTCGATCGTACTCCTCGGCGCGACCGTGGTCGTCGCCTTCGATCACGGTCCCGCGTTACGTCACTTCGGTTGCCGCCGTGCAGAATTCGTGCGAGCCGTACTCGCACTATTCGTCACGATCGCACCGACGGCCATATCGCCGTCCACGGCGCGCTCTGTTCGTTCGCCGCGCGGAAATTCTCGATAGCGACGAATAATCTTGGGGGAGAGCCGATCATCGACCGGCCTATAGCCCGCCGAGCCCCGCGAGCACCTCGAAGGCGATATCGGCGGACCGCCACAGCGCGTCGATCTCCAGTTCGGTCGCGGGTGCGAGAACGGGATCCTGTAGGGCGAGACCGTTGGTGAAGATCGCCACGTTGGCTCCCGCATCGGCGAGACGGAGAAGCGCGCCGCTGCCGACGCCCGCCCCGAATACGGCATCGAGCCCTTCACCGAGAAAATAGAACCGCCACAGCGGACCGAGGTCACCGCCGTACACCCGCTCGGTCGAACTGACGATCAGCTGCCCCCGCTGCGCGATGGCGTCGACGATCCGGAAATAGTCCGCCGCGTTTGCGGGCGTACCATGCACGGCCGCAAAGGAATACGCGAGATCGACACTCAAATGCGCGTTGTATCCGGCCATCGCGACCCGTGCGGGCGACAGGTCACACTGCCGGGTGAGGTCGAAATACCGTGCCCAGTGCGCCTGCACCGGCGCGCCGCTGAATTCGGCGTGCACATTGTCGAGGAAACGTGAGAGCAGTTCCAGGCTGATCCGATGCGCCCACTCCGGATCATCGAATGCCGACGGGTCACGCTGCAAAGGCAGCACGGCGGCCCTCTCCACCTCATCCAATCCCAACGGGAACAGTCCGCGCCGATCCCGATGCCGCACCAAGATCTCGGTGAGCTGTCGATGGTTGTCCACCGCCTGCTCCAGCCGCCGCATGGACGGCCCGACGAGCGCCGCGGTGTCGGACAGTCCGACCACCGCGTCGACCTCGGCGGCGCTGAGCGGCGTGCCGCAGGCCTGGTCGACCTGGGCGGCGGCGGGAGTCCCGAGCGTGAACGCGGCGAGCAGCGCGAGCAGCGCGGACAGCACCCCGAGCCGTCGGGCCGCGGCGGTGGGGCGTGCGCGGTGATCGAGGTGAATTCTGTTGCGGACGTTCGTCATCGCGGCTCCGATAATGCGTCGAATGATGCGGGGTTGCCGATACACGAGAGACGCCGGTGTCCGCGTGATCGAACGGTCACCGGCCGCGCCGAAGCCTATCGAATGTCGTCGCCGTCCGCCCGCCGCCACGGGCGTCGGCGCTGTCGTGTCGTGCTGCGGTGGCTCCGGCCAGCGTGGATCCGCGGTGAGGCGGGTGTTCGGCGTGCGGGCATAGAGCCGCGTGCGCATCGCCGCTGCGGGCGCTACGAGGTGCAGGCGGATGGATCTGATCTCGGCTCTTCGATGTGTGCGTTCGCGATCTTCGCCAACGAGCGGAATCTTGTGTGCCACGAACACCTTTGATACCGTGTGAGTCCTGGCGCGGGGGATGTCTTCCGGATCGATCGGGAGCGCACGCCAGAAGGCTCGGCCGATCGATGGTTCGAGCAAGCGATGCCGGTCCTACCTGATCACGTATCAGGAGCCGATTTCGCGTCAACTGTCAGGGAGGGGATTTCAATGCGCAAAGTACTCTATTTCGCCGTATCCGCGGGGATCGCGGCCTCGGTGATCGCGGTAACGTCTGGTACGGCCTCCGCGCAGACTCTCACCGAGTACTGCATCGCGGGCGGCGGCAGAGTGGTGACGAAATACAATCCGCCGAAGGGGACGATAACCGTCTGCGAAGGCGGAAGACTGAACGGTCACGTGCTGTCCGTGAATCGTTAGGCACCGCGAGGCCCGGGCTTCTCTCGCGCCCGGGCCGTTCGGCCTGTCGCACACTCACGGGACCTTGCGCAGAATCCCGGACATGGGGCCAGCGACGCTGGGTGTGCGATAGGACAATGATCCGTCGGGTCGTAGCATCACGGTGGAGACCGCCCCATCGTCGGTGCAGCCGCCCCCGTTCGAGGCCAAGCGGGCAGTGAGGGCAATCTCTGTCGCGCTGACCGCATTCAGTCGCTCGGTGCGAGCGCATCGTGCACCGGACAGTTTGCCGGTATTGGACGACTGTCCGACCTCGTCGCCGACTCCGCCCTCGCCGAGCGTCAATTCGATGTCGAAGGCGAACAACGTATCGTTCGCGGTGCCCCGCCATGTGCCGATGAATTCGGCGGGCAGCTCCGACACAGCACCGGTCGTGGTAGTGGTAGTGGACGAGACGCTCTGCGTCGCAGACTCGGTGATCGCGGACGTGCTGCTGCCGACGTCACCATTCGCGTCGGTCGACGTACCACGCAACTGGGTGCCGACGAAGTAGGCGCCGCCCGCCACGACTATCGCGATGATCGACAGCGCGGCGAACAGGGCCACACGGGTGCGATCCTTCGACGGTGACACGGGTTTCGGCGATCCGGTGAAGGTCGCGGGTTCCGGCGGCGAGGCGTGCCGCTGGGATCGCGGCGGAAACGGAGGAGCCTCGTATCGCGGTTGGGCCGCGGACGGCCAGGCGGCGCGGATGGAATTCTCCGTAATTCCGTGCCCGGAATGACCTGGCGACCGATCCCGACCGGACGCGTAAGGGTGCTGCGACACCGACGGGTTCGGCTGCGTCGCTGTCGGAGCCGGTTGGTGAGACGCCGAACCCGTTGCAGGATAAGGCGATTGGAAACTCGGGGGCAGATCGTGCGCCCCGGAGTCCAGATCGAGCAGCTGCACCGCACGTCTGCTGACTTCGTGCAGGACCGGCATCGGCAGCCATCCGCCGCTGTCCGGAACGCCGAGCCGGTCGAGTTGGTCGATCAGTTGCCGCGGCGTCGGCCTGGACGCGACGTCCTTGGCCAGGCAGGACGCGATCAGCGGGCGAATACGTTCGGGGACAGCGTCGAGTCGTGGCTCCTCGTAGACCACCCGCCACAGCATGTGCACCGTATCGCCGGTCCCGAACGGTCCATGCCCGGTCGCCGCGAAGACCAGCACCCCGCCGAGTGCGAAGATATCGCTCGCGGGTACCACAGGTTCGCCGGTCACCTGTTCCGGGCACATGAATCCCGGTGAACCGATCACCTTTCCGGTCGTGGTGAGCGCGGTGTCCTCCGCCGCACGGGCGATACCGAAATCGATCACCTTCGGCCCGTCGAGCGCGAGCAGCACATTCGATGGTTTCAGGTCGCGATGCACCACCCCTGCCCCGCGGATCGCGGCCATCGCCTCGGCCAGTCCGCGCGCCAACACCAGTACCGCGTCCTCGGTGAAGGTGCCGAACTGCTCCACCGCCTCGGACAGCGAGAACCCCGCCACGTAGCCCGTCGCCAGCCACGGCGGATTCGCGTCCACGTCGGCGTCGAGTACCGGGGCGGTGAATTTCCCGCCGACGCGCCGCGCCGCGGTCACCTCGCGCTGGAAGCGGGTCCGGAATTCCCCGTCACCGATCAGATCGGGCCGGATCACCTTCACCGCGACCGTGCGCCCGCCGGCATTGCGCCCCAGGTACACCCGGCCCATCCCACCGGAACCGAGCACGCCGAGCAGCCGGTAGTCCCCGATCCGTCGTGGATCGTCCATGCCAAGCGGTTGCATCGCGAACTCGGTTCCCTTCGAATGAATCGAATATCCGAAAGGCTACCGACCCGACCCTCGAGAGGCCGCATCCGCGAACATATCGGTCGGCTCTCAGAGTTGCGACCGCACCTCGGCGGCAATGAGTTCCAGATGGGCGAGATCCTGCAGATCCAGGATCTGCAGGTAGATCCGGCTCGTCCCGACCGCGGCGTAGGCGCCGATCTTGTCGACCACCTCGGCGGGAGATCCGGCCAGCCCGTTGGCTTTCAACTCCGCCACCTCGCGCCCGATCGCCGCCGCGCGACGCGCCACCTCGGCGTCGTTCGCGCCAACGCACGCCACCAGGGCATTGGAATAGACCAGATCATCCGGCCTGCGACCACGTGCCTGAGCTGCCGCGCGCACCCGGTCGAACTGCCGCGCGGAATCCGCGGCGGATGAGAACGGCATATTGAATTCGGTCGCGAACTCGGCCGCCAAACGCGGGGTGCGGGTAGCGCCCTTGCCGCCGATCACCACCGGCACCGGATCCTGCACCGGCTTGGGCAGCGCGGGCGAATCGGTGAGCCGGTAGTGGTTCCCGTCGAAGCTGAACGTATCGCCGAGTTTGGTCGACCACAGCCCGGTGATGATCGCCAACTGCTCCTCGAGGCGGCCGAATCTATCCGACGGGAACGGGATGCCGTAGGCCGCGTGTTCCTCGGCGAACCATCCGCTGCCGAGACCGAGCTCCGCCCGCCCGCCCGACATCTGATCCACCTGGGCGACCTGAATGGCCAACGGGCCGGGCAGCCGGAACGTGGCGGCGGTGACCAGCGTGCCGAGGCGGATGCGCGTGGTATCCCTGGCGAGGCCCGCCAAGGTGATCCAGGCGTCGGTGGGTCCGGGCAGGCCGTCGGCGTCTCCCATGGCGAGGTAGTGGTCCGAGCGGAAGAACGCGTCGAATTCCAACTCCTCCGCGGTCTTCGCGACTGTCAGCAGGGTGTCGTAGTCGGCGCCCTGCTGCGGTTCGGTGAAGACGCGCAATTTCATGGGATCTGACACATGGCCTCCAGCGTATTCGCGGTATTTGTCTGTTCATGGGATCACACCGCGTCGTCGGGGGCCGTGTCCGGGGCGACCCGATCGGGCGTCGGTGGATGCGTGTTGGTGGGAGCGCGGGGTCTGGTGACTCGAAGTCTCGCGGCCGAGGCGCCGGTCAGTAGAACCGGGCTCGAAGAAGTGGAGATCGTGGAGGGCTCGTGGAGACCTCGTGGTGATCGGCTCGTCGCCGTGGCGCGGGCCGCCACCCGCGAGCACCATCATCGGCGTGAAAGCCTCGCTGTTGTCCGTCGGCCTGCTGTTCTGGACCGTTGGATTCTTGTACAACTGGTGTCGACCCACATTGTGGATCGTGGACCTGCTGGTGATCCCGGTCATGGCCGTGATCTACACGGTCGGGTTCGTCATCGTGATCGCCGGGTTCGTCCTGGAACTGCGGATGAGGGTGGCCGCCGCGATGGTGTCGGTGTTCACCGTACTCACGATGCTGGTGAACCCGTTGTGGCAGATCGCGCCGAGGACGTACTTCCTGATACACCGACCGTTCCTCGAGATGGCACTCACTGTCGAGCCGGGGAACGACTTGTACGGTGCGAAACTGCCGCTGCCGATGCAGTTCTTGACCTCGAGTGGATCGGTGTCGAGCCCGCGCGCCGATTTCGACCACAACCCGTCGGAGCGATCGATTCGCTTCTTCCCACAGTGGATCGGGATTCCGGACGGTGGCGGCGGATACCTCTACAGCCCCGGGCGCTCCCCGAAGGGGATAGATCTCTACGGGGACCCGTGTGTCGAACCAGTCGACCTCGGCGGTGGCTGGTGGATGTGCGATATGGCCCTCACGGGCTTCTAGCGCAGCATTTGAGGCTGGGACGATGAAGGGCCGTTGGATTACTCAGGCGCGTAGGTAGGCGTGGACGGTTTCGCAACTGATCCCGAATTCTTTGGCGAGCAGGGATTTCGGTTCCCGGCGGCGGCGCGTGCGCGGAGTTGTGTGGCTTGCTCGGTGGTGAGGGATCACATTCGGGCGAGACATCGAGCGCGATACGGTCGCGGCCGTACAGCTCTCGTCACCGCCCACTGGCCGTTGTGGTTGTACCGAGTACATGGTCGAGGAGATGGTCGACGAGTACGGTCGCGGACTGCGTGGTGCTGTAGCCCTGGAGCACGCTTTGGGCGAGTCCACCGATCGTCATGAGGACGAGTTCGGCGTCGAGATCCGGTTGGCGGGGGCCTGATCCGTCGGCGTGCTGGGCTCGACGGAGTTGATCGGCGACGATCGTGACCAGTGCGCGAGGCGCGGCGAAGGTTTCCTCCGCGGTGATGCCGCCGCCGGTGATCGCCGCGGTGCCGAAAGCGCCGAGCACGATGGCTTCTTCGCGGCGTTGTTCGTCCAGGGGGAGCAGTTCGGTCAGGACCGCACGGATCGCTTCGCGGGGTGCGGCGTCCCGGCCCAGCGCGGTCCACCGTTGCGTGAATCGTGCGCCGGCGTCTTCCATCACCGATCGGTGGGTCGCCAGCAGGAATTCGCTCTTGGTTCCGAAGTAGTACTGCACCAGCCGTATCGAGAACCCGGCCTCGGTGGCGACCGATTGAAAGGTCACCGCTTCCAGGCCGCCGCCGACGATGACTCGGCGTACGGCGTCGGTGATCTGGCGTCGGCGCACTTCGTGGTCGACCAATCGTGGCACGTGACCTGCTCTTTCCTCTTGTATCGACTATATCCGACGTTATGGTATGAGCATACCGCGCATATGTTATGGTCATACCATGGAGATGATACGGTCATACCGTATCAGCGGATCGAAGGGGAGGATCATGCCGAAGATCGGGCGATTCACCAGCGAACAAGCGAAGACGACCTTCCTGCACGCCTATGACACCGTGGCCGCGAAATGGCCCGTGCCCTCGGTCGATATCGACGTCGAGACATCCTTCGGCACCACGCGAGTACGCAAGTCCGGAAACGGGGACGGTGCACCGATCGTGCTGCTGCCGGGCATCGGGGGCAACGGTCAGGTATGGATCGACTTCATCGAGGATCTGGCGCGCGATCGCGTCGTGTACACCCCGGATGTCATCGGGTGGGCGGGACGCTGCGTGCAGACCGCACCCGTGCGCGACACGGCGGATATCGCGACATGGATGGTCGAGGTCCTCGACGGACTCGGTGAGGATCGCGTCCATCTGGCCGGAAACTCTTTGGGCGCCTGGCTGGCCGGTGCCATCGCCGTGCACCGCTGCGATCGTCTTGCCAGTCTGACCATGTTCGAGCCCAGCGGTGCCACATTCGCCAAGCCGCGCTGGAGTCTGCTGCTCAAATTCCTTGCCGCAGGTGCGCGGCCGACTCCCGAGCGGATGCGTAAGTTCAACAAGTGGCTGATGCCGGGTCTGGACTTCACCGAGGAGGCGTTCGCGCTCGCCATGGCATCGGTGAAGTTCCGGTCCGGTATGCCGTGGGACCGCCCCCTCACCGACGAACAGCTGGCCGCCATCACCGCACCGTGCCTGGTACTTTTCGGCGCCGACACCGTCGTCAGCGACCCACAGCTCGGGGCGGCACGCGCCCGCGACCACATGCCCTCGGCCGAGACCGAGATCTATCCAGGCATCGGGCACGATCTGCTGTGGGCGAATCCGAAACAGATAATTCCGCGCTTCCTCGACTTCGTCGCCCACCACGACCAAGTGCGGGCCTGAACCGAGCACAGTAGGCAATGGGCATGCCAGGCAACCTCATTCGAGACGCGCCAAGGTCCGATCGTTCGCGAGACACCGTCGGCGACAGCATGTTTCCGCAGGCCAAGTCTGTAACGCATGCCGTGTACGCGCCATGTGCCGGGCGATCTGCCCGGAACCGGCCGACCGCGGGATCGGCATCGGGGAGATCACCGCCGCCCGCAACGTAGGCCGCCGCGAACTGCGCGGCACACCACGCAACCGCTGCGAACTTTCGGGCATCCCGCTGTTATCGGAATGCGGACCCTCGTCGTATACACGGTCAGGGGGTGAATTCGATACCCCTGGAGTGCCTTTCGATGCAGCGCGTCATTTCCGATCCTTATCGAAACAGGAAGTCCGGCAGTGGCCATGGAACCGCCTGGCGACCACTCGGCCCTGGTGCACTGCGATGGTTTGTGGCCCGGGCATGTGTCCTACGCCGAGGGCTACGCCTGGACGAACACCACGAACATGGGCCCGGCCCTGCACTAGCGTGTTCCGGACGTGAACTGGTCGGTGGGCGCCCGAGGGATGCGGGCAGCTGCACGATGGGCGCCGGTGACCAGCGCGGCGAGGCCGAGATACTCACCGAACTCCGCGCGTGGCAGGGTCTCGAGCGGAGTTCGACGAGTTCGATCGATCCAGGTGATGTCCAGTGCCCGGTAACGGATTTCAGTGGTCAACGATAGATCGTCAGACCACAACGGGAGGATGGCAATGGCAACTGAACTGGTGATTCAAATCGGTAATTGGCTTCGTGAAGGCATGCTCAACGGTGATCCGTTGGCGATCGCCGCAGCGGTTGTGCTGGTGCCGCTCGGCGTGATTCTGGGTCTGACAACGCTGTAGCGCTGGGGCCGTTCATCGCGGACTTTTCGCGCGGATGTTCCTTCTGCCGCCGATCGCATCGGATGCGGACTCGCGACCGTGAGAACATCGGCGGATGGAGGGTGGGCCGATTGGCTGGTTTCGATGGTTCGGTGCCGGGTGCGGCTACATCCGGTCGACGGGGGTCGCTCTCGCGGCCCGAGGAACAGATCTTTCAGGGTATGCACGAGTGGAACACCGCCGCACATGTCCAAGACACCGAGTCAGATCCTGAGAAGCGAGCCGCTTGATTCCCGAACCGCCGATCATCGTCGTCATGGGGGTCTCCGGCGCGGGTAAGTCGACCGTCGGTGCACGGCTCGCCGCCGCCCTGGATGTCGACTACGCCGACGGTGACGATTTCCACCCCGCGGCGAATATCGAGAAAATGACGGCGGGTATCGCCTTGACCACCGACGACCGAGCCCCCTGGCTGGACGCCATCGCCACCTGGCTCGCCGATCACCGGAAGCCCGGCGGCGTCGTCAGCTGCTCGGCCCTCGAGCGCGGGTATCGCGACCGGCTGCGTAAAGCCGTCGCAAGAGCCTTCTTCGTGCACCTCGACGCCGACCGCGACGAGCTCGACCGTCGAATGAGCGCCCGCAGAGGTCATTTCATGCCGACGGCACTACTGGATTCCCAACTCGACGCCCTGCAACCACTCGCCGCCGACGAGAACGGTGTCACCGTTGACGCGACCCGCGCACCGGGGGAACTGGTGCGAACCGTGATCGCGGTTGTGCGCGATCCGAAAGCGGCGGGCCGCTAACCGCCGGTCAGGGTCGGCGCCTGGCACGATTCGCCCGACACCACCGGAATGCAGACGCCCGTCGCGTCGGAGAGCAGCAGTCCGCCGCCGACCACGAGCGCGGCAACGGCGATCGCGCCGAAGAACAGCACCCACAGGATGCCGGGAATGTGGGTGAGCCGGGCCAATTGGTCGGCGTCGGAGTCGACGTTGTGGGGGGTGTTGTGCAGTCGCCGGGAACGGCCGCGCTGGAGTTCGATGATCGGCCGTGCTCCCGCGAGTAGCAGGAACCACGCGCCGAGGAAGGCGAACCCGGCTTGCACGGTGTCGGTGCCGAACCACGATACCGCGAAAATAGTTGCGCCCAGCGCTAATACGGTGAACAAGCCGTAGATGTTGCGCACCTTGATCAGCACGGCGGCCAGGAGCGCGATAGAGGTCCACAGCATCAAGGTGATGCGTTCGGCTCCGAGCAGGGCGGCGAAGCCGAGGCCGAGCAGCGGGGGAGCGGGGTAGCCCGCCATGGCCGTGAGGATCATCCCGAGGCCGTAGGGTTTTCCGCTCGAGACGGTCAATCCCGAGGTGTCCGAATGCAAGGTGATGCTGTTGAGGCGACGTCCGGTGAGTAGCGCGAACACCGCGTGTCCACCTTCGTGGGCAATGGTGACCACATTGCGGGTGATGCGCCACAGCGGCCCGTAGCCGACGAGGATGAGGGCGACCACCCCGGTCGCGACCACCAGCCACCAGGGCGGCGGGGTTTGTGTTGTCGTCAGCCGATCCGCGATGGAGGTACCACGATCGACAAGTTCCGCTCTGTCCACCGCCGCACCCTATCCGCCGAGCCGCCGGCCCGCTCGGGCATCTGTTCCAGGATGCCGTGATCTGCGGCATCCCAGTGCGGATCACGCCGCACGCCGCGGGTGTCGGCGCGCGTCCGGGACGTCTGTCGCGCGAGAAGCGGTCCAGTATCGGGTGAGTGGCGCTGTTTCGCGGGGCCGGTTCGCGGCAGGCTGAGCGAATGCTGTTTCGTCGCCTGACCGCGCTCTACGTCGGGCTCTGGTTGTACGGGTTATCCATGGCCGTGATGATCCGCGCCGCCCTCGGGTTGGATCCCTGGGATGTCTTCCACCAGGGCGTCGCCGCGCACGTCCCGCTGAGCTTCGGCGCGGTGACAGCCCTGACCGGTCTGATTGTGCTGCTGGCTTGGATTCCGCTCCGGCAACGACCGGGTCTCGGCACGGTCAGCAATGTGGTGGTGATCGGCATCTCGGTCGACGCCGGACTCTGGTTGCTCCCGGAACTGCACGCGCTGCCACCCCGGCTCGGCGCGATGGCGCTGGCCGTGGTGCTCAACGCCGCCGCGACCGTGCTCTATATCGGCGCGGGCATGGGCCCCGGTCCACGCGACGGACTGATGACCGGCCTGGTGCGCAATTCGGGTCTGTCCGTTCGCCTGGTCCGCACCGGTATCGAGGTGACGGTGCTCGCCGTCGGTTGGCTGCTCGGCGGCAGCGTCGGTATCGGAACTGTCGTCTATGCCTTCGGCATCGGCCCGCTGATCCAACTCATGATTCCCCTGGTCGACCACCACCTGCCGGGGTTTCACACGGCTGAATCCGTTGCCGCGCAATCGAAGAGGATTGTCGACCCTCCGGGTAGGCGGCTCGGATCCGAGGTTCTCAGCCCGCGGCGGACGCGGTCTCCTCGGCCTCGGGTTCGGCTTTCCACCGGCGGAAGACCTTCCTCGGTGCGACCGCGTCGCCAGTAGCCGGAGATCGAGTTCACCGATTCGGCGGGCACATTGCGCTCGCGTCGGATGTAGCGGCGCAAATCCTGTCCGCGATCGACAAGTTCCGCTCTGTCCACCGCCGCACCCTATCCGCCGAGCCGCCGGCCCGCTCGGGAGCGACGTGCGGTCGGTCATGGTAGCCAGGTCAGTGCGCGTGTTGCGGGTGGAAGGTGGTGCGATCGGTGAGCAGTGCGACGAAGGTCAGCAGCCAGCCGCCCACTGCCACCGCCAGCAGTATCGTGCCCACGGTGCGCAATGCGTCGACATGAATGGCCGATCCGGTGGAATACGTCGCCACGGCGGTCATTCCGAGCGGGAAGACGGTGGCCCAGCGCCGGATGTCGTAGTGCGGTCTCGGCCGGATCGCCTCCGCGAGCAGCAGCACTCCGTAGCCGATCATATTGAGGCCGAGCACGATCAGGGTGGTCACCTGGATGACGTTGTGCGGCAGACCCGTCCACTGTTGTGCCATGGTCAGTTTGGATCCGGCCAAGGCCGAGATGGCCAGCGCGCCGGTCGCGACCCACTGATCGCCCGAACCGGTCCAGATCTGCGGAAGATCGAAATGCGAGAAGGCCGCCACGTACAGCAGGAGACCGAGGCAGAAGCAGATCAGCGCCGCGGACATCAGCCACCGGCGGCCATCCTCGAGAGCGAGGGTCGCCGCGAGCACAGCGAGTCCCTGTGTGGAGACGCAGACCAGGAATGCCGCACCGGGCATGCCTCGCTGCCAATGCCGCATCACCGCGCTCAGCAGTATCGGCCACACCGCTGTCGCCAGGACGAGCAGTGCCACGCCCAGCTCGTTCAGACCGAGCAGCGCCAGCCGGGTGCCGAGCACCGTGGTCGCCGCGACCGCGGTGAGGGCGGGCGGGGTGTCGGCCTCGGCGCTCCAGCGGTCTCGATTCCACAGCAGCCGGGAACCGAAATCCACGGCGAGCAGCACCCAGATCACGGCGGCGAGGGCCAGGAAGATCCAGGACACAGCCTCGAAACCAGTGAGATGCAGTCCCACCGAGACGATGCCCGTGGCCATCACGAACGAGCCCGCCGCAGGGGGCAGCTCCTGCCACCATCGATATGCCACCCCGGTATCAGAACTCGAGCCGGATCCCACGGTCAAGCAGGCTGTCGGTGATCTACGCGGCGAGGCGCACGATACGAGAATTTCGGCTGGACCACCCGCTTGTCGCAAGCTTGTGAGTCATCGAAGAGGTTCGTCGAATCCTCCCGCGGCCCGGATCCGGGGTGCTCAGCCCGCGGCGGGTGCGGTTTCCTGGGCCTCGAGTTCGGCTTTCCACTGGCGGAAACCTTCCTCGGTGCGACCGCGTCGCCAGTAGCCGGAGATCGAGTTCGCCCATTCGGCGGGCACATTGCGCTCGCGTCGGATGTAGCGGCGCAAATCCTGCATGACCGCCTGCGCCTCGCCGTGAATGAACACCTGGACCTGCCCCTCGGTCCACGGTGCGTCGCGTACGGCCCGCGTGAGTACTTCGCCCGGTCCTCGGACGCCGCGATGCAACCAGGTGAGTTCGACGCCGTCGGGCTTGTCGAGGGGGAGTTCGTCGTCGGGTCCCGCGACTTCGATGTAGGCCCGCCCGATCGCGGTGCGGTCCATCGCCTCCAGTGCGGCGGCGATGGCGGGGAGCGCGGCCTCGTCGCCAGCGAGTAGATGCCAGTCGGCGTCGGAGCGAGGCGAGTACGCGCCGCCCGGTCCGTAGCAATCGATGGTCTGGCCGGGTTCCACCTCGGCCGCCCACGGACCCGCGATGCCCTCGGCGCCGTGGTAGACGAAGTCGGCGGCCAACCGGCCCGCTTCCGGATCGACCGAGCGGACGGTGTAGGTGCGCAGCACTTCGATGCCGTCGCGTTCGAAGATGAATTTCACATAGGAGTCGGTGAATTCACTCGGGCGGAAGGCGGCGAAGCCCGGTCCGCCGAGGTGGACCCGGATCAGGTGCGGGGTCAGCCACTCGGTGCGCTGCACGGTGAGGGTGGTGCGAGGTCGTGCCAAGGTCGCCTCCGGAGAAGATCGGTATTAATTAGGTATACCTAACCGACCGTACCCGGTCGGTGGCTGGGATGGCATGCCACGGGGTTCGGTTCACAGTGACGCTTACCGCAGACGTTCGCGGGTGCGACGAGCCACAATCACCACTCATGACGCAGACCGTCGCGACACCAGCCCACATCGTCCAGCAGCGCTACCGGGACGCCGATCCGGAGGATCCGGCCGACTGGAATCCGGTTCTGCAGGTCCTGCACGAACATCGCTCGGTGCGCAGGTATCTCGCCGATCCGGTCTCCGACGACACCCTGCGGCTGCTGATCTCCGCGGCGCAGTCCGCGCCCACGTCGTCGAATCTCCAGGTCTGGAGTGTCGTCGCGGTCCGCGACCCGCAGCGCAAAGCGCGGTTGGCCGCGCTGGCGGGCAATCAAGAACACATTCTGCAGGCGCCCGTGCTGCTGGTCTGGACGGCGGATTTCGCCCGGCTGCGCCAGCTCGCGGACGACAGGGGCGCGCCGCTGGAGGGCGCCGACTACCTGGAATCCAGCTACGTCGGTTTCATCGACGCCGCGCTGGCCGCGCAGAACGCCGTGGTGGCCGCGGAATCGCTCGGGCTGGGCACGGTGTATATCGGGGCGCTGCGCAATAAGCCCGCGCAGGTCGCGGCCGAACTCGGTCTGCCCGAACATGTTTTCGCGGTGTTCGGTCTCGTGGTCGGCCACCCCGACCCGGCCGAGGACGCCAGGGTGAAACCGCGTCTGCCGCAGCGGGCGGTGCTGCACCACGAGACCTACGATCTCGAGGCACAGCGCGAGCATGTCGCCGAATACGAGGGACGGATCGCGCAATTCTATGCCGAACAGCGACTTTCGCATTCGTGGACCGATCGCGTGCTGACCAGGCTCGCGTCGGCGGCGAGTTTGAACGGGCGGCACACATTACGCGAATCCCTGTTCGAACAGGGATTCCGGCTGCGCTGAGTCAGGCGGCGACCTTCTCCGCGAGGAGTTCGAAGGAACGTATCCGATCGTCGACGTCGTAGACCAGCGTATTGATCATCAATTCGTCGGCGTCGGTGCGTTCCATCAAATCGCCGAGTTGGCGACGGACCGTCTCGGGGGAGCCGAGGGCCTGGCCCTCACGGCGTTGCAGAATGAATTGCCGTTCGCGATCGCTGAGCGGGTATCGCGCCGCCTGCTCTGGGGTCGGCAGCGCCTGGGGACGTCCACCGGCCAGACGTAGGAAGGCCAGGTCGCGCGGCAGCGCCAACTCCTCGGCCCGCTCGTCGGTGTCGGCGCAGACGACGGCCACGGCCACCATCGCGTACGGCTTGTCCAATTGCTCGGACGGGCGGAACTGCTCGCGATAGAGCGCGAGCGCGGGTTCGGTATTGGCGGCGGAGAAATGATGGGCGAAGGCGAACGGCAGGCCGAGCAGCGCCGCGACCTGGGCGCTGAACCCGCTGGAACCGAGCAGCCAGATCTCCGGCTGCTCGCCGAGCCCTGGTGTCGCGGTGATTCCGGCGGGGTCGGTGCCCCTGAAGTAGCGCAGCAATGCCGCGAGTTCCTGCGGGAACGAATCGGCGTTGAGCCCCTCCTTGGTGCGCCGCAGGGCGAGGGCCGTCGCCTGATCCGTGCCGGGCGCGCGTCCGATGCCGAGATCGACGCGGCCGGGATGCAGCGCGTGCAGTGTTCCGAACTGTTCGGCCACTACCAGCGGGGCGTGATTGGGCAGCATCACCCCGCCCGAGCCGACGCGGATGGTCGAGGTGTTCGCGGCGAGATGCGCCAGTAGCACGCTCGGGGCCGAACTCGCGATACCGGGCATATTGTGGTGCTCGGCCACCCAGAAACGTTGATAGCCGAGCGCTTCGGTGCGCCGCGCGACCTCAGTGGTCGCCGCGAGCCCCTCACCTGCGGTGCGACCGGCCTGCACCGGCGCCAGATCCAGAACTGACAGCGGGACGTCCAGCAATGCGGCTCCTAGTCGTGGGATGACATCCAGAGCCAACGTCATCGGACCCGCGCCTTATTTCATGCCATGTCAGCGTGGCCGCGTGGATGTCGGCATCAGCCCTTCGGTGAGCAGGATGCGATGTGCCTCTTGGGCGGCCGACGCGGTTCGGTTGAGGTCGACTGTGTCGGTCGGCAACTGCTCCAAGCCGTGGGCGAGGGCGGCGACCGCGTCACCGAGCGCGCGGACCCGATCTTGGAGTGCGAGCACCGGATCGGCGTCGCTGTCCGTCCCGGCCGGTTCTTCGTCCGTCACCGGGGATACCTCGGGGCGCGCACCGCACAGGACGCCGTACAGCCGCATCGGCAATACCGCGAAGACGCGGTTCATCTGGCCTGCGGAGAACAGGTCGGAGAGCACCGCGGTGATCGTGCCAGCGACAGCGCCGACTTCGTCGGGTTCGATGTCCGCGGTCCTGGCGAATTGATCGATGAACTCGGCCAGACCGTGGCGCACCGGCACATGGCTTGGTATCCAGCCTTCGTAGTAGGCGCCGCGCAGGAGTTCGGGCAGTTGCGCGCTCAGATGCGCGGAAGCCGCCACACTGATCCGGTCCCTGACGGTATGCATCCAGGCCCGCAACGCGCGGTTGGCGAACGCGAGATCATCTGTGTCGAGGCCGTCGGCGACGGCGCGCAACCATTTGTGCGCGACCTGCACGGCAGGAGCGAAGGGGTCGGCGGCATGCGGCATGGTGTCCTCCTGGGTATTCGCCCGACGCGTCGGCGAGGGTGCACCGATCAGCCTGCGCCGACCGCGATCCGGGTCCAAGGGCCCAAAGTTGCTCGGTGGTGAGGCGATGGTCCCGTTCCGCGGGGACCTCTCACACACGCCCCGGACGCGATCTCACAGCAGGTGATGGCGTTCGAGGGATTTGAAGGCGAAGAAGCCGAGTGCGGCGGGCAGCCAGAAGGTCACCAAGCGGTAGGCGAGAACACCCGCGACCGCCGGTCCGTCCGCTACCCCACCCACCATCAGTCCCGCGACGAGTGATGCCTCGACGACTCCGAGCCCCGCCGGAGTCGGGCTGGCGGCGCCGAGCGCGGATCCACCGAGGAATACGGCGGTGACCAGGGCGGCCGAGGGGGTGCCGCCGAAGGCGTACACCGAGAATCCCAGGGCCGCGATGTAGGCGATGTTGCCGCCGATCTGGCCGGTGAGCAGCAGCGCGGCCTCGCGTGGCCTGCGCAGTACCCCCACCATCGATGACGCGGTGCCGCGGACCTCGGCGAGCCAGTCCGGGCGTCGCACCAGCAGCGCGATCGCCACTCCGATGGCGGTCATAGCCACGACGAAACCTGCCAACAGAACCCAGCCCGAGGGCAACGCCGAATCCAGCAGTTGACGGGATTGCCCGAGCCAGATACCAGCGCCGATCAACTGGAGCAGATGCAGCACGACACCCGATGCGGCGATGACGGCGATCGTGCCCACCGCGATGCCGCGCGGAAGGCCTGACCGCTCGAGATAGCGTTCGTTCACCGCGGTGCCGCCGATGCCGTACGGCGCAAGCCTGTTCGCGAACGACGTCGCCAATTGCACCTTCACGGTGCGACCGAAGGCGAGCGGGCGCGGGCTGGCGCCGAGCACGGTCAACGCCGCCGCGAGATAGGTCAGCGCCGACATCGCGAGGGCGCCGAGCAGCCACTGCCACCGTGCGTCATCGAGAGCGCTGATGGTGCGCCCGAGCTGACCGACCTGCGGCAGCAGCACGTAGGTCGCGAAGATCGTCGCCACAATCCAGCCCAGCGTGCGCCACTGGAACCGCATGATCGTCTCCGGTGCCGATAGTGGTGTGTCGGTCACCGCGGCGACGGTGCCGCGAATCTCATCGATCAGGCCGTGCCGGTGCCGTGCCGCGCTGCGGGTCGCGGAGGCGAGGGCCAGCGGCTGCAATTGCGGTGCCGCCCCGACCAGCGCGTCGTGCCCGAGCACCCGAAGTGCCGCGTCCACACTGCGTTTCGCCCCGACCTTCAGACTCATCGACACCAGGAGCTCGGCCACGTCGGCGTCGAGCCGGTGGTCGGAGGCGCCGGTCTCGCCGAATCCGAAATCGACGATCCAAGGATCACCCTGCTCGTCGATGAGCACATTGGCCAGCCGCAGATCGCGGTGCGCGATGCGAGCCGCCCGCAGCAGCGCGACTTGGCACCACACATCGCGCAGAACGTCGTCGGAGATCGGTTCGGCGACCGATCTGCCGAGGTCACGGCCGGGGATTCGAGCCTCGGCCAGCCAGGCGTCGCCGTTCTCGGCGACGCCGACGGAGATTATCGGTGGCGTGCGTACGCCGACGCGATAGGCCATCAGCGCGACGAACGCCTCGTGTTCGGCCTGCTGCTTCGGTGTCGCGAAAGGCGACTCGTCCTCGAGTTCCCGGAACACCAGATGGCGGAACGACTTGAACAGCAGATCCGAATTGCGTTCGTGATACCCGATGACCTTCACGAAGAGATCAGCGTGGGTGCCGTTCTCGGTGGTCACCAGAAAGGGGCGGGACCCGCGGGCATCCAGCCGGACAGGTGCGACATCGATCGGGTGCAGTCCCGCCGCGGCCAGCGCCTTGGCGAGGGCGGGCGCTTCGCAGCGATGCACCGGCGCCCCCCACAGCAGATGCATGGCTGCGGCGACTGCCCAGCCGAGAGCGGCGCCGCCGAAGACATCGAGAACCAGGTGAGCGCCGACGAAGATTCGAGCGAGCCCCACCACCGCCGCGGCCGCCCATGCCACCCTGCGCCAGGGCCGTGGCAGCCAGGGGGCGGCGGCGGCAGCGAGCGCGGCCGCGACGGCGGCGTGCCCTGAGACGAAACCGAGTCCGCCCTGGTGGGTCCGCAGATTGAGCTCGGTCAACAACATGTCGGGTCGAGCTCGCCCGACGAACGACTTGACTACCAGGGCCAGGACATACGCGAGCGTGCCCGCGGTGGCCAGATCACGCGCCAGCCGGAATTTGCGTGCCGCCAGCGCCACGACCGAAACGGCCACGACCGCGCCGAGCGAGCCCAGTTGCATGATCACGTACAACACCGGCATCACCCAGGAGGGCAAGTCGTTGATCAGATGGAACAGGTCCACTTCCAGCCGCGGCACCCGCGTGTGCCAGACGACCAATGTCGAAACGATCAGTGCGGAAACGCCGAGCACGACGCGTACGAGGTCGCCGGGATGCCGTTGCGTGACGACCGCCCTCGGCGTCGCGTTGGCCGTCGCGGCAGCTGTCGGCGGTGTGGTCGGCGTCGCTTCGGTGGTCATCGTTTCGTACTCCGGGGGTGAGAACTCGATCGTGTCGGTCGGGGAAAGCGACTGACATGGATTGTCCGGCTCGGGAATCCGAGCCTGTGCGCACCGCTGGATGCGGTGCGGTGTTCGGAGACGCCGACGACCAGGGTAAGGGTTGCGCCGAGCAGTACACCCGCGGCGGCTCCACCGATCACGTCCAGCGGCGCGTGCGCGCCGAGGTATACGCGCGCGGTCGCCGCGAGCGAGGCGAAGACGAAAACCGCGGTGCGCGCGGCGCGGCTCAGGTAGGGAGCGAGCAGCGTCGCCGTTCCGAACAGGATGACCGCGTGCCCGGAGGGAAACGAAAGCCCCGCGGTCGGGACGTCACGCAGCACGGGATCCGACATGGTGACGGCGGGACGCGGCCGGTGCACCAGGGCTTTGAGCACGTCGCGTTCGAGGATGAGCTTCGCCGGAATCAGGAGCACGAGACCCGATGCGAGCCGGTATCGGCCCAGTAGCAGCGCGACTATCGCGACAAGCGCCGGTGCTCCGAGCACACCGGACAGCTGGAGTAACCACAATGGCCGAAACAGATCGTCGGGCAGAGTATTCACAGCGTGAAACAGGGTGCTGTCGAGTCCGGTCAGTACCGTGGTGTGTGCCGTCCACGCAGCGATCGCGGTGGCCGCCAGCGCGACGGCTGCCAGTCCTGCGGTTCGCGGGGACCGCCGTCCGTTGACCCGGCACCCGGGTGACGTGGTCGATTCGGCCGTCTCGAAGACCCGGCGGCGGGCGGACAATTCTTGCTCCTACCGGCCGGTCGGATCGTCGATCCGAGAATATGTTGTGTCGGGTGCGCTGCACATTCTAGAGGAACGCGGGCGAGCGAAACGCTGGCTTTGGTCCTCGAAGCGAGGGACGATCCTCCGCTGACGCGTTGGCCGAGGCGGGAACCGAGTTCACGGGTGATCGAGCGGGCCAGGGCGGTACCTGCTCAGGCGGCGGTCTTGACAGGCGGCGGTCTTGTCAGGCGGCGGTCTTGTCAGGCCGGGTCTTGCGGCCGGGCATCATCGCCGCGGCGACGACCATGACCACCGCCATCGCGGCCAGCGCCACGAATACCGAGTGCACCGCCTCGGCGAGAGCGCCGGGTTCCGGGTGGTCGGCGTTGCCGACGCGGGAGTTCACGATGGCCCCGAATACTGCGACGCCGACGGCGCTGCCGATGGAGCGGGCGAACATATTGGCCGAGGTCACCACGCCGCGTTCGGTCCATTCGGCACTGGACTGGGCAGCGATGAGTGTCGGCGTCGCGACCAGCCCCATACCCGTGCCCACCACGAAACAGGACGCGGCGACCTGTGCGATGCCGGAGTTCTCGGTGATGAACAGCGTGCTCGCGGCTCCGAGGGCGGCGAGTCCGCCGCCGATGAGCGCGGTGCGGCGGAATCCGATGCGCAGGTACACCTTCCCGGCCTGGGACGCGGCGAGCGGCCAGCCGAGGGTGAGCGCGCCGACGGTGAGACCGGCCAGCAGCGCGCCGGTGCCGAGCACGCCCTGGGTGAACGTCGGAACGTAGGAGGTGAAACCGAGGACGACGGCCCCGACGAGGACCGAGACGGTACTACTGGCGATCACCACGCGCCGGGTGAACACCCACAGCGGCAGGATGGGATTCTCCGCCGAACGCTCCACCAGGACGAACAGCGACAACACGAGCACTCCGCCCGCGAAGATCGCGATACCGGTCGGTGACGACCAGGCCCACGCCTGACCGCCTTCGAGCAGGCCGAGGATGAGAGCGCCCGCGCCGATCGTCAGCAGGCAGGCGCCGAGATAGTCGACGCGACGGCGGTGCCGGGGCGCGCTCTCCGCGAAATTTCGCGCCAGCATCCAGCCGGCGAGGGCGGCCAGCGGCAGATTCACCAGGAAGATCCACCGCCAGCTGATGTACTCGGCGAAGATCCCGCCCACCAGCGGGCCGAGCACCGCCGACATGGCCCACACCGATGCCAGATAGCCCTGCACCTTGGCGCGTTCGGACAACGTGTACAGGTCGCCCGCGATCACCATCGTCATCGGCTGGATCGCGCCCGCGCCGATACCCTGCACGGCGCGGAAGATGATCAGGGCGACCATATTTCCCGCCAGCCCGCACAGCAGCGACCCGAGCGCGAAAACGGCTATGCCGAAAAGGATCACCGGCTTACGTCCGACGGTGTCGGCGAGTTTGCCGTAGATCGGCACGGTGACCGCCTGGGCCAGCAGGTATATCGAGAACAGCCAGGGGAATTGCGAGAATCCGCCGAGACTGTCGGTGATGGTGAGCACCGCGGTGGCGATGATCGTCGAATCCAGCGCCACCAGCCCGGTCGACAACATCAGCGATCCGAGGATCGGCCCGCGTTCGGATCGGAATCCGATGGCCGAATCCGCCGAATCCGCTACGTCGATCGCCACCGGCGGCCCCTCTCGTTCGTTCGCCTAACCATCTCGAACGAACATATCGGCGAGCCGGCTATTCCCGCACGGAATTTTTCCCGTCACGGCACCCAGGTGATGCGGCCGCCTTCGAAGTCCTGCGCCTTGCCGCCCTGATAGTCGTATTCGTCGCCGGTGGGGTAGCCGTAGCGGCCGTTCTCCGCACCCGCCCGGACCCAGTCGTCGCGCAGCGCGCCCCAGACGACATGCGCGCCGGTCCTCGGCGAGGAGTAGATCGCGCCGCCGGTGAACAGGTTGTAGCGACCGTTGCCCTTGGCGGACGCCTCGTCGGTGAGTGGGTACCCGAGCGGCCCGCTCTCCCAGCCGGTGGCCGCCCACTTGTCCCGGATCACGCCGCCCACCTGGTGCGCGGCAGTGCCGAGGGACCAGTAGATCGATCCGCGTTCGAAGTGGCTGAACCGGCCTGCACCGGACGGTGTGACTTGCTCCGCGGTAACCGGATATCCCAACGTCCCTGTTTCCGACCCGAGTTCGGTCCATTTGTCGCGGATCGCCCCGTTCACCGAATGGGCGCCGACATCGGGCTGCCAGTAGATCGCGGCATTGCGCGCGAAGGGCTGGAATTTCCCGCCGCGCGCGGCGTCGGATTCGGGGGCGACCGGATCTCCGAAGACGGCGGGGCCGCCCTGCTGGTCGTATTCCACCTCGATCGCGCCGCCGACCTCGAACGGGCCGATCGGCCGAGCCCCCGCCGCGGCGGCGGTCAGCAGCATGCCCGCCGCGACGGCGGTCAGGGCCAGCGCGCCGCGGCGGCGCGATCCGGACGGATTGGGTGTGCGACGTGGCTGTGCCATAGAGCTCCCTGTAGACGCGGAATCGGATGCCGGGAGTTTGCCAGCCCGGCCTGCGGCAGTGCTCCACCCGAAGTTACCAGCCGTTGGATTCGCGCCGGGCACGCCTGCCGCGAACTCGCGACACCGCGGCCACGGGCCGCCGACCGAGATGATCGCGTGGATCAGGGTTTGCGGAGGATCCCACCGTATTCGTAGACAACGGTGCGCGAGTCGGTGGTGCCGACATAGGGCAGCAGCGCCTCCGGCACCGGCTCCAGCGGAGGCTGGTCCGCGTCGGGACGCCAGTCGATGACGTTGGTCAGGCCGGGCTCGACCGGTTCGAGACCGTCGAACAGCGCGTCCACCTCCGCGGGCGTACGGTTCTGCCACGGAATCCCCGCGCCGTCCAGTTGCGCGGCGAAGGTGGCGCCGACTTCGGCATCGTCGCTGACGACCTGGGAGAAGGCGATATGGCTTCCCGGCGCGGCCACCGTATCGACGATGTGGCGCAGCGCGTGACGGGCGCCTTCGCCGACCGTGTCGACATCCTTGAGGTGATGTCCGACCGAGAGGAACAGCACGGCGACCGGTTCGGAGAAATCGATCAGCCGCCGCACATCCGAATCGGCGAGCACGGCGTCGGGATCGCGCATATCCGCGGTGATGACGGTGGTGCGCTCGTTGTCGGCGAGTAGCGCGCGACCGTGCGCCAGGACGATCGGATCGATATCGACGTAGGCGACACGGGCGTCGGGGTCGAAATGCTGGGCCACCTGGTGCACATTGTTATCCGTCGGCAGGCCGCATCCCAGGTCGAGGAATTGGCGAATTCCGGCCTCCTGGACCAGATAACGCACGGCACGGTAGAGGAATTGCCGGTTCTGACGCGCGATGTCGACGCATTCGGGGAACCCGGTCAACACATGGAGGATGATCTCGCGGTCGATGGCGTAGTTGTCCTTGCCGCCGAGCATCCATCCGTACGCCCGCGCCGATGTCGGCCGGTCCAGGGGGATCGAGGTTTCGATCGTATCGTCCGAAGTCATGAAGCTCCGCCTTTTCGTCTCGTGCCGCTCGGCCCGACGCCGGGTACCAGTCTGACCGTAGACGACTGGTCAAGCAAGACAGCTCGTTTCGGGCGCACCCTGACGAATTACGGTGTGCACACCTCGATTTGGGGATAGCTTATCGATACGTCCACGTGGCAGACTCGGCGCATGAGCACGCGGGAGATGCGCGAGTCGACGGGAATCGCGGATCCTGATTCGATCACCGAATCGGCGCGCCGGGCGGTCGGGACGACGTGGTGGGAGCGCGATGCCGACTGGCTGCCGCCGGGGTTCGATACCTACCTGCATCTGGAGCAGGCGGCGCGGCGGTTGCGTTGCTACGAATCCCGGGCCGTGCCGGAACTTCTACAGACGCCCGATTACGCCCGCGCGCTACTGGCGCTCGCGCATCCAACGGATTCGGAGATTCAACTCGAGCGCAGGGTCGCGCTGCGCATGCGCCGCGGCGAAGTCCTGACCGGATCCGATCCGGCCCAACTCTGGGTGATCATCGAGGAATCGGCGTTGCGCCGCCCGATCGGCGGCTCCGCGGTGTGGCGTGCCCAGCTCGACCACCTGTGCCTGGTGGCCGAAGCGCAGAATGTCGCGGTGCAGGTGCTCGCCGACCACGTGGGCGGGCCCGCGCTGACCGAAGGTTCGTTCTCGGTGCTGCGCTTCGCCGAAGGCGATCTGTCCGACCTGGTCTATCTGCAGCAGCTGACCAGGGGCACATTCCTGGACGCGAGCGACGATATCGAGGCATATCTCGCCGTCGCCGACACGCTGTCCGTGCACGCCGCGCCGCCGGAGTACGCCTCGGCGTGGATACAGGCGTTGTGCAAACACTATCCGTCGACCGTCGACCAGCCCGCCGACCTGGGATAGCGGTCGTCAGCGTCGGTGTGATAGCCGAAATGTCCGATTGCGCCGAAGGGGGCGGTGCGAAACTTGTTGACACATCCAGCGTGCGGCCCATTCGGTGCTGCTAACGTGGACGCGTCGTCGGGTTCGGGACGACTGGTGGGATGTGCGCGCTCGATCGTATCGATCGGCGAAAACGTCTGTTCCGCAGGCACTGTGGGTCACCCCTGTGACCCACAGCGGCCTTGCCAGCAGTTCCGGTCCGCGATTGGACCTCACGTCCGGGGTCGCAGGGTAGGCGGTGCGAGGAAGGCCGAGCAAAGCGTTGTGGCAGTTGGTCCAGAGCTACCGACCCCTGCGGCGTCGCGTCGACGCCGACGCTCGCGCCGATCACCCCGGGCGACATTCTGTTTCACCTCTTGGAGTCATATCTTTTGAGCACCCCACATTCAGCCGCGTTCAAGCCCCGGGCCGTCAATCCCGGCACCTGCCCTGTACAGCAGGGATCGCCCGTCGATACCGACGGCCCGCGACTACCCCTGTACACTCCCGAATTCGCCGCAGACCCGCACGCCGCCTATCGTGAAATGCGCAGGCAGTACGGCTCGATGGCCCCGATCGAGATGGCCCCGGGTGTTCCCGCCACCCTCGTGCTCGGATACCAGACCGCACTGCGCGTCCTGAACGATCCTGAACACTTCCCGGCCGATCCCCGAGCCTGGCAGGACAGCATTCCCGCCGACTCAGCGGTCAAGCCGATGATGGAATGGCACCCGAACGCGCTGCGTAACAGCGGCGCCGCGCATGTGCGCTATCGGCAGGCCTACGTCGCGGCGATCGACGGCATCGACCTGCACGCGCTGCATGCCACGATCGAGAAGATCGCCGTCCCGCTGATCAACGGCTTCTGCGAAACCGGGTCGGCGGATCTGGTGTCCCAGTACGCGTTTCCGCTCGTTTTCGAAGTGTTGAACAAGATGGTCGGCTGTTCGACCGAGTTGGGCCAGCGCGTGGCCACCGGTATGGCGATGCTCTTCGACACCGTCGAGGCGGCCCGCGGCATGGAGATGCTCAGCACAGCCCTGCTGGAGTTGATCGCGCTGCGTCGTGTCGAGCCGGGAGACGACGTCACCTCTCGGCTCGCCCACCACCCGGCCGGTCTCGACGACACCGAAATGCTGAGTCAGTTGATCAGCTTCTACGGCGCGGGTATCGAACCCCAGCAGAATCTCATCGCCAACACCCTGCTGCTCATGGTCACCGACGAACGGTTCGGCGGCAATATCCTCGGCGGTGCGCTGTCGACCCGGGACGCACTCGACGAGGTGTTGTTCAACGACCCGCCGATGGCGAATTTCTGCACCACCTACCCGAGGCAGCCGATCCTCATCGACAACACCTGGCTGCCCGCGCACCAGCCCGTCGTCATCAGTTTGTCCGGTTGCAACAACGACCCGGCGATCCGCGGCGGCGATCGCACCGGCAACCGCGCGCATCTGGCGTGGAGCGCGGGACCGCACGCCTGCCCGGCCAAATCCGTGGCCTACATGATCGTGCAGGACGCCATCGACCAATTGCTCGATGCCCTGCCGGAGATGGATCTGGCCGTTGCCGCCGACCAATTGTCGTGGCGGCCCGGCCCATTCCACCGTGCCCTCGCGGCACTGCCGGTCGTCTTCCCGCAATCTCCTCCGATGAACCTGGTGTAAGGAGCAACCCCGATGGAGAATCAACCGATCGTCCTGGATCCGACCGGCGCCGATATCCAAGGCGAGTTGAACAGGATCCGGGCCCGCGGGCCCGTCGCGCGGGTGGTGCTGCCCGGCGGCGTGCCCGCGTGGTCGGTGACCGATGCCGTGGTTCTGAAGAATCTGCTGGCCGATCCGCGCGTCTCCAAGGACGCGCGCCGACACTGGTCGGCGTTCATCAACGGTGAGATCACCGAGGCGTGGCCGCTGCACGTGTGGGTGGCTGTCGACAATATGTTCACCGCGTACGGCGCCGAACACCGGCGGCTGCGCAAACTGGTCTCGCCCGCCTTCACCCATCGGCGCACCACCGCACTGCGTCCGCGCATCGAGGAGATCACCACCCAACTGCTCGACCAGCTCGCGCAGACCCCGAGCGGTGAGTCGGTGGACCTGCGCCAGACCTACGCCTACCCGGTTCCGATCCGGGTCATCACCGAGATGATGGGCGTCCCCGACCACCTGGGGCCGGGCATGCACACCTGCGTCGACGGTTTCTTCGACACCTCGCTCGGTCCGGAGGAGGCGATGGCGAACTATCTCGAGATGTACCGGCTCGTGAGCGAACTCGTCGCCTACCGGCGCGAGACTCCCGGTGATGACGTCACCAGCGTGCTCATCGCGACCCGCGACGAGGACGACGGCTCACGGCTGTCGGAGAAGGAACTCGTCGATACCCTGATCCTGGTCATCAACGCCGGGCACGAGACCACCGTCAACCTGCTCGATCAGGCGATCGTCGCCCTGCTGACCCACGGTGAGCAGCGCGCCGAGGTGGTCGAGGGCAGGACCCCGTGGTCGGAGGTGGTGGAGGAGACGCTGCGCTACGAGGCGCCGGTGGCTCATCTCCCGCTGCGCTACGCCGTCGAGGACATCGATGTCGACGGCATCCTGATTCCCAAGGGCGAAGCCATTCTCGTGTCCTACGCCGGCGCGGGCCGCGATCCCGGCGTGCACGGTGCGACGGCCGCCGAATTCGACATCCATCGCGCGAACAAGGAGCATCTGTCCTTCGGGCACGGGGCGCACCATTGCATCGGCGCTCCGCTGGCCCGGCTCGAGGCCGCCATCACGTTGCCCGCCCTGTTCGAGCGGTTCCCGAATATCCGGCTGGCCGAGGATCCCGCCGCATTGGAACCCGTCGGAAGTCTCGTCTCCAACGGTCACCGCAGGCTTCCGGTGTACCTGGACTGATCGCGCCGCGCGTGGGGCGTCGCGTCGGCGGCGCCCGGACGCGGGGTCAGCGCCCGAGTTCATCGATATCGGATTGCTCGATCGGGCAGCTGACCGTGCGCGGCACGTCGATCCGGACATCGCCGATATGCGGGCCCGCGGCGGTGTTCGAGATACTTGCTATCCGGACGCTGTCGGTAGGAACCGATTGATCTCCGAGAATATCGAGCGCTCCGACTCCGGCCAGAATGATAGCCGCGGTGGCGAAGAATAGCTTCATTGCCTGCTCCCGCTGGTAGGGCGAGTTCGAATGCCGAGTCCGCGTCGACTCGTATATGTCTCGTATCTCGTTTCGGTCGCTGAGTATTTGCTCACAGGAACCGTAAGTCCGAATTCGTACGATGTTCAAGACACAGAACGGTCACGAAAGTGATAGTCGCGGGTGTCGCTCTGCCCGAAAACCGCTGTGACCGGGTATTCGATGCCCGGTCATCATCCGATGCGCGGTGGCGAATTCCGAGTTACCGAGTTGTTATGGATTTTTCACATCGTGGCGGCCGTATCCCGAAGTGCAACAGGGTCGTGATCGTGCCCGTGCGATCCGATGGAGTCGGACGCGGACCCGGTGAGCCGCGCTACCGCTGCCGAGACCGCCGACCCGGCCGGTAGTCGCAGGGCTCCCGGGCGAGGCTCACGCGCCCAGCGCCACCCGAAGCCGTGATCCGACATCGGAAGCATCACGCGACGGCCGCTGGCCCGCAGGACGACGCCGTGGGCTGTGAGATCCCGGACAACGGTGGGCCGGGGTGGAGGTGCGACGAGAAAGGTCCACACGGTGTCGCGCGGATTCGCCACGACGGGCCCGATATGCCGGTCCTGGAGAAGACTCAGCACCCGTGAACCCAAGTGGGCGGGCATGTCGACGGCATCCAGTTGCGCACCGCAGACGACGGTTGGCCGCGACTGTGTCAGTTCGACCGGCAATCCGTATCGGTGACGCAGGAGGTGGGCGACATCGTGTGGGCTATAACAGGTTTCGAACACGGTACCTCTCTGGTGAAGTCCTCGTGGAAGTCGCGGCGCGGGATGGATCGGCCCGCCCTCGGGCTGGGTCGATGACACCATTCGTCCATTGCCGCAGCATTTCCGCGACATTGCTCCGCCATTGCTCTCTGCTCGCCGCGCCCGACTGCGACGCGGCGTAACCGAGATCCTGGGCCGAGCGCGGGAGTTGTTGCGGCAGTGTGGGATAGCGGTCGAGTTCGCCGGCAGGCGGTGGTCGAGGTCACCGGCGCCCGGACTATCGGGCTAGGGTGGGGCCATGGTCGCATCGACGCAGATCGTGCTCGCTTCCCGCCCGGTGGGTGCGCCCACCGCGGCGAATTTCCGCACCGAGACGGCGGAGCTGCCGCCGCTCGCCGACGGACAGGTGCTGTTGCGCACGCTGTATCTCTCACTCGATCCGTATATGCGGGGACGCATGAGTGCGGCGAAATCGTATGCCGCGCCGGTGGGGGTGGGCGATGTCATGGTCGGCGGCACCGTCTCGGAAGTGCTGGAGTCGCGGGATCCCGGCCTGGCGAAAGGTGATGTGGTGCAGTCCTATTCGGGCTGGCAGACCCATCAGGTCACGCAGGCGAAAGGGTTGCGCGCACTGGATCCCGACCTGGCACCGGTGTCGACCGCGCTCGGTGTGCTCGGCATGCCGGGTTTCACGGCCTACTCGGGCCTGTTGAAAATCGGTCGCCCCGAGGAGGGGCAGACCCTGGTGGTGGCCGCGGCCAGCGGCCCGGTCGGCTCCGCAGTCGGTCAGATCGCGCGCATCAGGGGTCTGCGTGCGGTAGGGATAGCGGGTGGACCGAAGAAGGTGGCCTACCTGCGCGACGAACTCGGATTCGACGCGGCGATCGATCACCGCGCCCCCGATTTCGCCGACCAGTTGCGGGCCGCCGTGCCCGACGGCGTGGATATCTACTTCGAGAATGTCGGCGGTGCGGTCGCCGCCGCCGTCTACCCGCTGCTCAACACCTACGCCAGGGTGCCCGTCTGCGGTCTGATCGCCGATTACAACGCGGCGAGCGCACAGGAGGGCCCGGACCGCCTGCCCGCCTTCTACTCCCGCATTCTCACCAAGAGCCTCACGGTGCGCGGTTTCATCCAGACCGAATTCGTGCGGGAGATGTACTCCGATTTCCTCCGGGATATGTCCGGTTGGATAGCGCAGGGGCGCGTGAAGTACCGCGAAGATATCGTCGACGGCTTGGAGCGGGCCCCCGAGGCGTTCATCGGACTACTCGAGGGCCGCAACTTCGGCAAACTCCTGGTACGGACCGGATAGGGGTCCGGCCGGAACAGTCGCTATGACCGCTTGAACCGACCTCCGAATCCACGCAGGGGCATATCGGCGCTGGTGAGAATTCCGGGCGCGGCCGCGACCACACTGCGGATGGCATTGAGGGCGGGCAATCCGGTGACGGTCATGCCGATCGACGCGAAATCTTCCGGGTTGTCCAGGCGTGCACCCGCTTTGGGGAAGATCATATGCTTGCTGTAGATATTCGGGTCACCGGTGATCTGGGTGATGTAGCAGCCCTTGATATCCCAGGCGGGGTCGGTGAACGGGGTCATCTGCCATTCCAGGTGCGACTCGACACGTGGCACCCCGTCGACCATGCCCTGATATTTGATGTAATTCGCGCCGAGCGATCCCTTCGGCAGCTGATACCAGCCGAGGTCGATATCCTTGGTGCACGCTCCGAGTTCGTAGGTGAACGTCACTTCGTCGAGTTCGAGGTCGAAGCAGTCGGCCATCAGGTAGACGCTGTCGGAGAAGACGCGGGTGTATTTCTCCAGCGATCCGGGGATGCTCGGGTCATCGATCGGTGTGCCGTAGCCGACTTCCTTCCACGTCTCCACCGAGTGATGGCAGGAGACGTCGACCGATTCGATCACGGTGACATTCTCGATCTCGGCGACATCGGCACTGTGGGCTACAGCGAGGATCTGGTTGAGGCCGGGGTTCATGCCGGTTCCGTAGAACGTCGATCCGCCACGCAGGCACGCGGCCAGCAGGACTTCGCTGACTTTCCGGCCGGACGGGTGTGGATGGTTCTGGTCGCGATGATGCCCGGTGATCCAATCGGCCGTGGTCACGATATTGATTCCGGCCTCGAGCACCCGCTCGTAGAGCGCTTCGTCGGGAAATACTCCGTGGAAGGTGAGCACATCGGGTCGTGCCGCGATGATCTCATCGACAGTGCCCGTCGCGGTGACGCCGATGGGGGCGAGACCGGCGATCTCCCCGGCGTCGCGCCCGATCTTCTCGGGGGTGTAGCAAGGCAGGCCGATCAACTCGAGATCGGGATGATTGCCGATGCGCTTGATCATCTCGGATCCGACATTGCCGGTCGCGACCTGGAAGACGCGAATCCGCTCCGCGGCGGTACTCGTACTCATGTATGCGTCCTTTCGGATCCCAGCGGGCCCGGCCGCCGTGATGTCGTTTCGATCGCCGCGCGATCTTCGGGATAGAACTGCTTCGCCCATTCCCGCAACTGTGTGAAGCCGTCGTATTCGCCCTGGGTCAGCGCGGGCGGGTCGCAGTAGCGCTGATGCGACCAGATGCGGATATCGGCCGTGAACTGTTCGATGACGGCGTCGGCGAGGAATTTCGCCCTTGTCGGCAGTTCGGTCGATGTATCGCCCGGTCGTCTGCCGATCCAAACGCTGAATCGCACATCCGAGGTCGAGTCGTCGACCGGGGTCACGGCGGTGAGGGTGCGGTTGTCGACCATTCCCCAACTCTTCGTCGCGGCCACCCCCAGACCGGCGTTGACGGCCCGCACGCCGCTGTTGACGTCCTCGGCGCGGGTGTTCTCGTCGAAGGCGATGGTGAAGTCGACATAGGAGGTGGGCAAGGTGAAGTCGTGCCGGGTGATATCGGGCATGAAGGGGACCTTGTGGACGAACGCGAAATGCGCGAAATCCACGCCGTTCTCCATCACATACTGCGGATGCAGTTCCAGGCCGTGCCGCAGCAGCGTTGCCGCCGGGTAGTAGTCGGCGGCGGTGCTGTCGTCATCGAATCCGGCGAGGACGTCGGGCACGTCGAAATAGGGTGCGCCGCCGTCGACGTCGTGCCAGAGGAAGATCGACTCGTTGAGTTCGGCGACCGGATAACTGCGGATGCGCCGCCCCCTGTTGGGCCGTCTCTCGTAGGGGATGCAGACGTTGCGGCCCTCGCTGTTCCACTCCCACCCGTGGAACGGGCACACAATGCGATCGCCGTCGACGTGGCCTCCGTGGCCCAGGTGCGCGCCGAGATGTTCGCAGTACGCGTCCATCACCGTGATCGCACCGGCGGCCGAGCGCCACGCGATCATCTCCGTGTCGAAGTACTTCATGCAACGGACCTCGCCGATACCGATCTCGGCGGACCACGCGACCTGGAACCATCCGGTCGGCTTCATCGACAACGGGGGTTTGGCCATCTCGGCTGCCCTTTCCTCGGCGATCGGAGGCTGCTTGTCCCCCAGAATCGTAGTGGGTTCTGTGAAAAATAGCAGAGGGTTCTATGAAAAGGCGGGTTCGAGCTTCCCGTCCGGGGGTTCGCGCGATCGGTGGGAGGCGGCCCGACCACTAGGATCGTGCGGATGACGGAACCGGGAGTGGTCGGCAGGCGGAGTAACAGGCGCGGGCTGGCCACCCGGGAGTCGATGCTCGACACCGCGTTGCGCTCGCTCGCGACAGGGGATCCCGCGGCGGTGTCGGGCAACCGGATCGCCAAGGAGATCGGTGCCACGTGGGGGACCGTCAAATATCAGTTCGGCGATATCGACGGACTCTGGGCGGCGGTGCTGCGATATATCGCCGAACGTCGCGGCGATATGCCGGTCAGCGCGCCGCCGGATGCCTCGCTGCGAGAACGCGTGACGGCCATTGTCGACAATATGTACGACGGGCTGACCACCGGTGATTCGCGTGCCATCGAGAATCTGCGTGCCGCGCTCCCGCGTGATCGGGGAGAATTCGAACGGCTGTATCCGCGTACCGCGGCCGAATTCGCGTCATGGGGGCAGGCGTGGCTGGACACCTGCCTGCGAGCGTTCGCCGGTCTCGACGTCGATCCCGGGCGGGTGGCCGAGGTCGCCGCGTTCATCCCCGGCGCCATGCGCGGTATCGCCTCGGAGCGACAACTCGGCACCTACACCGACCTCGATCTCGCTCGGCGCGGGATCACCAATGCGATCGTCACCTACCTGCGACCCGCAATGGAAACGGAAGGGTAAGGGCCGCAGGGTCATCGAGGCCGAAGTGGAACTGCCGGCAGGGCAGACGTGCGCGGTGGCGTGGCTCGCGCGATACCGCCGCCCACCTGGTCGGAACGGCTCCGGCTACCACACCGCGGCCGGGTAGCGGAAGATCCCGTGCTCAGCGTGTCGCAGGGATCTCGGGTGACTCGGCGCCGCCGCTGTGGCGCAGTTCGAACCAGTAGGTCGCCATCACGGTGATGTAGGAGGCGATGACGACCGCCACGACCACGGCGATCAACAGTAGGAACAGTGCAACGAAGTGATCCACGGTTGCCTCCCCGGAATAGGGTGCTCTATGGCGTCGTCAGCGGGTTGGCGCGGCATCGCGCCGAATCGGATTGAACCCAGTGCACATTCGAATCCTAGAACGCCGCGCCTCTCCTCGCACGGGACGGGACTGTGAGCCGAGTCATGCCGAAATCGGAGTGTCGGTTCAACCGCCTGATCTTGATGATGTTCAATTGATGAGGTCAACGAGTTCTTCCGTGCGCCCGGTCTCGTTCATTCTGTTTCGAGCATCACCTCGTCATCCGTGAAGGAGCATGACAGTGAGCACGATCCTCTGCGCGCTACACGACACCGTCCTCGCGCAGGTCGGCAATCCGACCCCGGAGGCTCCACCGCTGGCCGACAAGTTGTTGCAGATGGGCCGATACTTCACCTGGCTCATTCAGCTGTCCGGCATCACCGCCATCACCTATGGCGGCGGTCGGTTCGCCTGGGAGAAGTGGAACGGCGGCGGCCTCCAGTCGCCGAAGATGGTGGCGGGCGCGATGGTCGGCGGGGCCGTCGCGACCAGTGCGGGCACGATCATGAACGCGGTGATCTGACCCGTTCGATACCGAATACGGCCGGGCGCCGCTCGCGGGAACGACTCCGCGGGCGACGTTCGTCGTGTCGAGGATCGGGGACGCGGAAAGGAATTCGGAGCGTCGAGGTGACCAGCGGGTACTCCGACGTCGGCACGGGCAACTCCCCGTCGGTGCGTACAGTGCAGATATGCCCGAAACGCATCCCACACCAGTGGTGCGTGTCGAAGCGGCCGAAACCTCCGGTGGTGCTACCGCGCCCTCCCGGGGAACCGACACCGACCTGCTCTCGCTCGCCGCACAACTGTGCTTTGCCCTGTACTCGACCTCGCGTGCCATGACGGCGGCCTACCGCCCGTTCCTCGACGCCATGGAGGTGACATATCCGCAGTACCTGGCGCTGCTGGCGCTCTGGGAACAGCCGGGTATGACCATGCGGGAGCTGGGGGAACGACTACGCCTCGACTACGGCACCGTCTCACCGCTGATCCAGCGTCTACAGGCGCACGGGCTGGTGGAAAGTGTTCGCAGCCCGCATGATCGGCGCGCGGTGCAGTTGCGCGCCACGGATGCCGGTCGCGCGCTTCAGGATCGGGCGCGACAGATGATCGAAACGGTGCTCCTGGAGGTGGACTGGCCATTGGAAACCGTAATCGCGTTGCGCGATCAGGTGAATGCGCTCGGTGCGCGACTGGACGCCGTCGTTGGAGAGAGAACCCGCGCTGTGATCGCGGACGTGGGATCGAACACAGCTGTTCGTCCGGAATAGATGCGTTAGCCCGTGCCCCGGGTGGTACTCCGTGACAGATACGCGGCACCGACGACGGGAGGGCTATCGCTGATGGGCGACAACCGCGGTGCGGTGCGCGAGGTATTGCCGTCCAAGGATGAGCTGCTCGCGGCATTGCGGGGGCACTATCTGCTCGGTCCGTTGTGCGCCCAGGCCTTCGGTTTGGCCGAACTGCACAGACAGCGCCGCGACCATCCCGAGCGGTCCGCCGAGATCGATTCCTACCGTAAGGAAATCATCGAGGAGATCGATGAGTGGACGCGGACGGCGCTGCCCGACCCGCGTCCGGGCGCGCGCCGGGTCGCCGAACCGCTCGGTGTGACGATCGACCGGATGGCGGCGGCCTCGGATCTGGCCTTCCATTTGTTGATGACGATCGATCCGGGCAGCGACGAAATGCACGCGGCCTGGACTCGTTTGGCGGAATTGGAGATCGCCTACGGGGAATTGTCGACCGCGTTGGCGGCGGGCTACCGCAGCCTGCCGTGGGAGTAGCTCGGTCGCGGCCCTCGTGCCGACCCACCGGGCATCGATCCATTCGCGACACGGGAGTAGTAACGTATCAAATAGTCCCGGGCTCACGTCCCGGAATCGCGAGAGGATATGCCCGTGCGCTCGACGTTGATCTCCCGACGGGATCTGGACTTCCTGCTCTACGAATGGCTGCGGGTCGAGGAATTGACCGCGCTGCCGCGTTTCGTTGAGCATTCCCGGGAGACCTTCGACGGCTTCCTCGATCTGTGCGAGGACTTGGCGACGCGCCATTTCGCGCCGCACAACAAGCGCAACGACACCGACGAGCCGACCTTCGACGGCGCGCGGGTCACCATCATTCCCGAGGTCAAGGCCGCGATCGAGGCGTTCGGCAAGGCCAACCTGCTCGGCGCGGGAATGGACGAGCAGATCGGCGGACTACAGCTGCCCTCGGCCGTCGAGGCCGCCGGATTCAGCTGGTTCCAGGCCGCCAACGTGGGTACGGCCGCCTATCTGTTCCTGACCGTCGGCAATGCCAATCTGCTCGCGGCGCACGGCACCCCCGAACAGGTCGACCGGTTCGTGCGGCCGATGGTCGAGGGTCGTTTCACCGGGACGATGTGCCTTTCCGAACCACAGGCCGGTTCCTCGCTTGCCGATATCGTCACCAGGGCCGAGCCGCAACCCGACGGCACCTACCGGCTGTTCGGTTCGAAGATGTGGATTTCGGGCGGCGATCACGAGCTGACCGAGAATATCGTGCATCTGGTGCTGGCCAAGATTCCCGGCGGCCCCGCCGGTGTCAAAGGGATATCCCTGTTCGTCGTGCCCAAATATCTCGTCGGCGAGGACAATTCGCTCGGCGCGCGCAATGATGTGGTGCTGGCGGGACTGAACCACAAAATGGGCTATCGCGGCACCACCAATACCGTGCTGAATTTCGGCGAGGGTGCGTTCACCCCGGACGGCGCGCGGGGGGCGGTCGGCTATCTGGTCGGCGAACAGCATCGCGGCCTGTCGTACATGTTCCACATGATGAACGAGGCGCGCCTCGGCGTCGGGCTCGGTGCGACGGCGCTCGGCTACACCGGATACCTGAAATCGCTCGACTACGCCCGCGAGCGTCGTCAGGGCCGCGCGATCACCGCCAAAGATCCCGCCGCCCAGCAGATTCCGATCATCGAACACGCCGACGTCCGACGCATGCTGCTGGCGCAGAAGTCCTACGTGGAGGGCGCGCTCGGTCTGCTGCTGTACTGTAACCGGCTCGTCGACCTGCGGCGCACCGCGACCGACGCCGAGATCGCGCGCGAACACACGCTGCTGCTTGAAATCCTCACCGGCGTCGCCAAGAGTTGGCCTTCCCAGTGGTGCCTCGAAGCCAACAATCTGGCGATCCAGGTGCACGGCGGCTATGGATACACCCGCGAATACGATGTCGAACAGCATTACCGCGACAATCGCCTCAATCCCATCCACGAGGGCACCCACGGCATCCAGGGCATGGATCTGCTGGGACGCAAGGTGATCCAGCACGACGGCGCGAGTCTGGGGGTGCTGTCCGCCCGAATCGCCGAGACCGTCGCCGCCGCGACCGACCACGGTGGCGACGCGGCCGGATTCGGCGCGGAACTGGCGGCGGCGTGGCAGCGGCTGGTCGTCGTGACCGGGGGCATGTTCGCCGCGGGCGATCCGGCCGCCGCCATGGCCAATTCCAGCGTGTACCTGGAGGCGTTCGGGCATATCGTGCTCGCCTGGATCTGGCTCGAGCAGTCGCTCGCGACGCGGGGACGCGAGGGTGATTTCTACGAAGGCAAGCGTGCGGCTGCCAGGTACTTCTTCCGCTACGAACTGCCGAAGACAGCCCCGCAGCTCGATCTGCTCGAGTCGCTGGATCGCACCACCCTGGAGATGCGTGACAGCTGGTTCTGATGATCTGATGAGTGCCGCGCTCGCGCATTGGAATCTGCGTGATCTGAAGTCGGAGCTGGTCGCCGGGGTGGCGTTTATACCGCTCACGAACCCGTCTGCCCAGGTAGAGCCGATGGTCGAGCGGCGCAATAACATCCCCTGATTCGCTCGGCATCAGCGCGGGGTCTCCGGCGGCCTTTCTCCCACTATCGTCGCTATCCATGCAGGTCAGCGACCGACAAGGGGATGAGATGGCGGCGGAACCCACGCCCGTACGGCATCTGCGCGCCGATCAGGCGCGCCGGGTCGCCGACGTATTGCGTCATCAGATCCATGCCGGTGCCTTCGGCGACGCGCTGCCCGGTGAACAGCAGCTCGCCGCCGAGTACTCGGCCTCGCGCAATACCGTGCGCGAGGCGTTGGCCCTGCTCAAGGACGAAGGTCTGATCGATCGGGTGCCGAAGGTCGGCACCAGGGTCGCCAAGCGCAAGTACGACCACGGCCTCGACGCGCTGCTCGGCCTGCAGGAAACCCTCAAGGGGCATGGGACGGTCCGCAACGAGGTCCGTGCCGCCATGCACATCACCGCGCCGCCCGCGGTGGCGCGGCGACTCGGCATCGCGCCGGGGGAGCGCGTGGTCTATCTGGAACGCCTGCGCTACCTCGCCGATCTCCCGCTGAGTCTCGACCTCACCTATCTCGCGCCCGATATCGGCACCGAAGTGCTCGGCCACGATCTGGAGGCCACCGATATCTTCGTGCTGCTCGAGCAGATCAGCGGACAATCCCTCGGCTCGGCCGATCTCGCCCTGGAGGCGACCCCCGCCGACCCGCATACCGCCTCGACGCTGGAAATCCCGGACGGCGCGCCCCTGCTCATGCTCGAGCGACTCACCCGACTCGATGACGGCAGGCCCGTCGATCTGGAGTACATCCGCATGCGCGGCGACCGAATCACCATGCGCGGCAGTCTGACCCGCAGCACACCGGAATGGAAGGTCATCTGATGGCACTGGCGAACCAGCGTGCCGACATCCCCGTCACCATCGACGAATCGCTGTGCATCCAAGGCTGCACACTCTGCGTCGAGATCTGCCCCCTCGATTCGCTCGCGATCAATCCGGATAACGGCAAGGCCTTCATGCACGTGGACGAGTGCTGGTATTGCGGGCCGTGTGCTGCTCGCTGTCCCACCGGTGCCGTCACCGTCAATATGCCCTATCTGCTCCGCTGAAATCTCTGGGAAGTTCGATGAAACGCCTTGCGCCCCTTGCTCTCGTAGCCGCACTCACCGCCGCCATCGCCGGTTGTTCGCTGGACAGTTCCGGCGACACCCCGGCAGGCACCGTCACGGTGGTGGTCGGCTACCAGTCGAAGACCATCAACACCGTCACCGCCGGAACCCTGCTGAAGGCGCAGGGTTACCTGGAGCAGCGGCTCCAGCGCATCACCGAGCGTGGCGGCGCGAAGTACCAGGTGCAGTGGCAGGACTACGACACCGGCGCGCCGATCACCGCGCAGATGGTGGCGGAGAAGATCGATATCGGCTCGATGGGCGACTACCCGCTGCTGATCAACGGATCGCGGACCCAGGCCAACGAGCGTTCCAAGACCGCCCTGGTGTCGGTGACCGGGTACAACCCCAAGGGCGCGCTCAATATGGTTGTGGTGCCGACGGATTCGGCGGTCGACAGCCTGAGCCGACTGTCCGGGCAGAAGATCTCGGCCAGTGTCGGCTCGGCCGGGCACGGCACCCTGGTGCAGGCGCTCTCGCGTGCCGGAATCGATCCGGCGAAGGGCGTGGAAGTCCTCAACCAGCAGCCGCAGGTCGGCGCGACGGCACTGGAATCGCACCAGGTGAGCGCGCTGTCGCAGTTCGTGGCGTGGCCGGGTCTGCTGGTCTTCCAGAACAAGGCGAAACTGCTGTACGACGGCGCCGAACTGAATGTGCCGACCTTCCACGGCGTGGTCGCCCGACGCGCCTACAGCGCCGAACACCCGGAGGTGCTCGAGGCGTTCCTGGCCGCACAACTGGACGCCACGAGATTCCTGAACGAGAAACCCTTCGAGGCCGCGAAGATCGTGGCTGACGGATCGGGGCTGCCGCAGGAGGTGGTGTACCTCTACAACGGACCCGGCGGCACCTCGTTCGACGTCACCCTCAAGCCGAATCTGATCGAGGCGCTCAAAGGCGATGTGCCGTACCTGAAGTCGATCGGTGACTTCGCGGATCTGAATATCGACGGATTCGTCGACGAGGCGGCACTGCGCACCGTCTACGGCGGGCAGGGAATCGGCGACTACGACCAGGCCAAGGGCTCGACTGTCAATCCGAGCCGGGTGACCGGCACCGACCGGACCTGCGGCCGATCCGTCGACGCCGCGCCCGCCGCGGGCGAACTGTGGCTACAGGGCGCCGACCGGCCCGCCCCCGCCGCCGACGCCACCTGCCTGCTGCGCGCCGTCGCCGCCGCGAAGGCCGATGGCGCGGTTATCCGCGCCGCCTACATTCCCGATGCCGAACTCGGTACCCGATGGTTCGCCGATAAGGCGAGCTGGCTGCGGGAGGGCGAGAACTACCTGCCCTTCACCACCCCGGCTGCCGCGCAGCGCTACCGCCAGGCCCACCCGGCCGCCGTGGTCGTCTCCTACGACCAGGCCGTGACGGAAGTCCGTGGATGAGCACCGCGGCCATGGCAGGCCCTTCGGCCGCCCGAACCGGCGAACCTGCCAAGGGGCCCCGCGTCTCCGGTTGGCGCACCAGGGTGATCCAGATCCTGTCGGTAGCGGCGGCGGTCGGCCTGTGGCAGCTGCTGACCGCGAACAATGTGCGAGCGTGGCTGCGCTTCGACACGCTGCCCACCGTCACCGAAATCATCGCCGAATTCGGTGAGCGGCTCGGCCGCGACGAGTACTACCTCGATATCGGGCAGTCGCTGATCCGGATCCTGACCGGATTCGGACTGGCGGCGGTGGTCGGCGTGCTCGCGGGTATCGGCCTCGGTCGTTCCGATCTGCTCGCCGCCGTCTTCGGCCCGCTCACCGAATTGGTGCGCCCGATTCCGGCCATCGCGCTGGTGCCGGTCGCGATCCTGCTGTTCCCCAGCGACGAATCGGGGATCGCCTTCATCACTTTCACCGCCTCGCTGTTCCCGGTGCTGGTCAGTACCAGGCACGCGGTGCGGGCGCTGCCGACGATCTGGGAGGACGCCTTGCGGACCCTGGGCGCCACACGAACCGATGTGCTGGTACGCGTGGTGTTCCCCGGCATTCTGCCCGGCATTTTCAGCGGGCTCTCGGTCGGGATCGGCGTCGGCTGGATCTGCCTGATCTCGGCCGAGATGATCTCGGGACGCCTCGGCGTCGGGTACCGGACTTGGCAGGCGTACACCATCGTCGACTACCCCGGCGTCTTCGTCGGCATGATCACCATCGGCGTCCTCGGGTTCGGCACCTCGGCCCTCGTCGAGTACACGGGCCGCCGCGTCACCCGCTGGCTGCCGGGAGAGGTTTCGCGATGACCACGACCACCGCACAGACCTCGGCACCGGTGCATACCGGGATGAGTTTGAGCCTGAACGATATTCGGATCGCCTACGGTGGGCAGGCCGTGATCGAGAAGCTGGATCTCACCATCGCGCCGGGCGAGATCCTTGTTCTCGTCGGCAAATCCGGCTGCGGCAAATCCACGCTGCTGCGCGCGATCGCCGGATTGCGCGCACCCCAGGCGGGCCGGATCAGCGCCGATGGCGTGCCGGTCACCGGCCCCTCCGCGGACCGAGCGCTGGTCTTCCAGGACGACGCGCTGCTGCCATGGCGGACCGCGCGCCAGAATATCGAGCTGGCGCTGCAATTGCGCGGTGTCGCACGGTCGGTGCGCAGGGCGACAGCGCGTCACTGGGTGGAGGAGATCGGGCTCACCGACTACGCCGACTACCTGCCGCGCGATCTGTCCGGCGGTATGCGCCAGCGGGTTCAGTTGGCGCGCAGTCTCGCCGGCGCCCCGCGCGCGGTACTGATGGACGAACCGTTCGGCGCGCTGGACACGCAGACGCGAGCCACCATGCAGCGGTTGCTGATCGACACCTGGCGCGCCCACCCCACCACGATCGTCTTCGTCACCCACGATCTGGACGAGGCCCTGGTGCTGGGCGACCGGATCGCGGTTCTCGGCGGCGGCGCGCTACGCGCCGTCGTCGATGTCCCCGAGCCGCGAACCCCGCTGGATCGCCGGTCGGCGAAGGCCGAACTACTGGAGACGTTGTGAACATTCCGGAACTGAACGAGCGGACGCGGCTCGACTGCGACGTGCTGGTCATCGGCGGCGGCACGGCGGGCACCATGGCCGCGCTGACCGCCGCCGAACAGGGCGCCGATGTGTTGCTGCTGGAGAAGGCGCACGTGCGGCATTCGGGTGCGCTCGCGATGGGGATGGACGGTGTCAACAACGCCGTCATTCCCGGCAAGGCCGAACCCGAGGACTACGTCGCCGAGATCACCCGCGCCAACGACGGAATCGTCAACCAGCGCACCGTGTATCAGACCGCGACCCGCGGCTTCGCCATGGTGCAGCGGCTCGAGAAGTACGGGGTGAAATTCGAGAAGGACGAATACGGCGAGTACGCGGTGCGTCGCGTGCACCGCTCGGGGGCCTACGTGCTGCCGATGCCCGAGGGCAAGGATATCAAGAAGGCGCTGTATCGCGTTCTGCGGCAACGGAAGATGCGGGAGAAGATCCGCATCGAGAACCGGCTGATGCCGGTGCGGGTACTGACAGACAACGGCCGCGCGGTCGGCGCCGCCGCATTGAATACGCGCACCGGCGAATTCGTCGCGGTCGGCGCGAAGGCGGTGATCCTGGCGACCGGTCCGTGCGGCCGGTTGGGACTGCCCGCCTCCGGCTACCTGTACGGCACGTACGAGAACCCGACCAACGCCGGTGACGGCTATTCGATGGCGTACCACGCCGGAGCCGAACTCAGCGGTATCGAATGCTTCCAGATCAATCCGCTCATCAAGGATTACAACGGACCGGCCTGCGCCTACGTCGCCAATCCGTTCGGCGGCTACCAGGTGAACGCACACGGCGAACGGTTCGTCGATTCCGATTACTGGTCCGGCCAGATGATGGCGGAGGTGAAAGAGGAGATCGAATCGGCGCGCGGCCCCATCTATCTGAAGGTGTCGCATCTGCCCGACGAGACGCTCAGCACGCTCGAGGGCATTCTGCACACCACCGAACGACCCACCCGCGGCACCTTCCACAGCAATCGCGGACACGACTATCGCACCCACGACATCGAGATGCACATCTCCGAAATCGGTCTGTGCGGCGGCCATTCCGCCTCGGGCGTGTGGGTGGACGAATACGCGCGCACCACCGTGCCCGGCCTCTACGCCGCGGGCGATCTGGCCTGCGTACCGCACAACTACATGATCGGCGCGTTCGTCTACGGTGATCTGGCGGGCGCGCACGCCGCGGGAACGCTTGCCGAGGTCGACGCCCCCGCCGACCTACCCGAGGATCAGCTCGCGCAGGCGCATGAACTCGTCTATCGGCCGCTGCGCAATCCGGACGGTCCGCCCCAGCCGCAGGTCGAATACAAACTGCGCCGTTTCGTGAACGACTATGTCGCCCCGCCCAAGACGGCCGCGAAACTGTCCATCGCGGTGGAGACCTTCGAGCGGATGCGCGGTGATATCGAGGAAATGGGCGCGCGCACCCCGCACGAGTTGATGCGCGCGGTGGAAGTGTCGTTCATCCGCGACTGCGCCGAAATGGCGTCTCGTAGTTCGCTCACCCGCACCGAATCCCGCTGGGGCCTCTACCACGAACGCGCCGACATCCCCGAACGCGACGATGTGGCGTGGCGCTATCACCTGAATCTGCGCAAGACCGACTCCGGCGAGATGGAATTCCTCAAGCGCCCGGTCGCGCCCTATATCGTGCCGGTGCCCGGCCTGGACGATCTGCCCTCTGCCGATGATTCTGCGGTGATCGTCGCCCAGCCGGAACTGGTCGGCGGACGTGCTCCGCAGAATGTGGCGGCGGTAGTACCACAACGGGTGCCGCCCGCTCCGCCCTCGCCCCGCATCGTCACCCTGCTCGGCCTGGATTCGCCGACGGTGGAGGATCTTTCGAGCTACCTGCGCGACACCGACCCGGTGGTGCGGATAGCCGCGCTTTCGGTGCTCACCGAACACACCCCCGAGCGCTTCGCCGACGAACTGGTGCGCGCCCTCGACGACGAGGCGTCCTCCGTTCGCCGCGCCGCGACCGAGAGCCTGCGCGAATTGGTGGAGGTACTGCCCGCATCGGACGGGTTGGCCGAGCGGCTGGATTCACGCGATCCGGTGGTTCGCGCCACGGTGATCGACCTGCTGCGGGCGCTGCGGGCGGGCTCGGCGCCGCAGTTCGCCGCCGGCCTGACGGATTCGGACCACCGGGTGCGCATCGAGGCGGTGCGGGCTCTGGTATCCCTGGACGACTGGCACGCTGTGGCGTCCGCCGCCGGTGACGAGAACCGCGAGGTGCGCGTCGCCGTCGCGCAAGGTCTTGCCGCGATCGGGACGGGCGGAGCCGAGGCCATCCGCGGCCTCACGGCTGACGCCGACCCCCTGGTGCGGGCCGCGGCCTTCGCCGCCTTCGCCCAACTCGGCGCGACCGCCGAAGACGTCTCGGAACTCGCTGTCGCACTGGGTAGTTCGGCATGGCAGGTGCGTGTCGGGGCAGCTACGGGCCTGTCCGGGGCCGAGGTCGACACGGCCGTGCCGCCGCTGACATCGGCCCTGCTCGACCCGCATCTCGACGTGCGCAAGGCCGCCGTCCTCGCACTGGCGTCCTGGCCGGATGACAATGGCGCCCAGGATGCGTTGAAGACGGCGATCGACGACGGCGATGCGGATGTGCGGGCATACGCGCGCCGCGCCCTGACGCACGCGGCGGTGTAGCGGAGGGGGCGCGCAGGCGCATCCGAGACGATCAGTTCGGGTCTGCGAGTAGACGGTGTTCGAGTAGGCGGTGTTCGAGTAGGTGGTGTTCGAGTAGGCGGTGTTGATGGGCGAATGCCGCGGCTTCGGTGCGAGTGGAGACGCCGAGTTTGTCGAGGATGCGGGAGACGTGGACACCGGCGGTATTGGCGCTGATGAACAGTTCCGCGGCGAGTTGGCGGTTGCTCGAACCCTGTGCCACCAAGCGCAGCACCTCGAGTTCGCGCGGGGTGAGTCCGAAGGTGACCGGTTTCGGTGCGCCGCCGGATCGGCCGGGTGGGGTGCTGTCGAGACGAAGGCGGGCGCGGTCGGCCGTGCGGCGGATCTTTTCGACCAGTGGGTCCGCGCCGATCGCCGTCGCGCGGGTGGCGGCCGAGCGCAGCGCCGTGCGGGCCGCCGCGCGATCACCAGCGCCCAATTCTGCGATAGCGCACGCTAATAGCGTCTGCGCCTGTTCGTAGGGTTGGGCGATGGTCTGCCACGCGGTGACGGCCGCCTGCCAATCGAGCGCGTCGGAGGAGATCGTCGCGGTGTAGACGGCGCGGTGCGCGGCGGCCACCGGGGACGTCCACGGCAGTGCGGCGGCCAACGTGGCGAGAACGGGCGGTGGCTGCGGCAATCGGACGCCGAGTGCCAGCAGGGCCCAGGCTTCGCCCGGATGTCTGTCGAGTTCGCCCACGGTCAGTGATTCCGTGAGCCTGCGGGCCGCGAGTTCCGGATCGGCCTGTGCCAGAGCCAGACTCGCGCCAACCCAGCCAAGTTCCAGCCGGTATTGCCCGACCCGGATACCCGCACCCAGAATGCGTTCGGCGCGCTCGGCCTCGATCGTCGCATCCTCGATACGGCCTCGGGCGAGGGCGATTCGGGCATGACACAGATGGAGAGCCGCGGTACTGAGCGGAGGAAGCGGTTCGGCGAGGGTTTCGCGGATCAGTTGCGTGGCCTCCGGCCAGCGACCGAGCGCGGTCAGTGCCTGCGCCCATTTCACCAGCAGGATCGGGCCGCGCTCGGCGAATCGGAAGGTGTCGTGCGCGGTGCGCAAACCGGTACGGATGGTGTCGATCGCGGTCGTGTAGTCGCCGGCGGCGACGAGTGCGGCGGTCTCCCAGGTGAGGACGCTCAGCACGGTCTCGGCGTCGTCCGCGGCAGTCGCGGCGTCGTGGGCGCGGGCGAAATGTTGGATCGCCGCGGCCGAATCCATCTCGGCGAGACCGAGATACGCATGCGCCTTGGCGGCGAGCGCGCTCGCGCCGAGGGATTGCGCCACCGCCAGCGCGTTCAGCGCATGCCGCTCGGCGGCTGCCCGGTCCCCGGTGAAACTCGCGATCGCCGCGAGTTCGGCGAACACCCTGCCGCGCAACAGTGTCGGCGGTTGCGCGGGGAGCAGGTCGAGCGCGCGCTGTAGATCCTCGTACCCGTCCTCGCCGCCTTGATTCCTGAGATACGCACGCTGGTAGTGCAGGCGCGCGGCCCGCTCGGCCGCCGCCGCGTCGACCAGGGCCAGCGCCTGGTCGGCCGCCTCGATGCCGCGGTGTGCCGCGGCGCTGTGGAAACAGGCGTCGACGATCTGCTCGAGTACCGCCAGCCGATCGACGGGCGTGCCATCTGATGCCGTCGTCTCCCATAATTCGACGACGCGCTCGAGATGTCGCAGCCGTTCACCGTGGGCGCAGGCCCGCTCGGCGATCCGCGCGGCCTCCAGCGACGCCGTGAGCGCGAGCGAACACTCGCCCGCGGCGAAGGCGTGACGGGCCAGGTCCGCGTGCAGGCGTTCGGTAGGCAGCAGCGAGGGCCGCGCGCGGAGCAACCGGGACAGGGCCGCGTGCCGCCGGATACGTTCGATCGGCAACAGATCCTGGTAGACGGCCTGCCGGATCAGAACGTGGCGGAACGCGTATCCGGTGTCGGTCGCGGTCAGCAGATGTTGGTCGACGAGTTCGCGTACCGCCGCGTGCAGCCGTGACATCGGCAGCTCGGCCGCGGCTTCCAGCAGATCGTGTTCCACCGGCGATCCCGCGACCGCGGCGACCCGCAGCACCGTTCGCGCGTCGGCGCCCAGTTCCGACTGTGCTGACAGCAGCAGTTCGGACAGTTCGGCAGGGGTCTGCTCCGGCGATCGGCTCAGCGCCTCGACGAACAGCGGATTGCCCCCGCTGCGGGCGAAGATCCGGCCGATCGACTCCGGTTCCGGTTCGCGACCGAGCAGTGCCGCCAACTGCCTGCCGACCTCGTGTCTGGTCAGCGGTTCCGGCGCGATGAACCGCACGGCCGGGTTGCGGCGCAATTCGGCGACGAGCCTGCGTAATGCCGGCGGCCCCGAGGGCCGAAAGGTCGCTACCAGCAACGCGTTCGGTTCGGCCAGATTGGCGACGAGGAAGGCGAACAGCTCGCGGCTGGAATCGTCTGCCCAATGCAGATCCTCCAGGATCAGCACCGCAGGACGCTCTACGGCGAGCCGTTCGAGCAGCGTAAGCAATTCGCCGAAAAGTCTCAGGCGGTCGAATTCGACATCGGCTTCCACTGTGCCGGTGCGCAATTCGGGAAGCCAACGGGCCAGTGCCGGATTCGCCCCCGGTAGCAGCGCGGCGAGTTCCTCGGGTCCGCGCAGCCGGATCAACCTGCGCAACGCGGCGACGAACGGCGCGAACGGAACGCCTCCGCCGCCGAATTCGGGGCAGCGTCCGATCAGGACCGCTGTCTCCGGGGCGAGTCGGGCGGTGAATTCGGCGACCAGCCGTGATTTGCCGATTCCCGCCTCGCCCGTCACCAGCACGGCCTGCACCCGCGTTGTCGCCGCGGCCTCCACCAGCGCGGTCAAATCACCCCCGCGCCCGACGAACGTGGTGCTGACCGGAATGCTCACCCCGAGATCATGCCCGCGTACTACCCGCCCGCGCCAACCGTGATTACGGGTGAACAGGTCCCGACATGGCGGAATAACGAATTCTCGTGATTCGCCGACCCCCTCTTTACGCAGAGCATTGATGGCATGACCGATAACGCGAACGGCATCCATCCCTTCCGCATCGACATCCCCGACACCGACCTCGACGACCTGAAGGATCGACTGGCTCGTACCCGCTGGATCGATGATCTGCCCGGCACCGGTTGGGAACGTGGCGTCCCCGCGTCGTACCTGAGGGAGCTGGCCGGATACTGGGGTGAGAAATTCGATTGGCGCGCGCGGGAGGCGGCGCTCAACGCCTACCCGCAATTCACCACCGCCATCGATGGCCAGCGCGTCCACTTCCTGCATATTCGCTCGAACGCGTCGGAGGCCACGCCCCTGCTGCTGATCCACGGCTGGCCGAGTTCGGTGGCGGATTTCCTCGACCTGATCGGTCCGCTCACCGCGGGCGATGCGGACGCACCGGCCTTCCACCTGGTCATTCCCTCGCTTCCCGGCCACGGATTCTCCGGCCCGCTCACCGAACCCGGCTGGGATGACGGGCGCGTAGCCGCCGCGTTCGCCGAGTTGATGGATCGGCTCGGCTACGACCGCTACGGCGTACACGGCGGCGATCACGGCGCGTTCATCGCACCGCGACTTGGCCGTCTCGCCCCCGACCGGGTGATCGGTGTGCACGTCAACGCGTTGGTCACCTTCCCGACCGGCGATCCCGCCGATATGGCGGCGCTCACCGAGGCCGAACGCCAGCGGCTCGCCGCCATGAAGAGGTTCAAGGACGACGGATCGGCGTATATGGACCTGCAGGGTTCGCGTCCCAACACCATCGCGCAATCGCTGGCCGATTCGCCCGCGGGCCAACTGGGCTGGATCATCGAGAAGTATCGGGAATGGACCGATCAGTCGCACGAACAGCCGGAATCGGCCATCGACCAGGACCGTATCCTCACCACGGTCAGCATCTACTGGTTCACCGAGACCGCGCGCAGCGTCGCCAATTACTACTACGAACGGTTCCACGACGCGACCATGTTCGCGCCGAAGCCGAAAGGGACGGTGCCGACGGGCGTCGCGGTTTTCAAGGACGGCGATTACGCCATCCGCCGTTTCGCGGAGCGGGCGCATACGGTGACGCACTGGTCGGAGTTCTACTCCGGTGGACACTTCCCCGCATTGGAGGTTCCCGAACTCCTGCTCGGCGATATCCGAGCATTCTTCGGCGCACTCCGGTGAATTCCCGACGCTGATTCCCTGACGCTGATTCTTCGACGCGGATTCCCCGACGCGGCGATCAGGCCAGATCCGCCAACCTGCCCAGGATGATCGCCGCCATCGCCACCGGATCACCGTGCTCGGGCCGCAAAATCAGGTCCGGCTCGGCCGGCGCCTCATAGGGGGCGTCGATCCCGGTGAAACCCTTGATCTCACCGGCTCGGGCCTTGGCGTACATCCCCTTGGGGTCACGGGCTTCGCAGATCTCCAGGGGAGTGTCGACGAAGACCTCCACGAACGGGATGCCGGCGGCCAGGTGTGCGGCGCGGACCGTCGCCCGATCGGCCTGGTACGGGCTGATGAGCGAAACCACCGCCACCACACCGGCTTCGGCGAACAGGCGAGCGACCTCCCCGACGCGCCGGATGTTCTCGATCCGGTCCTCGGCGGAGAAACCGAGATCGGCATTGAGTCCGTGCCGCAGGTTATCGCCGTCCAGCAGGAAGGCGGGGCGGCCACTGGCGACCAGCCGACGTTCCAATTCGACGGCGACGGTGGACTTTCCGGATCCGGACAGGCCCGTCAGCCAGACCGTCAGCCCCCGGGTGGCGCGTTCGTCGCGCCCGACGGCGGTGGAATGCCAGACCACGCGGGCCGATGGCAGGGTCGGGCCGGTGATCATGCCCGCCGCGACGGTGTTGTTGGTGGTGTCGTCGACGAGGATGAAACTGCCGGTGGACCGGTTGCGGCGATAGGGGTCGAACAGCAGCGGCGTGCGGGTGCGCAGCTGGACGCGTCCGATCTCGTTGAGCGACAAGCTTTCCGCGCTCTCGTCGCGATGCAGCGTGTTGATGTCGAGCCGGTAGTCCAGGCTCCGGATTTCGGCGGTGGCGGTGCGGGTGGTGTGCCGAATGGTGTAGGTGGCCCCCGGGGTCAGCTGGGTTTCGTCGGCGAACCAGCAGACCATGGCGTCGATATCGCGGCCGACCTGCGGGCGGTTGGCCGGGCGGCAGATCATATCGCCGCGCGCGATATCGAGTTCGTCGGCGAGCTGGATGGTCACCGCCTGCGGGGGGAAGGCCTCGGCGACCGGGACGCCGCCCGGACCCCAGATGGCGGAGACCGTACTGGTGAACCCCGAGGGCAGGACCGTCACGTCATCGCCGGGTTTGAAGACACCGCCCGCGATCGTGCCCGCGTAGCCGCGGAAATCCTCCGCGTGCCTTCGGGTGACGTACTGCACCGGGAAGCGCGCGTCGATCAGGTTGCGATCGGAGGCGATATGCACCTCCTCCAGGTGGTGCAGCAGCGGCGTGCCTTCATACCACGGCATACTCGCGCCCCTGTGCACGATATTGTCGCCCTGCAGGGCCGAGACCGGCACGAACGCGAGGTCGGAGATATCGAGTTTGGTGGCGAAACCGGTGAACTCCTGACGGATCTCCTCGAATCGCTCCTGCGACCAGTCGACCAGGTCCATCTTGTTCACGCACAGCACGAGGTGCGGGATGCCGAGCAGTCCGGCGAGGAACGCGTGCCGCCGGGTCTGTTCGACCACGCCCTTGCGCGCGTCCACCAGGATCAGCGCGACATCGGCGTTGGACGCCCCGGTCACCATATTGCGGGTGTACTGGATGTGCCCCGGGGTGTCGGCGATGATGAATTTGCGTCGTGGCGTGGCGAAATAGCGATGGGCGACATCGATGGTGATGCCCTGCTCGCGTTCGGCGCGCAGCCCGTCGGTGAGCAGCGCCAGATTCGTGTACTCGTCACCGCGATCACGGCTGGTCCGCTCCACCGCGGCGAGTTGGTCGGTGAAGATCGTCTTGGAGTCGAAGAGCAGTCGGCCGATGAGCGTCGATTTGCCGTCGTCGACGCTGCCCGCGGTGGCGAGGCGCAGCAGGGTGGTGGCCATCAGAAGTACCCTTCTCGTTTGCGATCTTCCATGCCGGCCTCGGAAATCCGGTCGTCGGCGCGGGTAGCGCCGCGTTCGGTCACCCTGGCCGCGGCGACCTCGATGACCACTTCGTCGGGGGTCGCGGCGCTCGACTCCACGCATCCGGTGCACGTCGCGTCGCCGACGGTGCGGAAGCGCACGGTGGCCTCGTAGGGCTGCTCGCCGTCGAGCAGTCGCAGGAATCTGGTGTGCGCAAGCAGCATTCCGTCGCGCTGCACTACCTCGCGACGGTGCGAGTAGTAGAGCGGCGGCAGGTCGATGCCCTCGGCGGCGATATAGCTCCAGATGTCGAGTTCGGTCCAATTCGACAGCGGGAACACTCGAATGTGTTCGCCGGGACGGTGTTTGCCGTTGTAGAGATTCCAGAGCTCGGGCCGCTGGCTGCGCGGTTCCCACTGTCCGTATTCGTCGCGGAAGCTGAATACCCGCTCCTTGGCGCGCGCCTTCTCCTCGTCGCGGCGGGCGCCGCCGAAGACCGCGTCGTAGCCGCCTTCCTGGATCGAGCGCAGCAGGGTGGCGGTCTGCAGGCGGTTGCGTGAGGCGCGCGGACCGGTGTCCTCGACGACGCGGCCCGCGTCGATATCGTCCTGCACCCGTGCGACCACCAAGCGCAGGCCGAGCCGTTCGACGGTTTCGTCGCGAAAGGCGATAACCTCGTCGAAATTGTGCCCGGTGTCGATGTGCAATACCGGGAACGGCAGCGGCGCGGGCCAGAAGGCCTTGGCCGCCAGATGCAGCATCACCACCGAATCCTTGCCGCCGGAGAACAGCAGCACCGGACGTTCGAAAGTCGCTGCCACTTCACGGAATATATGTGCCGACTCGGCCTCGAGCGCGTCCAAGTGCGGCAGCTCGTAGGTGCTCGCCGTCGACTTTGCGTACTGGCTCACCTCTCAAAACTAGAACACGTTTCGGTCATTGGTCAACGGGTGCGGGCATCGGGAGGCGACCGCCGGAGTTCTCGGTGACCGCGCGCGCGGCCTCGACGAGGGCGGCCCCTCTGCGCTCGATCTCGGCCCCGGTGATCGACGCGCCGACATACATCGTCAGCACCATGTTCTGCCTGCCGTCCGCGTCGTAGGTCGGTGCCGCGAGCAGGCTGACCGGATGTTCCTTCCTCGGTCGCAGATCGGTGCCGAGGTAGACCCGTTCGCCGAGGCTGGTCACCAATTCGCCGACCAGTTCGCGCAGCTCGTCGGGCAGGTCTCGGGCGGCGACCCCGGCCAACAGCCCGTAGAGGCGCCTGCCGTGCGCGGTGAGGCTCTCGACGAGATAGCCGCGCTCCCTGCACTCGCCGACGACCTGACGCAAACGCGCCTCGTCCTGCCGCAAAGGCACCGTCGGCGGCGTCGCGAGCCAGGCGTCGAATGCCGCGTCGGTGTCCCACAGCACGTACATCAGTCCGACCGGCGGCGCGAACGCGTACGAGGCGCCGACCTTGACCATTCCGGGTCCGGTGCCTTCGAGTACCGCGATGCGTTCGCCGACCACGGCCGACGCGGTGCAGGTCGTCCGGTATCGCGCGGTGAGTTTCTCTAGTTCGGCGCGGGCGATCGCCGAGATCGCGAAACTCTGCTGGGCGACCCGGCCCGCGGCGATCAGGGCGGGTCCGAGGCCGTAGGTGAGATCCCTCGGATCGCGTACCAGGTAGCCGCCCGCGGTGAGTTCGGTGAGGATGCCGAGGCAGGTCGGTTTGGCTAGGTCGAGTTCGCGCGCCAACTCGGATAATCCGAAGCGTTTGCCGCGTTGTTCGACGAGGAAATCCAAGACGCGCACCACCCGCTCGGTGGGGGCGGATCGTCGGGTGACCGGGGAAGCCATTGACCACTCCTAGAACACGTTCTAATCTCTCTCCTAGTGAAATGTACCAGAGCGGTACATATATGGAACACCGGGAGAAGGCTTGTGCTGACCCAGCCGTTCGCGGACGCGATCGCCGCCGCCGAAGAGATCATCAAGGGCGCCCCGCATATCGAGACCGAGCAGGATCTCATCGAGGGATACGACTATCTCGCGGGCAGTATCCGCGCCTCGCTCCAGCTGGCGTGGGCCTACGATCGCGACTTTCCGTTCTTCGCGATGTCCACTGGTCCGTACACGAAAATGGGGCTCGACAATCCCGATACCCTCTATTTCCACGCCTTTCTGCGCCCCGACGCGGAATATGTGGTCACCGGCAAACGCGGCACCACCCGTGACCTGAGTTTTCAGGTGCTGAACGGTAACTACTCGCCGGTGGACGTGCCCGACAGCCTCACCGCATTCGATGATCGCGCGCTTGACATCGCGGCGGACGGCTCCTACGAGATTCGTTTCGGACCCGGTCAGAGCAAGCCGGGATACGTGCAACTCGGCTCCGATGCCGCGATGCTCGTGGTCCGCGAGGTCTCCAGCGACTGGACCGACGAGGCGGCGGGCACGATCCGCATCCAGCGCGTCGACCGGATCGGTGACGCGCCGCCCGCGCCGACCATGGATGTGATGGCCAAGCGGTACGCGGTGACAGGCAGGATGCTGACGTCGCGGCTGAACACCTTCCTGGCCTTCCCCCAGTGGTTCTACCTGAACCTGCCGGTGAACACCCTCACCGAACCGCGCCCCACGCCGGGCGGACTCGCCACCCAGTTCTCCTCGGTCGGCCATTACGACCTGACCGACGATCAGGCGATGATCATCACGGTGCCCAAGTCCGACGCCCCCTACCAGGGGTTCCAGCTCGGCAGCATGTGGTATCTGTCGCTGGATTACATCAACCACCAAACCAGCCTCACCGCCGATCAGGCCCGGGTCGATCCGGACGGGCTGATTCGGCTGGTCGTCAGCGAGCGCAATCCCGGCCTCGCCAACTGGATCGAACGCACCGGCCACGCCCGCGGCTATCTGCAATTCCGGTGGCAGCGGCTCTCGCGCGATCTCGGGCCCGAGGACGGGCCGACCGTCGAGGTGGTCTCGGTCGACGAACTGCCGAGGCGGCTGCCGTTCTACGAACAGGCGCAGATCTCGCCCAAGGAATGGCAGTCGCGCATCGCGGCCCGCCAGGTGGCCGTCGCGGAGAGGATGCTGGGCTGATGTTGTTGCGGGACAAGGTCGTCGTGGTCTCCGGTATAGGTCCCGGCCTCGGCAGGGCGATCGCGGTGCAGAGCGCGAAGGCAGGCGCGGACCTGGTGCTGGCCGCGCGCACCGAATCGCGACTCACCGAGGTAGCCGAGGAGATCACCGAACTCGGCAGGCGGGCGGTGGTTGTGCCGACCGATATCAATGACGAGGCGGCGGTGACGAATCTGGTCGAGACGGCGCACAGCGCCTTCGGCCGGGTCGACACGGTGGTGAACAATGCCTTCGCGATCCCGCCGATCGCGGATCTCGCCGATGTCGACCTCGATCAGGTGCGCGCCGGTTTCGAGACGAATGTGCTCGCGGCACTACGCCTGACGCGGTTGTTCATCCCCGCGCTGGCCGAGACGAAGGGCTCGGTCGTGATGATCAATTCCGCCGTGCTGCGGCATTCGCGGCGGACTTTCGGGCCGTACAAGATGGCGAAGTCGAGTCTGCTCGCGCTCGCCCAGAGTCTGGCGACCGAACTCGGTCCGAAGGGGATCCGGGTGAATACCGTTGCCCCGGGCTATATCTGGGCGGACAACCTGAAGTGGTATTTCAACTACCTCGCCGAACAGCGCGGGATCACCTGCGAGGAGGTGTACGCGGAGACGGCCTCGACCATCGACCTGCGCAGGCTGCCCGAGCCCGACGAGATCGCCGAGGCGGTGGTCTTCTTCGCGTCATCGATGGCGCGGGCGATCACCGGGGCGTGCCTCGACGTCAACTGCGGCGAATACCACCACTGACACGCGTTCGCCCCGCGGGGGCGTGCGAATACCGAGGAGACGGCAAGACATGATCGGCAGAGACGACGTCGGCACCATCGATGATCTGCACGCCTCGGCCACCAAGGTGGTCGGGCTGGAGGATTTCGGCGATCCGGGATATCGCGAGGGTTTACACGTGCTGCTCGAGTCCTACGCGAAGGACGCCGAGCTGACCCCTCTCGGCAACAAGGTGAACCGCGCCTTCCTGCGTGGCGCGCTCATCGCGCGCTTGCTGAGCGAGTCGGCGTGGCAGCGTTTTCCGGAACACGCGGACGTGGCGATCGATCGCCCGATCTTCGTGACGGGGCTGCCGCGTTCCGGCACCACCGCGGTGCACCGGCTGTTGAACGCGGACCCGGCGCATCAGGGTCTGCAAATGTGGCTCACCGAGATGCCGCAGCCGCGCCCGCCGCGCGAGACCTGGGCGGACAATCCGGTCTACCAGCGGATCGAGGCGGCCTTCGCCCAGCATCACGTGGAACATCCGGAATTCATGGGCGTACACCATATTTCGGCGGATCAGGTGGAGGAGTGCTGGCAGCTGCTGCGGCAGTCGGCCATGTCGGTGTCCTACGAATGCCTGGCCTACCTGCCCGGCTACTCCCAGTGGCTGCGCGAACAGGACTGGACCCACGCCTACCGCAGACATCGGCGCAATCTCCAGCTGATCGGTCTCCCGGACGCGGACCGTCGCTGGGTGCTGAAGAATCCGAGCCACCTGTTCGCCCTCGACGCGATCTTCGAGGTGTACCCGGACGCGCTGATCATCCAGATGCACCGGGATCCGAGCACCATCATCGCCTCGGTGTGCAGCCTCAACGAGCAGGCCTCGGCCGGATGGTCGGAGAAATTTCGCGGCGCGACGGTAGGCGAGACGCAGTTGGACCTGTGGGCCCGCGGCGCGGATCGGTTCCTGGCGGATCGTCAGCGCCACGACGCCGCGCAGTTCTGCGACGTCTACTACGACGATTTCATCGCCGACCCGATCGGCACGGTCGGATCGATCTACGGTCACTTCGGAATACCGCTCAGCGCGGAGGCCGAGGCGGCGATGGCGACGCTGCATGCCGAGAGCACCTCCGGGGCGGCGCGGCCGGTGCACCGATACACACTCGATGATTTCGGCTTGACCGCCGAGCAGGTCGACGCGCGTTTCGGCGCGTACCGGGAAGCGCACTTCCCGGGTCGGTGAGTGCGGGAACCCGCCGGTCGTCTCCGCTGATCGGCGGGGCTTGCGCGCAGTGCCGACCGACCTACTGTTGACCGGGTTTGAGCACGATGAACAACCCGTTCGCCTCGGCGCACAGACGTTCGCCCGCGTGCAGGGTGGCGCGGACGTAGACCTTGCGACCCTCCTGGCGTTCGGCCCACGAGTGCACCCGCAACTCGGTGTTCAGCGGCGTGATCGAGCGATAGTCGATGGTCAGCGAGGCGGTCCTGGTCACGCCGCCCGCGTGCACGGCGGCCGCCATACCCAGCAGTTCGTCCAGGGCGATCGCGATCTGTCCGCCGTGCGCGGCCGCGTTACCGCCCAGGTGGAACGTACGAAACGTCACGCGGGCGTCGACACCGTCTCGATCGGCCCGGTCGACCGTGAACGGCGGCAGTGTGATGTTGCCTCGGCCGGGCAGGTCGTGGCGCGTCCAGGTGGGCGAGGACCATTCGTCGACGACGGAAGCGTCGAGTTTGTCGTTGAGCTTTTCGAGGATGCCGATGACTTCCAATGTCTCCTGGTCGGAGGGACAGGCCAGCCGAGCGCGATCCATGAGAGTGCGGACCTGCTCGATCAAGGCGCCGAAGTGCGGCCCGCCCCGCGTGGTATCGGACGCGTGCTCCTCGATCAGCTCCATCATCGGCCGGAAACCGCCTTCGTGGTGTTCCGCGCTGGGTAGGGCGGCGCCGACCTGCTGTTCACTCATATAGAACAAGTTATCGGTTGCCAGTCGAATGCTCACTGTCGGCATCCCGTCGTTCGCGTCACATTCGGGCGCGTTCGGCGATGACGGCCGACCCCGATATGGTCGGCGAGGCGGGCCGAGCGCGGGTGAACGCCGTGCCCTACGCTGGATACTCGTTGATCCATCAGGTCTTGCGAACAACCCCGCGATGCCCGAATCGGTCCGGCTCGAGCGTCGGGTCGAAACGAGTCGCGGCCTGGCGAAAGGCGTTGTACCGATGCGTATTACGGCGGTCGTCTTCGACATGGACGGCGTCCTCATCGATTCCGAACCGGTGTGGGAGCGAGTGCGCCGCGACTATGTCGCCGAAAAGGGCGGGCAGTGGTTACCCGATACGCAGAAACGGCTGATGGGGATGAGCACGGGGGAGTGGTCGCAGTATCTCAGCGCCGACCTCGGTGTCGGGGAGACGCCCGATACGGTGGCCGACGAGGTGATCGAGCGGATGGCCGCCCACTATGACCGGAAGGTGCCGCTGCTGCCGGGCGCGGTCGAAGCGGTGCAGCGCTTGAGTGAGAACTGGCCGCTCGGGGTCGCGAGTTCCTCGCCGCGCGCACTGATCGACACGGTGCTCGGTCGTACCGGCCTGATCGAATTCTTCGATGTCACCTTCTCCACCGAGGAGGTTGACCGGGGCAAACCCGCGCCCGATGTCTACGTCGCCGTCGCGGGATTCCTGCGCAAGAAGTCGACCGACTGTGCCGCGGTGGAGGATTCGAGTAACGGCCTGCGGGCCGCGCACGCCGCGGGCATGCGCGTCATCGCAGTGCCGAGGCCCGAATATCCGCTCGACGCGGATGCCCGCGCACTGGCCACCCACATCATCGACGGGCTCGACGAACTGACACCCGCACTGGTGGCGGCGGGGAGTTGAGGCGGTACCTCACCCCCGGTACGACTCGAGCAGCGTGCGGGCGGCGGTGAGGTCGGCATCGAGCCAGTCCGGCATGGCCGCCGCGTACTCGCTCTCGCTCTCGCCATCGCGACCCCGGCATCGACCGCGTCCGAATGATCGGACGCGGCGAGCGCGCGGGTCTGGAAGCGCTCGAGTGCGCGCAACCACGCGGCGGTGAGTACGCCGTTGCGATTGCCGAAACGGTGGTAGAGGGTGCCGACCGGCGCCCCGCTCGCCGCGGCGATGGCCGCGACGCCTGCCGCCCTCGGTCCGTCCTCCGGGACCAGGGTGCGCGCGGCGTCGAGGATCACGTCGGTGGAGTGCTTGCGCGGTGGTGCCATGTACTAGTACGGGCGCTGGTCATCGGCTCCGGCGGACACAAGGTCGTGGTCCGGCGGATGTTGCGTCGGATCGCGGCGGCGGCATGATGCGGGGCCGGGCTACTGGGCCAGTGTGACGATCTTCGCCTGCCCCGAGACGACGATATTGTTCCGATCGACCAGCGCGACGCGCACCTGCATCAGCGCACCGGCTTCCAACGGCGCTTCGCCCTCGGCCCTGGTCATGGGGATGGCAGCGGTCTGCGGCGTGCCGTCGCAGATGACGGCGTCCTGGGCGCCGAGTGCGGCGGGACGTTCCGCGGTCGGTTCGCCCACCATCGCCTTCACGCTGGTCACGCCCGCGTTGGCATCGCAGCTGTAGTCGACGCCGACGGCCCGGGAACCCGCGCTGACGACGTCGATCGCATTGGCGGCGGAAGCGGGCGCGGCCACCGCCACCAACGCGGCGCTCAATGCGACGAAGGCGGCGGCGCGGGTGATGATGCGAGGATTTCGAGTGGTCATCATGGATCTTCGTTCCTCCTGTGCGGTGGAGTCGGATCGCTGAACACGACGAATGCGTATACGGCCCTCATCCGGCCACGCGCTTCCATGATCCAGCCCATCGACCACCCGCGTGGTCGAATGCCGCAGACAGCGGCGTCACCGTGCTGGTCAGGGCATCGGTCATCGACCAGGTGACGCGCGCGGGAGGGTATTCCGTGCTCGGCTACCCGCGCTCGACGAAGAACCGCGCCGCGCCCCGGATCGACTCGATGGCGGGACGCGGCTGCCAGTGCAACTCCCGTACGGCCTTGCCGTGGTCCAGCGGCGAGGTCCACCGCAGCAACTGGACCGAGGTCGGGGTGAAACGATAATCCCGACGACGCATTCTCCTGACGACAGCCATCGCATAGCCGACGGTGACGAGGACGAATTGCGGAATGCCGACGGCAGGCGGTTTCAGCCCGACCGCCTCCGCCGCCACGGCATAGAGTTCGCGCTGCGTCAGGTAACTCTCCGACACGATATAGCGTTCACCGACACGCCCGTTGTCGGCGGCCAGTACCATCGCCTCCGCCGCGTCGTCGATGCCGACCACAGCCGATCCGATGCCACGGAAGTAGACCGGCATCCTGCCCCTTGCGACCATCGCCACCAGTGCCCCGTGCGGTGTCGGCTGCCAGTCATCGGGCCCGTAGGTGTTCGCCACACACATCACCACGGCGGGCAGGCCGTGTTCGCGGGTGTATCGGAGGACGAGATCCTCGGCCCTGCGGCGTGATTCGATATACGGACCACCCCTGCCTTTCCAGTTGTACGGCGTGTCCTCGGTAGCGGGGGAATTCACCTCGCCAACGGCGATCGTTCCGATCGTGCTGGTGAAGACGAAGCGGCGCAGGTTCAGCTGAATCGCGATATCGAGGACATGCCGCAGGCCGTCGACATTGGTGCGGAACAGCGGTGTCGCGTCCCGCAGCCAGGCGCGGGTGTCGACCACGCAGTAGTACACGGTGTCGCAGCCGGCCATCGCCGCCCGCACCGCCCGCTCGTCGAAGATATCGCCGTAATGCCGCTCGACGTCCAGATCCTCGATCGGCTTCGTGGTGCTGCTCCGCCGGAGCAGCACCCGGACCTCGTCACCGCGTTCGACCAAGTGCCGCGTCACGTGCGAGCCGAGGAATCCGCTGGCGCCCATGACGAGTACGGTGCGTCCGCGCGTGTCCGGCTGGTTCGGCGTCACTGGCGACTCCACTGGTAGTGAAATTTACTGTTCACGCTACAGTAAACGCACTCGGCGTCTCAGTCGCGCCGGGTGAACCGTGCGGCGTCGGGGCCGCTGAGATACCCGGTCGGCAGGGTTCGCCCGCACAGTACCAGCAGCAGATCCTGGGCTCGCCCGGACAGCACCGCGCCCGATCCGTAACTCCAGTCCAGGTCGTCGGCCCGTAGTTCGATACCGTCCAGGTCGACGCCGAAGTAGGCGACGCTCCTGGGGGAGTTGGCGTCGAGTACTGCCCGCATGCGCTCGATCGGAACGACGCGGTCGATCCCGAGGGCGACGGTGATGTCCAAACCGTGAATGACGTCGTGACTCAGCGCGCCCGCGTACCCGCCACCCGGCGGCTTCCACGGATGGTGACGGTTGTCCCGGAGTGCGGCGATCAGGTCGTCGCGGGTGAGTTCGGCGGCGTCGCGGCGCGCCTGACGATCGGCCATCCGATCGAAATTGCCTCGCGCCTTGAGCATTTCGAGCCCGAATCGCGGCATGGACAGCCGGAACGGCATGGTGATGTGCGCGACCACTTCGGGAACGCGCCAGCCCCGGCACAGGGTGGCGCTGTCCCAACTCGCCGCGTCCAAACCGCCGAGCAGTTCGGCGAGATCACCCCGTTCGGCCGCGATCGCCTCGCGTATCTCGGTCTCTGTCACTATCGGTCCTCCTGTCGCGAACGAACATATTCGGCCATCACTGCAGACGGGGCACGGCTGCGAAACTCATCGGCCCATCCGATGGTGAGTTCCGAGAGGTTATTTCCGCGGCGGGCGCGGCGCGGCCCGATCACATCGGGCACACTGGGCGCGGTGAGCGACGACCCGGACGAGGAATCCGGCATCCGTATCCGAACCGGTGACGGGGCCGCGCTGCCCGCGCTGACGGATCGGGCGCTGAACGGTCTGCTCGGCGCCACGGTCGCGGCCGAACGCCCCTTCCTGGAGATGACCCGCGCGGACGAGTGGATCAGGGCCGGGCTGCTGCCCGACGAGATGTACCGGCTCACCCATGGGACCGGCGCGACCGCTGACGAGTTCGAGCTGTACACCGGCGACCTGGTACTCCTGCGCGACATCATGTTCGCCTGGATCGATCGCGACTCGTGGTGGTCGAAGAGGGTGGCGTGGTCGCGTATCGATCCGGCGATCGCGGAACTGGAATCGGCGCGCGCCGAGTTGACCGAATTCGTGGACGGTTTCGGCATGCTCGACACCCTGGCGGGCACGATGGACGACGCTCTCGCCCGCGCGGACGAACTGCTCGCGGGAACGTTCGACACCGTCGATCCGCCGGCCCGGGATGCGTCGGTGTCGCGCGGTGGCGAAACGGGCGCCGGGCTCGCACTGTTCGGCCCCGGTGAGGAAATCGGCGCAACGGATATCGATGATCCGTTCGCGCGGATGGACGCGCTCCTCGCGATGGACCTCGACGATCCGGATTTCGGCTCGCCGATCGAACGGGACGATCCCGAATCCACCGGACGCTGACCTCGGGATTCAGGAAGGGTGTTCCGCCCCGCGCTGTTCGGCCGCGAGGAAATGGGCGATATCGGCGGTGCCGCGATACAGATCGCGGTAGTGCAGGTAGTAGGGCTCGTAGCGGGCCGCCCGCTCGGCATCGGGCTCTACGGTGTCGACCACCGGGTTCCATGCCGACGTGTCGACGCCCGCCGCCTCGGCCGCGAGCCGCGCGTCGCCGAGACAGGCGCCTATGGTCTCGGCCGGAAGTTGTTGCGGCAGGCCGGTGATATCGGAGACGATCCGGGTCCACAGCCCGCCCCTGGTGCCGCCGCCGACCGCGATCAGACGGCGTGCCCGCCCGCCCGCCTCGGTCATCGCCTCGAGATTGTGCCGCACGCCGTAGGCGGTGCCCTCCAGAGCGGCCCGGTACAACTCGGCCCGGCCGTGCGCCGTCGTCAGTCCCGCGACCATCCCGCGCGCGTCCGGATCGAACAGCGGTGTGCGTTCGCCCGCGAAATAGGGGAGAAGTAGCAGTCCTCGGCTGCCCGCGGGCACCCTAGCCGCCGCTTCGGTCAGTGTGGCGTAATCCTCGCCGAACAGCCGTCGCAGCCAGTCGGTGACCGCGCCCGAGGTGGCCATGCCCGCGGCGAGGGTGTACATACCCGGGTCGACTCCGCAGGTGCCCCACAATCCCGGATGCGGTCGCGGGTCCGCGAGCACCTGTACCAGGAACATGGTGGTGCCGTACATGATCATCGCGTCACCCGGTTCCCGGACGCCGACGCTGGTGGCCTCGGCCCAGGCGTCGACGGTGCCGGTGGTCACCGGCAGCCCGGCGGGGAGCCCGGTATCCGCCGCGGCCCGTTCGGTGACGCGGCCGATCACCTCGGTAGGCCAGGCCAATTCGGGCAGTGGGAGTCCGGGTGCGACGGTCTCGCACCAATCCGCCGCCCATTCCCGCCGGTACAGGTCGTACAGGGGAACACACTGGCTGGCCGAGTGGTGGTCGAGCACATATCGGCCGGTGAGCCGGTGCACGAGAAAAGAACTCGCCATCAGCAGCTTGGCGGTGCGGTCGGCGACATGTGGTTCGTGACGGGCGAGCCAGCGCCATTTCGGCCCGACGGCCTGACTCGTCAGTGGCGCGCCCGCGCGAGCAAGTACCGTGTCCGCGCCCAATTCCGCGTTGAGGTCGGCGATTTCGCGGGTGGACCGGGTATCGACGCCGTAGAGGATGGCCGGGCGCAACGGAATCCCCTCGGCATCGGCGGGAAGCAGGCAGGGGCCGATCCCGGAGACCCCGATCCCCGCCAACCCGCCGACGTCGGTCGCGGCGAGCAGCTCGCGGGTGATCGCGCGGAAATCGGCCCACCACACCGCCTCGGCGTCGTGTTCGACCCATCCCGGATGCGGCGTCGAGACGCCGTGCGCGCGTTCGGCTTTCGCGACAACGACCCCGTCGTGACGGACCAGGGCGCCTTTGGAAGCCGATGTTCCGATATCGATGCCGAGAAAGATGGCGCACCTCCCACTCGAATACCGCTCGCTGGAGAAGTCGCCCGCGATATCGCGGTACGTGGGGGCAAGCCTATCCGCCGAGATCGCGGTGCGGCGCGATCGGGGCCGATCGGTCGGGCGACGGTATCCGCGACAGTGCGGGGTCACCGTATCCAGCCGCCGTGCCGGTTCGGGTCGATATCGACCCGTCCGGCGCACGGTGTGCGCCGCCCGATCGTCAATCCCCCTGGACCGTAATTATTTACGATCGGAGGGTCGGATCGGCACGCCATTCCCGCGATGTCGCCCGATAACCGGAGCAATGTCGTCGGCGGCCCGGTAACGCGATTCTCGCTGGTCACGTTCGCGGTCGGCATCGGAGCAACCCCAGCGCATACCGCCCCGCGCACCGGTGATGGTACTGAATTATGTTGGGCGATAGCGGTATACGCTTCATTTCGGAAACGATCGTGGTTCGTGACGCGGGGTACGGTGAGTCCGTGGCGGAGTGGATCAGCGTGTACTGCGAGAGTCGGATCGAGCTCGACGTGAAGGAACTGCGCGACGAACTCGCGACCGCCGACCTGCGGACCCTGGCGAAAGCGGTTTTCGACAGCGACGAGGAGGCCGCGCGAGCGCTCGAGGCGGCCACGCGGAACCTGCGGATCGAACGCTACGGGGCCGAGATCGAAGTGCGGTGGAAATCCGCCGGACGACCGCTGCAGATCCGCGCCGTATCGGGTGCGGCGGCGGAGGGGGATATCGCGGAGGTTCTCGCCGAGCGATTACCCGCCGCATCGGGCCCCGGCCCCGATCGCGTGCGTGCCCAACTCGCGCGTTCCCAGCAGGTCGTCTACCTCGAAATGGCCGCCAACGACGCCAAGGGGCTCGGCGCGGTATTCGGCGAGGTTCTCGCCTTCCGGCTGGCGGCGGCGGGTGACGGTCTGGTGTGGCTTTTCGATCGGGAATGGGCCGCACCGGATGACCGGGCCGTGCCGATCTGGAGTCATTCCTGATCCTCGGCGGACCCTGCGGTCGAATCAGCCGCGGGGGCGAGCGGCGGCGGTGATGGCCTCGGCGGCGGCACGTGTCGCGCGAATGTAGGCGTCGCGTTCGGAGGTGGTGGTCGCGGCGCGCAGTGGACCGAGTTGGACCTCGTAGGCGGCCGTGCCCGAGCCGTCGAAGACCGGGGCGGCGAGATAGCTGAGGGGCAGCGTCGCGTCGGAATCCAATTCGGCCTTGGTGAAAGGGCGCGAGGTCAGCGCGAAGAGTTGGCGCAGCGCCCTGGTGCGTAGATTCGATTGCAGCAGTTCGGTTCCCGCCGCGGTGAGCAGATCGGCGAGCAGGTCGACCATTCCGGTGTCGTCGGCGCGGGGGCGGAACAGGGCGACACCCCGGTCGCGCACCAGGCTGAGCAGCGCGCCCGCGATGTGGCGGTCGGCGCCGGGGGCGGTACGGAGCCAGGCGTTCTGTTCGCTCGCACTACGCCACGGCATCACACCCGCGCCCGCCGGGAATTGCAGCGGTATGCGGTGCCCCACCGGAATCCCCGGGACGACGCGATCAGGGCCGTGGCGCACCTCGAGCACGGTGAGCCAGTCCGGCGAAATCCGGCTCAGCGTCGCGCCGCAGCCCGTCTCCGCGGCGAGCGCGGCGAGGATGTCACCCACGCCGGGTGGTAGCGACGGGTCGGCCAGGCCGGCCATGGCGCTGCCGATGCGGTAGCCGCGCCGCGGCACCCGCACCACCCAGCCCGCCGAATCCAGTTCGGCCAGCACGGCGGTCGCGGTAGCGCGGGCGATATCGAGGCGGTCGGCGATGGTGGCGACGGGTAGTGGCTCCGGCGCCGACGCGAGTAGCGCGACGATATCGACGACACGGCGGGTCGGCGGCGACGCGCAGCGGTCGTCCTCGATCGGCGCGCGGGTATCGCCGGTCGTGCGTTCGATCATGGACAACCCCTTGTGCGAACTTCTCGGACAACCTTACGATGACGAATATACGACATAAGGTGTCGAATATTCGTCATCAGGATGGGTGGATCGCATGATTCTGGATAGGTTCCGGATAGACGGCCAGGTCGCTGTCGTCACGGGTGCTGGACGCGGACTCGGCCGGGCGATCGCGGTGGCGTTCGCGGAGGCGGGGGCCGATGTGGTGCTCGCGGCGCGGACGAAGAGTCAGTTGGACGAGGTGGCCGAGCGGGTCGCCGTGCTCGGTCGCCGGGCGTACGTGGTGCCCGCGGATTTGAACGACGTCGACACCGTCGCCGCCTTGGCCGGGACGGCCGTCGAACAGTTCGGCCGACTCGATATCGTGGTCAACAATGTCGGCGGCGCGATGCCGTGCACACTGCTCGACACCACGCCGGAGGCGCTGGACGCCGCCTTCCATTTCAATGTCACCACCGCGCACGCACTGGTACGGGCCGCGGTGCCGCGGATACTCGACACCGCGGGCGGCGGCTCGATCGTGAACATCACCTCGACCATGGGGCGGTTGCCCGGCCGCGCTTTCGCCGCCTACGGCACCGCGAAAGCGGCGCTGGCGCACTACACCAAATTGGCCGCGCTGGACCTGAATCCGCGGATCAGGGTGAATGCCATCGCGCCCGGCTCGATCCTCACCTCGGCGCTGGAGATCGTCGCGGGCAACGAGGCGATGCGCACCGAAGTGGAGTCGAAAACGCCGCTGCACACCATCGGGGAACCAGAGGACATCGCCGCTGCCGCGCTGTATCTGGTCTCGCCGGCGGGCAAATACCTCACCGGTAAGGTGCTCGAACCGGACGGCGGATTGATCAGCCCGAATCTCGACCTGCCGATCCCGGACCTGTCATGACCTACCGCGTGGTGCAGTGGGGCACGGGCAATGTCGGCAGGCACGCGTTGGCGGGCATCATCGCCTCGCCGGATCTGGAATTGACCGGCGTATGGGTTTCGGGGCCGGAGAAATCCGGCCGGGACGCGGGAATTCTCGCGGGACTGGATCATCCGGTCGGCGTCATCGCGACGAACGATGCCGAGGCCGTCATCGCCGCGCGACCGGACTGCGTCGTCTACTGCTCGATGACCGACAACCGGCTGATGGAAGCGATCGAGGACCTGCGGCGTCTGCTCGCGGCGGGTATCAATGTCGTGGCCTGCGCGCCGGTGTTCTTCCAGTACCCCTACGGAGTACTGCCCGACGAACTGTTGACACCGATCGAAGACGCCGCGCGCGAGGGGAATTCGTCGCTCTGGGTGAACGGCATCGATCCCGGATTCGCGAACGACCTGCTACCGCTGGCGCTCGCGGGCACCTGTCTGCGCATCGACCAGCTGCGCTGCCTGGAGATAGTCGACTACGCCAGCTATGACAACCGGGCGGTCATGTTCGACATCATGGGTTTCGGCACACCGCTCGACGAGGTGCCGATGCTGCTACAGCCCGGCGTGCTGTCGCTGGCTTGGGGCGGAACGGTGCGTCAGCTGGCAGCGGGTATCGGCGTCACCCTCGATGGTGTCACCGAGGTCTTCGAACGGGTGCCTGCCCCGGATTCCTTCGATATCGCCACCGGCCGCATAGCCGAAGGCACCGCCGCCGCCCTGCGTTTCGAGGTGCGGGGGATGGTCGGCGACGAGCCGGTGACGGTGCTGGAACACGTGACCCGGCTGCGACCCGACCTGTGTCCGCAGTGGCCGCAACCGGCGCATCCGCAGGGCTCCTACCGGATCGAGATCACCGGCGATCCGTGCTACGCCATGGATGTGGTGACCTCGAGTCCGCGTGGCGATCACAATTTCGCGACGCTGCTCGCGACAGCCATGCGAATCGTCAACGCGGTACCCGCCGTGGTGGAATCCGCGCCCGGCATCCGGACCGCACTGGATATGCCGCTGATCACCACGCCCGCCAGCAGACCCGGTTAGCCGAACAGTCCGCTATCGCGCCTCGCCCAACACTTCGAGCGCCCGGTCGACGTCACGCGTGCTGTTGTAGAGGTGGAAGGCGAATCGCAGTCCGCCGCCGCGCGCCGAAATGATGACATCGGAGTGTTCCAAGCGTCGGGCCGTTTCTTCGGCGCCGGGTACCGAGACGATCGCGGACTGCCCCGGCACCGGCGCGTAGCCCCGGTCGGCGAGGCCGGTGCGGAACCGGTCCGCGAGGGCGAGATTGTGCGCGTTGATGGTCTCGACGGTGATTTCCTCGAGTAGTCGCAGGCCCGCGCCCGCCGCGATGACACCGAGCCAGTCGGGTGAGGAGTCGAAGCGCCGTGCCGAATCCGCCAGCGCCACCGGCTGGTACAGCTGCGCCCAGCGATCGGAGGCCGCGTACCAGCCGGGGGAGACCGGTCGCAAGGAGGCGGCGGCCTCCGGGCCCGCGGCGAAGAAGGCGACGCTGCGCGCGCCGATCATCCATTTGTAGGTGGCGCATACCCAGTAGTCGGCGTCGGCGAAAGTCAGCGGCAACCATCCGGCGGCCTGGGTCGCGTCGACCAGCAGCCGGGTGTCGTGTGCCGACGTGGCGGCGCGCAGCCGCGCCAGATCGGTGACGCTGCCGTCGGCGGACTGCACCACACTCACCGCGACCAGCGCGGTCTCCGGGCGTACCTGCGCCGCCAACTGGTCCAGCGGAACGACCCGAACTGCGAGATCGCCTCGGTGCAGGAAGGGCATGGAGACCGAGGAGAACTCGCCCTCGGCCAGTAATACCTCGGCGCCCGGCGGCAGCGCGGTGACCACGGGGCCGATCAGTCCCGCGGCCGTGCTGCCGAGGCCGATGTCATCGGCGGTCGCGCCCGCGAGCAGTCGGGCGAACCCCGCGCGCACGGGTTCGATGCTGTCGTCGGCGGCACTGGGGCCGCCCCTGCCCGCGGCCCATCGCGTCTCGGCCTCGCCGACGGCCGCCAGGGCGCGCGCGGACGGCAAACCGTACGAGGCGGTGTTGAGATAGGTGGTCTCGGGGGCGAATTCGGCTGGCGCGAGCGAGTTCATGACCCCAGCATGTGATCTCGTCCGGAGTCCGTCCAGCGCCACTGCGGCGGAACTGGACCGGTCGAGCCGGGGTGCGGCGGTCCTCAGCCCGAGAAGGCCGTCGACCCCGGCCCGGAGCCGATGCCGATCGGCGGACCGGCCTGCTGGAAATCGACGGCGCCGAAGGGGATCAGCGTGCCCGGTCGTGGGTTCGCCTGCAGGAACGCGGGCAGTACTTCCGTGGCGTCGAAACCGGCGATCGCGGTTGGCACCAGCGGCCGTGACTGGGGGCCGAGACTGCCGACGTACATCTTGGCGCCGTCGGCGGTGAATCCGACCGAGACGGGGGCGTCGACGGGAACTGTGCCGACCACCCGGTCGGAGGCGATATCGATGATCTGCACCGCGTCCGAGCCCACGGTCGCGACCATGAGCCTGGTGCCGTCCGGGCTGATCGCGCCCGCGACGGGCGCACTGCCCGCGCCGAACGAGATCGCCCCGGTGCGTTGCCAACTGGCCGTGTCGATGACCGACACGTTATCGCCGAGCACATTCATCGAATACAACTTGCGGCCGTCGGCGGAGACCGCGGCGGCATAGGGCACCGATCCGTCGATCTGGATGCGCTGTCCGAGTTGGAATCCGGATTCCGGGTCGAACGCGGCGGCGGTGGAATCGGCGAAGACGGTGTACAGGCGGCTGCCGTCGGGCGCGATGGCCGCGGCGAACGGGATGGACGGCAACGGCATCGAGCGCACCAGGGTATTGGTTGTCGTGCTCAGCACGTCGATCGACGGTCGCGCGGTGAGAATGTAGACCTGATCGCGCACCGGATCCGAAATCGGCTGGGCGAGTCCGTCGGTGCCGGTGATCGGGACGCGGGCGGTGACAGCGTGGGATTCCGTGTCGATCACGGCGATATCGTCCGCGCCGACGAACGGTGGATTGAAGGCCTGGACGTAGAGATGGCGGCCGTCACGCGACGCGGTCACCGCGGAGGCGTGCGGGCCCGCGCCTTCGATTCGCTCGACGACGCGGTCAGCGGCGGTGTCGACCACGAGTACCGCGCCTTCGCTCACCACGGGGACGTAGGCGTAGGGACCGGTCCGCTCCGCCGAGGCGCTCGGAGCGAGAATCGTGAGCCCGACCGCGGTCAGCGCGACCGCGATAGACCTGAATGCCATCCCTTGACCTTTCCGTGTTATCCGCAAGAGGTCACTATTGCGTGGAAATGCCACGGCCGCAACAGGTCGTCATGATTCGATGAGATTTCTCGCGGCGCGGGCGGCATTCTCGCTACGGCGCGGCGGGGGCCCACATATTGCTCAACAGTTGATAACTGGGCGTGTCGGCCAGTGCCTGTGACGATTCGTAGATGCGTCGGTAACCGGTCTCGGCAATCCGCCAGCGGCCGTCGTCGTCGCGGCGGTAACGGTCGGTGTAGTACCCGGCGCCGCGGATCAATACCCCGTATTCGGTGGCGATCACGGTGTCCTCGAAGGCCCAGGATCCGGTGGCGGTATCACCGTCGACGGTGATCTCCGGGTGGTTCGCGATATGGACCGTGACGATCGACGGGCCGAGGTTCTGGCGCATGAAGTCGGTGATGGCGTCGCGTCCGTCGAGCACGAGGGGTTCACCGAGTGCCTGCGTGCCGTATCGCCCACGGGCGTCCTGGGCGAGGGTATCCGCGAATTCGTCCCACTGTTTGAGGTCGAGGGTCCGGAAATAGCGGTACTTGAGCAGGCGAACGGCTTCGATGGCGGCGAGATCCATCCGCCCAGCGTCGCACGCCGGATCCCACCACACAAGAACGTGTTCTAATTCTGCCCCGGCCTCGTCGGCGCTGACGAGTGCCACGGCCGGTCGCCGCGGGGCGCGAGCGGCCGATTGGTGAACGGCGGCGAATCGGGTATTCGGGAGAGGAGCGCGGGTCACCGGCCCGGCTCGTCTTCGAGAATCCACAGACGCCATGTCGAGGAGCCATCGTGACCGACAGTCCCATCGAGACCGACAGTCCCATCGAGACCGACAGTCCCATCGAGACCGACCTCTCGCATTCCGACGCATCCCCCGATCAGGCGGTCGCGCTGCGCGCGGCCGTCGAGCGCCTGACGCGTGAATTCGGCGGCGTCGCCGCTGACGAGATCGCGGGCATGGTGCACGCCGCGTATGCGCATATGGCTGACCACGCGAATATCGACAATTTCCTCCCCCTGCTCGCCGAGCGCTACACCCGCGAACTGTTGCAGGCGGCGGACGAGGATCGCCGCCACGAGGACAGGAAGGCGCCTGCCGATCTGTAGTGCCGCACCGAGGTCACCGGGCTCGATCGTGAGCCCGGTGATCAGCCGAGCGCGTGACGGTCTCAGCGCTCGCGACGGCCGGTGCGGCGTCGCGGATCGCTCAGTGCGGGATGGAGTCGATCAACGCGCGGGCACCCTGGCGCAGCAGGTCCGCGCCGACGAAGAAGCCCAACGCCCGGGGATCTTCCGGCACACCCCAGTGCATGGCGTCCAGCCATCGACTGCCGTCGCGGTCGAATACCTTGCCGTGCAGGGTGAGACGGCCGGTGGCGTCGGAGGTCGCGTAGCCCGCGATGGGGGAGTTGCAGTGCCCCTGGAGTGCGTGCAGCATGGCGCGTTCGGCGTCGGCGTGACGATGGGTGCCGACATGATCCAGCTGCGCGCCGAGTTCGAGGAGTTCGGTGTCGTCCGCGCGGCACTGCAGTGCGATGACGCCGGCGCCGATGGGCGGGAGCATGACGTCCAGGCCGAGGGTTTCGGTGATGCGATGCGCCTGGTTCACCCGGTGCAGACCGGAGACGGCCGCGATCAGCACGTCGACATGGCCCTCCTCGAGGCGTGCCAGCCGGGTATTGACGTTGCCGCGCAACGGCTTCACCGCGAGGTGCGGGTAGTGCAGCCGCAACTGCGCCGTACGCCGGACCGAGCTGGTGCCGACCACCGTGCCCTCCGGCAATTCGTTCAGCGGTGCGCCGGTGCGCGTGATCACCGCATCGTGCACGTCTTCACGGGCCAGATATCCGGCGAAGGCGAGCCCGTCCGGCACCGGGATATCCCCCGGGATGTCCTTGAGGCAGTGCACGGCCAGATCCGCCTCGTCCGCGAGCAGCGCGACGTCGATCTCCTTGACGAACGCGCCCTTGCCGCCGAGTTTCGACAGATCACCCATCCATCGGTCGCCCGCGGTGGTCAGTTTCACGATCTCGCTGTCGACGCCGAGCCCGCCGAGTAGCTCGGCGACCTGCTCGGCTTGGGCCAGAGCCATGGGGCTCGACCGGGTGGAAATGCGGATGATGCGCCCACGCGACATGGCGGGGACACTACTCCGGCGACAGGAGCGGTGAACAGAGGGGCTGGCGGCGAGCCGGAGGTGTCGGACCGTGCGCGAGGGCCGGTGCAGGGGAAAGGGTCCGCGACTGTTGCCTGTATCGCCCTACTCCCGGGTTCGAGTGACGGAGGTTCGTCGGACGCGGTCGGGTCCGGGCTCCTACCCCGGCGCGGCAGCACCGGTCCCCCGGACGGGACCGGTGGCCGCGCAGGGCATTTCGCCGGATTGTCGGCGCTAGGACGGTGAATTCGCCGAGGTTTCACCGGTCGTGAGCCGGGTCGCCAGCGCGCGCCCGGCGGTACGGCCGGAGAAGATACACCCGCCGAGGAAGGTGCCCTCCAAGGCGTTGTAGCCGTGCACACCGCCGCCGCCGAATCCCGCGACCTCCCCCGCGGCGTACAGGCCGGGGAACGGTGTGCCGTCAGGACGCATGACCTGCGAATCCAGATTCGTCTGCAGACCGCCGAGAGTTTTGCGGGTCAGAATATTCAACCGGACGGCGATGAGCGGGCCGTGCGCCGGATCGAGGATGCGATGCGGTTTGGCCACGCGTCCCGCCTTGTCACCGAAGTACCTGCGCGCGTTGGTGATCGCCATCAACTGGCTGTCCTTGCTGTATTTGTTGTCGATCTCCCGATCCCTCGCGATGATCTGGCGCTCGAGTGCCTCGAAGTTCAACTGCGGGCCCCTGGCGATCTTGTTCATGCCGTCGACCAGTTCGCGCAGTGTATCGGCCACGACGAAATCGACGCCGTGCTGTTTGAAGGCCTCGACCGGGCCGGGCGCACCCTTGGCGACGCGGCTCTTGAGCGTGAGTTTGAGATCCTTACCGGTGAGATCAGGATTCTGTTCGGACCCGGAGAGCGCGAACTCCTTCTCGATGATCGACTGGGTGAGGACGAACCACGAGTAGTCGTAGCCGGTTGCCAGGATCTCCTTCATGGTGGCGTTGGTGTCGAATCCGGGGAAACACGGTGCGGGCAGGCGCTTTCCGTTCGCGTCGAACCACAGCGAGGAGGGGCCGGGAATGATCCGGATGGCGTGGTCCGGCCAGATCGGATTCCAGTTGAGGATGCCTTCGGTGTAGTGCCACATGCGATCCCGGTTGACGATCGCGCCGCCCGCCGCCTCGGTGATGCCGAGCATGCGGCCGTCCACGTGGGCGGGCACCCCGGAGATCATCGTTTCGGGGCACGGCCCGAGCCGGTCGGTCGGCCAGTTGCGGCGGATCAGCTCGTGATTGTGGCCGATGCCGCCCGAGGTGACGACCACCGCCTTCGCGCGGAATTCGAACTCGCCGACGACCGTGCGCGAGGAGGCGACGCCGCGTTCGAGATCGGTGTCCTCGAGAACGCTGCCCGTCACGCCGACCACCGCGCCGTCTTCGACGATCAGCTCGTCCACGCGGTGGCGGAAGCTGAATCCGACCAGACCGCGCTTCTCGCCGTCGAGTAGAGGTTCGGTGAAGACGCGCAGCACCTCGGGGCCGGTCCCCCAGGTGAGGTGGAAGCGGGGCACCGAATTGCCGTGCCCGTCGGCGAAACCGCCGCCGCGCTCGGCCCAGCCGACCAGCGGAGTCACCCGCAAACCCAAGTCGTGCAGGTAATCCCGCTTCTCGGTGGCGGCGAATCGGACATATGCCTGCGCCCACTGGCGGGCCCAGTGATCCTCGTCGTCGCGGTCGAAACCCGCCGAGCCGAGCCAATCCTGCAGCGCCAGCTCGTAGGAGTCCTTGATGCCGAGACGGCGTTGTTCCGGACTGTCCACGAAGAACAGTCCACCCAGCGACCAGAACGCCTGTCCGCCGAGATTGTTGCGGTTCTCCTGATCGACCAGATGTACCTTGCGGCCCGCTTTGGCGAGTTCGTAGGCCGCGACCAGACCGGCCAGGCCTGCGCCGACCACGATGACATCGGCCTCGCGCGCGAATTCGGGACTGCAATTGGTCATGTTCATCCTTTGGTGTGTGTGCGGTGCGGTTCGGGCGCGCTGTATGCCAGGACGACGTGCATCAGCAGGTCGGTGCGCCTGCGCCTGATCCGGCTGTCGCGCGGTTCCATGAGTACTTGGATCGCGGTGCCGTCGTGGACGGCGACGATCGCCTGACCGAGTGCGACCGGGTCGGCGACGGTGCGCCCGAGCCGGGCCAGCGCGTCGAGCACGGTCGGTATGAGCGCCGCGACGATCGCCTCCTCGCGGGCGGCCATCGCGTTGCGCAGGGCCGGGGTGCGCAACGCGTGCGCGGTGAATTCGGCGCTGATCCGGAACCAGGCCTCGTCCAGCGGCACCGCTGCTTCCAGGCGATCGATCGCGTCGCGGATATCGCGCACACCGTCGGCGGCGATGCCGTCGAGCGCGGCGCGTACGTCGTCGAGCATGGCGGCCGAGCGTTGCTCCCAGATGGCGAGGAACAGTTCGTCGAGCGAATCGAAATTGGAGTAGAACGCGCCGCGCGTGAATCCGGCTCGGTCGCAGATCCGCTCCACCGACGCGTGCCCGAAACCCTCCTCGGCGAACGCGTCGTAGGCGGCGGCGAGTAGGCGATTGCGGGTCTCGGCGCGCCGACGCGTGACGCGCCGGGGTGCGCTGGGGGCGGTCGATGAGGACAGTGCGACCTCCTCTGGTGAACCGGACATATCAGTCCGTTGAATACAACAATGTATTCGATACAGAACTGTATCAGAACGTGGGGCCGCTCGACTCGAATTCGGCGGTCGTGTTCGCGCCCGCCGGTGCGCCGGTACCACGCGCACCGCGCGCGCCGGATCGGGGTGGTGCTCGCATCGACCGGAATCCACCTCGGTGATATCCCCGCTCCGAACTATCGGCGGTATCCGTTGCGGCAACGCGAGATACGACCCGGTAACAGCCGAATTTCCGGTCGCGCACAACGATTGGGCGTTGAGCAGGTCTCGCTTCGGTGGAGTTGCTTGACGGACGTCCCCGCCGTTCTTACCTTCGCGGATATAGCCGAGTGGCGCTTGTCATCGACAGGCGCCACTCGGCGTCTCACAACGGCGTGAGTGGGTGATCACGATGGCAATCCGACACATCAAGTTCTCCGAGAAGTGGCGTCCGATAAGGGCATTCGCGGTGGTGGCGCTGGTGGCGGGGGCGACGAGTCTTGGCGCGACGGCCTGGGCGAACGACTGCGCGGCGGTGGACATCGTCGTCGCGAGGGGTACCGGGGAGCCGGGGTGGTTGGGCAGCGTGGTCGGCGATCCGCTGTACGGCGAACTGGCACAGGCGCTTCCGGTCGATTCGACCGCCAACGCGGTGATCTATCCCGCCGATCTGCGGGTTGCCTCCTCGGCCGCGGACGGTACCGCGGACATGGTGGATCACCTCGTCCGGCAGTCCGCGGACTGCCCCGATCAGCGTTTCGTCCTGGTCGGCTACTCGCAGGGCGCCGCGGTCGTCCACGGTGTCCTCGGCACCGCACTCGTGGCAGGCATCCCTGGCGTCCACACACTGCCGGTCTACGCCGAATCGAAGGTCGCGGCTGTACTGCTGTTCGGTGATCCGCTCCGGGCGCTCGGCTGGGATGTGCCGGATCTCTATCGGTGGCGAACCGGAAACTACTGTGCCGGTGGCGATCCGATCTGCGGCGCCGGCATCGATATGCGGGCGCATACCGACTACGGGTGGGCGATCCGGCCCGCCGCGTGGTTCGCGGTCGCCCACCTCTGATCGAAGGTCTGTCCGGACCGACGGTTCATCGAGGGAATAGGGCGCGCGGCGGCATGCGGGGCGGGGGCCGAGACCCACCGCCCCGCATACCGCCGCGATGCGCGAAAGACGCTGGATTCCGTTTCCTACCAGCGCAATCCGGGAAGAACGCGTGCCATATGAGCCGCCGGACTCGGCAGGGTCGTCAGCGAAAGCAGGATCGGAGCGAGCACGCGGAGCGCGCCACCGCCACCACCCGCCGACATCGCGTCGCCGTCCGGCACAGCCGATATGGTTCGGGCTCTCTCGAATCCGTCGAGGAATTGAACGCCCCGACGCGTGATCGTCGGCTCGGCCGACGGCACGAACCGATCGACGGTCTGGGCGAAAGCGCTTACCGCAGTGCCGACCACGGCGGCGGCTGCCGGTTCGGTGACCGGATGCCCGCGGTTCGGATCCAGGTGCTCGCACCAGTATTGCCACAGAGTTGCGGCGTAGCTGTCGAAGGCCGGAACCGCTATTCCAGCGCCGCGCAGCAGCGCCTGCGTCGAATCGGAGACGAATTCGGTCGCGAAACGGGTGTGCGCCACGACGGCGGCGGGAATGCCGAACTTGCGCAGCAGGAAATCGCGAACGGCGGGCACCCCGGGGAGATGGGCGAGTCGGCCGAGCGCGGCGCGGCTTCCCGGCACGACACCGATTCCGGTCGGCGCGCCCGCGGCGGCGGCGAGAGCGCTGTAGATCTTGTCGAACGGCTGCGGTCGCGGATCGACCAGATGGAAGGTGCGCCCGTCGAGTCCGGCACGGCAGGCCAGTTCCACCACCGCGTCGGCGACATAATCGACCGGCACCATATTGGTCGCACCGAGATCGGGCAGCGGAATCGGCAGTTCCGCTGGCAGTCCGGCCAGCGCCGCGATGACGGCGAAGAAATAGTACGGACCGTGGATCCCCGCTATTTCGCCGGTGCGGGAATCGCCGATCACGATGCCGGGGCGGTAAATCCGCCAGCGCACCCCGGAGGAATCGCGGACCAGTTTCTCGGTCGCGAATATCGTCCGGTGATACGGCGAGGGCAGATTCTGGCCGAGATCGAAATCCTCCTCGAAATACCGGCCCCGGTGATCGCCTGCCACCGCGACCGAGGAGATGTGGTGCAGCACCGCGCCGGTTTCGCGGGCGAGTTCGATGACCGATCGGGTGGCCGCGATATCGGCGGCGTGCGCCGCCGGGTCGTCGCCGGTCATCTCGGACACCGTGCCGAGATGGATCACGTGATCGGCGCGCGGCGGCGGCCCGTGCAGTCCGAGTCGGTCCGCCCTCGGATCGCCGAGCAGTGCGAATACGCGTTCGCCACCGCGCAGGCCGGTGGTCGGATCATCGAACGCCGTCGGCGGCTCGGTGCGCACCAGTACGTGGACGATCGCCGCGGGATCCCTGTCCAGCAGACCCTGCACCACTCGCCGACCCAGAAAGCCGGTACCGCCAGTCACGATGTAGGAAACCATCGTCCCTCCTGCTGTTCACTCGAACCCTGTTGTCGCACAACATTGATCCGGCATGCTGCGGTGGATGCGGAATCAATGGTTCGGCACCGCGCCGCGATGTGACAGCCGTCGGGCCGAACGTAGGAACACCTTCGTCCTGACTGATAGGCAACTGTAATGGGTCGGGTTCGGTGAGAGCAAGTTATGGTGTTCGGTGTCCCTGTGTGAATCGTCACCGGATGTCTACTGCGATTTATGTGTGTGCCAACAGTTTCCGTGCGTGCGCCGGGGAGCTGATGCGCAGGTCACATTCTCCGGGGCGGATCGCGCCGAATCACTTCTTCTCGACGCGAGCGGTCGGAGCCTGCAACGGCGGACGAGCGGTCAGAAATGATTCGAACGCGCCGAGATCCGTCGGGCCGACGGTCTTGTCGGTGCCCTCGGTGAAAACCGTGAAACCATCGCCGCCGGAGGCGAGGAAACTATTGGTGGTGATCCGATAGGTGGCGACCGGATTGAGCGGCTGGCCCGCGATGCGGACACTCGCCGCCACCACCTTGTGATCCCTCGGCGCGGAATCGACGTAGGTATAGGTGAGGCCGGATGGCGAAAGCACGGCGGTCTTACCGGTATTGCTCCACTGTTGCTCCAGCAGCCGCAGCACCTGCCGGCCGGTGAGGGTGACGGTGACGACCTGGTTCCCGAACGGCTGGACGGTGTAGATATCGCCGTAGGTGATCGGGCCGGGTTTCAGGTCGGAGCGTACCCCGCCCGGATTCGTGAATGCCGCGACGGCGGCGGCAGGCGCGGCGGCGGTGACCGACAGCATCGAATCGGCGATCACGCCGCCGAGCGGTGATTCGCCGGACGGGCCGGGCGTGTGGGCGAGGGCGACGGCGGCCGTGCCGACCACCCGTGCCGCCCGCGGCGCGGCCTGCTCGGCATAGAAGCCGACCAGGGCCGCCGCCGCAGGGTCCGGTGTCACCTCGCGGGTCACCACCCTGTTCACCGCCGCGGTCCGCACGCCGTCGGGGCCGAACCGCAGCGTGATATCGGTGATCAGCCTGCCGTAGGAGGCGGCCTGAGTCACCACTTTTCCGTCGACGGCGCAGACGTAGGGTTGGTGGGTGTGCCCGGTGATCACGGCGCGGACCGCCGGATCGGTGCGGGTGGCGAGCGCGGTGACCTCGGGCCCGACGTCGACGCAGCCGTTGTAGTCGACCGAGCCGTTCCCGGCGGGCTGCTGCGCGCCGCCGTCGTGGACCAATGCCACGACCGCCTCGGCGCCCGCGGCCTTCATCTCGGGAACATAGGCGTTGATCGCGCTCACCTCGTCACCGAAGCTGTAACCCCGAATACCCTCGGGCATCACGATATTCACGGTATCCGGGGTGACGGTGCCGACCACGCCGATCTTGCGGCCGCCGACCTCGAGCATTGTCCACGCGCGCAATCCCTGCGGCAGTTTCCCGGCGGCGTCGGTGACGTTCGCGGCGAGGAAGGGGAATTTCGCACCGGTGAACGGCTCACCGGGCGAACAGCCGTCGGGTGCGCATCCACCCTGTTGCAGTCGCGCCAATTCCAGTACGCCGTCATCGAATTCGTGATTGCCGACGGCAGCGGCCGCGACCCCGGCCGAATTCATGAACTCGATCGTCGGCTCGTCGTGGAAGAGTCCTGACACCGGCGGACTCGCTCCCACATTGTCGCCCGCCGACACCACCGCACTGGCCGGGTAGGCCGCCTTCAATCGCGCCAGGTGGGTGGCCAGGTATACGGCCCCGCCCGCGTCGTAACCCGCGATCTTGCCGGTCGTTCCCTGCGGCGGTTCCAGATTCCCGTGGAAGTCGTTGAATCCGAACAGGTGCACCTCATCCGGTTTCACGCCGACGAGGTCATCGGTCGAGATCAGGGGGATGGCGCCCGACGTGGTCACCGGCGCCCTCTCGTCGGCGGCAGGCGCGCATCCGGCGAGCATGCCGAGGGTAAGGAATCCGATGACGACACCGGCGATGGGACGGAACTCGCTCATACGCCAGACTTTCCCACGCGCGGGGCGTCTACGCACCGAGTGCGCGATGTCGTGCGCGGCGGCGTTCGACACGCCGTGGCCGGTGTCCCGTGTCTATCCGCCGTCATCGCCCCTCCGCGCCGATCGCGCGGTAGAGTCGCCGCGCGGTGCGGGAGTCCGGCACCGTGACGGCCCACAGATCATGGTCGGCGCGGTGTCCGGTGACGCCGACGAAGTCGCGCATGCGACCCTCCCAGGCCATGCCGGCGCGGGCGGCGATCTCGGCTGCCTCGGTGTCGTCCGGTTCGATCTCGGCGGCGACGCGGACCAACCGCAGATCGGCGAGCGCGTACTCCACGACCAATCCGATCGCCACCGTCCGAATCCGGCGTAATGTCGCCGCGGGCAGCGCCGGGTCCGTCCACGCGAACAGCCGGGCGTGCCGATTGAACATATCCGCCTCGAACAGCCGCACCTCGCCCGCGTACGCGCCGTCGGCCTCGATCGTCAACAGCAGGGGAGGGGCCGCCGTGCCCGGCCGGGGGCGAACGAGTCCGAATGTCCGCCGCGCCCGCCTGCCGGGGTCGTTCGCTGTCACCACGCCGAAATCCGCGCCAACGCGACGCAATCCGGCCGCTCGCCGCGCATGATCGGCGCTGTCGATATTTCGTACCACCACTCCGGGATGGCGCGGGTCGGTGAGCCGGACGCGCTGCGCGGACCACAGCGGGTCGGCAGGACGCAGCAGTCGGCCCGCGTGGTAGCGGGCGATCGCGACGAGTATTTCGGAACGGCGCGGCGACGGCACCTCGGGAAGGTCCGGCGGTGGCGGCGCCTCGCGCGGCGCTCGGTCCGATCGGCGCCGAATCCAGTTCGCGGTCAGACCTTCTCGCGGCGCCGCGCGGTCGGTGATGGCCCACAGTTCGTGATCGCGTGGCGTGCCGCCGACGTCGAAGTACCTGGCCATGAGCGCTTCGCGGCGAAAGCCGAGTTGCTGTGCTCCGGCGCTGGTGGCGAGGTTGTCCGGAGAGATCGGGGCGGTGATCCGCCGCAGACCGGCAGGCCCGAACGCGAAATCCACCGTGAGCGCCGTGGCCAGCACCGCGATGCCGCGGCGCGCCAGTTGGGACGACAACCACAGTCCCAATTCGGCGCTGCCGGAGGCGAAGTCGACATGGGCCAGTTCGACCTGACCCGCCAGGAGGCCGTCCACCTCGATCACGAGTCCCAGTCTGCGCCCGGCCTTCTCGTCGACTCGGCCCGAGAGGTATTCGTGGATCCAGTGTCTGGGGGTATGGCGCGCCGACCAGTCCAGCGGGGAACTCGACCAGAACGGTTCGATGCGGTGTCGGTCGTACAGGCGCAGCTGTCGCCAGCGGGAATAGTCATCGATGCGCGGTGGCCGCAGGACGATGGTGGCGCCGTGCAGGGTGACCGGACCGAGCCGTACCCCTGACAGGGCGGTCGGATGGTCGGGCACGGCTCATCCCTTCGGTCGCTGGCGTCCCAGCGGGGATGTCCGGACGGCGCCATCGGTGGATACGGTCAGCCTCCAGTAGCCGCCGTCGGTGTCCTTGAGCACGACTCCGCCCTCGGCTCGGTCGGAAAGCCACGCTCCACTGGATAGTACGGCCGCTCGCAGATCGCCGTCGGGCCCCTTGGCCTGCATGATGTCCGCGTCGCCGCGCCCGGCCCTGCCCACGATCGTCCCGTCGAAGCGCGGCGCGCGCATGCCGGCGCGCCCGAGTACATGCCAGCGCTCGGGAAACAGCCCGGGCGGGAAATCCTCCTCGGCGCTGGAGATCAGATTGACGGCGGTGCCTTCGGGGCAGCCGGCCGGATCGATGCGCAATTCGGTCGGGTGCCGGTCCAGATCCCGATCGAATTGGACATTGGCCAGATAGGGCTGGCGGCAGTACACCAGGTCGATACCGACCGAACGGGCCGCGACCTTGCAGTTGACCATGCCGAACTGGGCGGGCCCGCCGCGCTCGCGGTCGCCGACCGACACCGCGATCTCCGCACCCTCGAACCACACGTTCGTCAGCCACCAGTCATTGGCGGCGCCGTCGATGGCGATGTGTCTATCGGTGGTGTTCGGGTCGTGATCGGAGACGAATTCGACATTGGTCAGCGCTAGACCGGCGTTGTGGTCGTTGCCGGTACCGAGCACGCCGATGAAGTTGCTGGTGAGTTTGGACGAGGTCACGTAATTCTGGATGCACGAGGTGACGATGCCGAGGCCGAAATTGTTGATATCGCAGTTGATGAACGCGGTGCCGCCGGTATTGCCTTCCAGCACCACACCACGCTGTGCCAGATATTGCGGGTGGTTGGTGCTGAGATGGTTGCCTCGGATCACCACCGTGTCGAAAGAACAGCGGAAACATTCGGACAGGAGCACGGCCGTCGAGCGGGGACCGGACATGTAGATCCCCAGCCGGGAGAACCGCACCCTGCTGCGATTGCGCAGCGCGATGAGCGTGGTGTCGGTTTCGCAGACCAGCGTCGAGATATCGGCGCCGTCGCCGAGGACCGTGGCGAAGTCGGGAAGTTCGGGGAAGGCCGTCACCCGGTAGTGGCCGGCGGGCAGGTACAGCACCGGGGGGCCGTCGCCCGAAGCCGCGGCCGCGGCGATGGCGGCGGTGTCGTCGGCGATGCCGTCGCCGACCGCGCCGAAATCGCGCACATTGCGTGCGGCGGGCGCGTCGGTCACCGTGGGGGACCGGAATTCGGTATCCGGTTCTTCGGCGGCCGAGCACGCGGCCAGCGGCAGCGCGGCGGCGGCGCCGAGAGATACGGCCAGCAGTCGTCGTCGACGGATGGCGTCATCGGTCATTTGTGTAGTCTCCCGACCCAATATCGCAGGCCCCTACCCGGGGTTCCGTACGCTACCGCGTCGATCCGACGGTGTGCACCGGCGGGGATCCCGCGCGTCCGCGCCGCCTCGACGGTTCGCCCTCGCCCGGAGCCGCCGTGACATCCGGGCGAGGGCATGGCCGGATCAGATGGTCCAGGGCTTGCCGTAGGTGATCACCGTGTCACCGCTGGAGCTCACGACCTGGACGAACGGCCGGATATTGGTCTGGCCGAGCACCCCGGTGATGGTCGCGTGGAATCCGGACAGCCGGATGAAGCCGTCGGTGCCCGAGATCTCTCCGCCCGCGCATTCGATGGTCTGGATGCCGGGGCCGAAACCTGCCTCCAGCTGGACACCCGCCTTCGGGATCAGGCTGTCGATCCTCAGCACTCCGATATCCGTGCCGCCCAGATCGACGCCGAGACCGGGCGTGGAGTACTCGAATTTGATTTTTCCGCCCACCGTCGCCGGATATCCGACCTGATAGCCGAACGTGATACGGCCCTTCCAGTCCTGCGCGTCCGGGCCGGAGATCTTGAAGCCCGCGGACCCGTTGTGGAACCACTCGCGGGTCAACGGATTTCCGTCCAGCGGCGGAACGGATTCGATCGAGGTGTCGGACTGGATGGCCTCGACCGTGCGCTGAGCGCGGTCGACGATGGAACTGCTGTTATCGATCGCCGCGGCGGCCGGCCCGTTCCCGAATGCCAGCCCCGCGGCGACGACCGAGGCCATGGTGAATACACGTACGCTCCGAGATCGGAGCCGGGGGGTTTCCCTCATCAGATTTCTCTCTATTCCGTACACCGTGCTCGGCGCTCTACGCGCGTCGTGTCCATTGTGTGTGCTGCGTCACGGAGCGCGAATTCGGTGCGGCGCAGCATGTTCAAGGTAGCCGATCGACCTCCGTTCCGGCCGGTCGAGTTTTCGGCGGGCGCGCGGGGCGAAATGGGCGGATTCGGACATAGCGGCGCTCCCTCGTTCATGGCACGATGGCGCGGTGCGTATCGAGCAGACGGAGCTCGCCGATGTCCTGCTGCTGATTCCGCAGCCATTCCGGGACGATCGGGGCCTGTTCACGAGGACTTTCGACGCGGAACTCTTCGACGAGTACCTCGGCGTGCCCGGTGCGGGCGCCGCCTTCGTCCAGGACTCCCAGTCGCGTTCCGGCCGGGGGGTGATCCGCGGCATGCACGGGCGGCGCGGGCGCGGCGAAGCGAAACTGGTGCGCTGCGCCAACGGCGCTGTCCACGACGTACTGGTCGATATCCGTCCCGGATCGCGGAGCTTCGGTCAGCAGCAGGCGTTCCGGCTCGATGACACCGACTTCCACCACCTGTACGTGCCGCCCGGATTCCTGCACGGATTCCAGGCGATCACCCCGACCGCGGATGTCTGCTACCGGATCGACCGGTCGCACGATCCCGCCGAGGATATCGGCGTCGCCTTCGACGATCCGGATCTGGGAATCGAATGGCCGCTACCGGTGGGCGCGGTGTCGCCGAGAGATGCGGCGGCAGGCAGTTGGGAGCATCTGCTCCGGACGGTGTGGCAGGCTCACTGAGGCACTTTCGTCGGCGAAATCATCTGTGTGATAGCGGGTTCCGGACTACCCGCCACCCGGTTCGCCAGGTAGCATCCAGCGGGCTACCGGCGCTGCTCTCGGGGATTCCCCGGGCAAGGGGTCGGAGCCCCGGTATGCGGGCGGTGAGAATCGGGAATTGTGCCCGATCGGCTATCGCGTGGAATACTCTGTGGCCCTTGTCATCAGATATGTGAATCGGAATGTGGTCTGTAAGAATCACCTGTCGGGCGCCGAATGACCGAACACCCCGGGCGACCCGCGCTTGCCGAGGGGACCGGTCGATGCTGATCGGTGGCGACGATTCTCTCCCAGGGGGAGGTACAGGTTCATGAGCTTCGAGCCTTCGGGCCGCGATGACCCTGATGTGCCCGGGCTGGTCCCGGTGTCGCCGCGTTCGGACCGGGAACGGTGGCAGGCCGAGTACGTGCGGCGTCTGGAAGCGACGGATTTCGTGGTGATCGTGGCGGCGGTGGTGTTGGCCCAGGTCATCCGGTTCGGCGGTCCGGTGGCGCCGCCGCTGGCGTGGCCGATGCCCTACGAGGTGGGCTACACCGTCGTTTCCGCGGTGCTCGCGGTGAGCTGGATGGGTTTCCTCATCGCGTGCAGCACTCGTTCGCCCCAGGTGGTGGGGAGCGGGACCGAGGAATACCGGCGGCTGGTCTCCGCGACGATGCGGCTGTTCGGGGTGCTCGCGATCATCTCGCTGATCTTCCAGATCGAGTTCGCCCGCGGATATCTGGCGATCGCACTGCCGCTCGGACTTCTCGGCCTGATGTTCAGCAGGCTGGCCTGGCGATTGCACACCCGGTCTCGGCGGCGCAGCCGCGGTGAGTGCCTGACCGCGGTGCTCGTGGTCGGACCGCCGGAGGCGGCCCAGGCGATGGCGGCGGCGTTCTCCCGCGATCCCGCGACCGGGTATCGGGTGGTCGGCGTCTGCGTCCCCGACGGAATACCCGGCAGCGGGGGATATGGGCTGCACGCCTCGGGGCGCAGCATCTCCGTCGTCGGCGACGACCGCTCGGTGTTGGAGGCGGTGCGGCGCAGCGAAGCCGATACCGTCGCCGTCACCGCCACCGACTATCTCGGGCCCGCCGAACTGCGCAGGATGGCGTGGGAACTCGACCCGCTCGGCGTGGAACTCGTCGTCGCGCCGGGCGTCGCCGATATCTCCGGCGCCAGGCTCACCAATCGACTCGTGGCGGGTATGCCGATGCTGCATATCGCCAAACCACAGTACGATCGGGCCAAATCGACCGGCAAGGCGGTATTCGACGTCTGCTTCTCGGCGGCCGTGCTCCTCGCGATACTGCCGGTGCTCCTCGTTATCGCGGTGGCCGTCAAGGTGACGAGTCCCGGCCCGGTGTTCTATCTGTCGGAGCGTATCGGGCGCGGCGGCAAGCCTTTCCGCATGATCAAGTTCCGCAGCATGTACACCGGCGCGGATCGTAGGGTCGCGCATCTGATCGAACACAACGGCGGCAACCCGGTGTTCTTCAAGTTGAAGGACGATCCTCGCGTCACCCCGGTCGGACGTGTCATCCGCAAATTCAGTCTGGACGAACTGCCGCAGTTCCTCAATGTGCTGCGCGGTGAGATGAGCGTGGTCGGCCCGCGCCCCCAAGTGCAGCGCGAGGTCGATACCTACGACGGGGAGATGCGCCGCCGCCTGCTGGTGAAACCGGGCGTGACCGGGCTGTGGCAGGTGAGCGGGCGATCCGATCTCTCCGTGGAGGATTCGGTCCGCTTGGACCTGTCCTATGTCGAGAACTGGTCCATGGTGCTGGATCTGCTGCTCATCGCCAAGACGATCGGCGCGGTCGCTCGGGGCGAGGGCGCCTACTGATCAGCGGCGGTCGTAGACGCTCGCGTCATCGAGCAGGGCGGCGCGGAGCATGGTTTCCGGCACGCCCATCGCCTCGACGAGGGTCAGCGCTTCGGGACGCAGCCGGTCAACCAATTCGTTGACGCCGCGGCGCACGGCCTTGGCCCGTTCCACCGACATGAACCGGTGCATGATGAACCAGGCCGCGTGCTCCTCCACCAGGGAGTAGACGAACAGATCGCATACCTCCCCGGCGAGGCGGCGGGCGTCGGCATCCTCGATATCGGCGATGCCGTCGATGAACGCCTCGAGGACAAGGCGGTCGATATGCGCCGAGCCCGCGGCCAGGATGTGATCCTGGGCATTGTTGAACGCCTCGAACGGGCCGGTCTCCTCGGCGCGGGCGCGTAAGCGGTGCGCCGCGGTGCGCACCAGGTAATCCTCGCGATCGGCGAACAGTTGCAGCTGTACCGAGCGGCGCGACAGATCGCCGTCGTCGACCGATTCGTCGCCGCGATCGCGCATGGTCTGGATCATCTGGCGCACGCCGGAACGTTTGCGCACCACATCTCCGGCCATGGTCGCGGCGAAGCGGACCCAGCCGAGGGCGTCCAGATCGCGGACCTCGTCGGCGTAGGCGGTGAGCAGTTCTTTGGCGACCAGCTGGGTGAGCACCACGTTGTCGCCTTCGAAGGTGGTGAACACATCGGTATCGGCCTTCAGCGTGACCAGGCGATTCTCGGTGAGATAGCCCGCGCCGCCGCAGGCCTCACGGCATTCCTGGATGGCGCGGGTGGCATGCCGGGTCTGGGCGACCTTCAGGCCGGCGGCCCGCTTCTCCAGCGAACGCTGCGCTTCGGGATCGAGGTTCTGCCCGGTCTGCACCAGATGCATGCGGCGCACCAGGTCGTTCTGCGCGAATGCCAGCGCGAACGACCGTGCGACCAGCGGGAAGAGCCTGCGCTGATGGCTGCGGTAATCCATCAGCAGCGTTTCCTCGCCGGTGTCGGGATCGGAGAACTGACGCCGCTTCAGGGCGTAGCGCACCGCGATACTCAACGCGACCCTTGCCCCCGCCGCGGCCGCGCCGCCGACGCTGACCCGGCCGCGCACCAGGGTTCCGAGAGTGGTGAAGAAGCGGCGGCTCGGGTTCTCGATCTCGGAGGTGTATGTGCCGTCCGGCTCCACATCGGCGTAACGGTTCAGCAGGTTCTCCCGGGGGATCCGGACCTGGTCGAAGGTGATGCGCCCGTTGTCGACGCCGGGCAGGCCGCCTTTGAGTCCGTCGTCGTAGGTGGTGACACCCGGCAGATCCGCGCCCTGCTCGTCGCGGATCGGCACGAGCAGACAGTGCACGCCCCTGTTCTCGCCCTGGGTCACGAGCTGGGCGAAAACCGCCGCCATCCTGGCATGTTCGGCGGCGCCGCCGATGTAATCCTTGCGGGCCGACGGCGTCGGGGTATGGATGACGAATTCCTCGGTCGCCGGATCGTAGGTCGCGGTGGTCTCGACATTGGCGACATCGCTGCCGTGGCCGGATTCGGTCATCGCGAAACAGCCGAGTAGATCGAGTGAGAGCAGTCTCTTGATGTACTCGCGGTGCCGTTCGGTGCCGAGGTTCTCCACGGCACCGCCGAACAGCCCCCATTGCACGCCCGCTTTCACCCACAGCGACAGATCGGTGTAGGCCAGCATTTCCAGGCCGGTCACCGCGGCGCCGGGTTCACCGGTGCCGCCGTTCTCGCGCCGGAAGCCGCGCTCGGCATATCCCATGGTCGCGACGGTGCGCATCTGCTCGAGAACCCGGGCTCGCGCCGCCTTGTAATCCAGGTGCGGATCGCCCGCGAATTCGTCTCCCGCGAGATGGGTACGCGCCTCCTCCCTGACATCGCGCCAGGGGCCGTCGAGTGCCGCACGAAGGTGATCCGCCGTCGATGAGCTGCCGGTATCCATAACCCGACGATAACCCGCTGAGTGGGCGGCAAACCTGTGACGCGACAACTGTGATCCAGCTCTTGCCACCACGCTGAACAAGTGTTTAAGCTACTGAACATGCGTTTAATCGACACGCCACCCCGAGCCGCCCCGCGCCGCAAAGATCCGCCGATTCGATGAATGCCTCGGACCTGACCACGGTCGCGCGCATCCGCGACGCGGCGATCGACGTCTTCGGTGAGAGTGGATTCCAGGTCGGTGTCCGGGCGATCGCCGCCGCCGCGGGCGTCTCCCCGGGGCTGGTGAACCATCACTTCGGATCCAAGGAGGGATTGCGCGCCGTCTGCGACGAGCGGGTGCTGGAAATCATCAGGGTCGAGAAGGCCAAGGCCATCAATACTCCCGGACCGGCGGGCATGATCAACGCCCTGGCCGAGATCGAGGTATACGCCCCGGTCGTCGCCTATATGCTGCGCAGTTTCCAGGCAGGCGGAGCGCTGGCCGAATCACTGCTGGAGCACATGATCGACGACGCCGAGAATTACATGCAGGCCGCCGTGGACGCCGGTCAGATCAAACCGAGTCGCGATCCGGCCGCCCGCGCCCGATACATCGTGCTCTGCCATGTCGGAGCAATGAATCTCTACTTACAACTGCGCCAACAGCGTGAGGGAAAAATCGACTACCGCAAGGCGATTCGCGATATCGCCGAGGAGACCACATTCCCGGCGCTCGAGCTCTACACGCAGGGAATGCTGACCGATTCCACGCTGCTGGACGCACTCGACGAGGAGCGATAATGGCCGATCGAGCCACCCAACCGGTAATCGAGATCACCGATCTCACCAAGACATTCGGACATGTCGCAGCCCTCGACGGGCTGAACCTCTCGGTCGACGAGGGGGAAATCCACGGTTTCCTCGGGCCCAACGGCGCGGGTAAATCGACGACTATTCGCGTCCTGCTCGGAATTCTGCGCGCCACCGAGGGCCGCGCCGCGCTGTTCGGGCGTGACCCGTGGACCGACGCGGTCGCCCTGCATCGCGAACTCGCCTATGTGCCCGGCGATGTCACGCTGTGGCCGTCGCTGTCGGGCGGGGAGACCATCGACCTGCTGGCTCGCATGCGCGGCGGTATCGACGCCGGGCGTCGCGCCGAGCTGATCGAACGTTTCGACCTCGACCCGCGCAAGAAGGCGCGCGCCTACTCCAAGGGCAACAGGCAGAAGGTCGCGTTGGTCTCGGCCTTCGCCTCCAATGTGCGACTGCTGCTGCTCGATGAGCCGACCTCGGGTCTGGATCCCCTGATGGAACAGGTATTCCGCGAATGCGCGCGCGAGGCGCAGGAGCGCGGAGCCACGGTACTGCTGTCCAGCCACATCCTGTCCGAGGTGGAGGCGCTGTGCGATCGGGTGACGATCATCCGGTCGGGCCGCACCGTGGAAAGCGGTTCGCTGTCGGATATGCGGCATCTCTCGCGCACCTCGATCACCGCCGAATTACTCGGCGATCCAGGCGATCTCACCCGGATCGCCGGGGTCGACGACGTCGTGCGCGACGGCTCGACGCTGCGCTGCCAGGTGGACGGGGAACATCTGGGCGAACTGATCCGGGTGCTCGGCGACACCGGGCTGCGCAGCCTCACCAGTGCCCCGCCGACACTGGAGGAATTGTTCCTGCGGCACTACCACGTCGAAGGCGCGGCACAGGAGTCCGGGGAGAAGGTGCGGGCATGACCACCGTCACCGCCGAAAGCGGTTTCAGCGCACCGGTATCGCGCCGATCGCCCGATTTCGCGGGCACCCGGCAGGTGCTCCGGCTCATCCTGCGCCGAGATCGGATCGTGTTGCCGCTGTGGGTACTCGCCTTCGGACTGTTGCCGACGTTCTATGTGGTCAGTACCCAGGGCGTGTACGACACCGAGGCCGGACTCGAGAACTACGCCAGGTCCATCACCGACAGCCCCGCGCTCGTCGCGATGTACGGACCGGTTTTCGGGACCGAACTCGGCTCGATCGGATTGTGGAAGGCGGGACCGTTCTACGCGATGATCGCGATCGCGACGATCCTGACCGTCATCCGGCACACCCGCGTCGAGGAGGAGACCGGGCGCGCGGAGTTGGTGGGGTCCACCAGTATCGGCCGCTACGCGGGACTGACCGCCGCGCTGATGATGACGAGCGTCGGCTGCGCACTCGTCGGCGTGCTCGCCGCCGCCGCGTTGATCGGCAGCGGTCTGCCCGCCGGCGGTGCGGTGGCCTACGGCGCGGCGCTCGGTGGTTCCGGGCTGGTCTGGGCCTCGGTAGCCGCGGTCGCCGCGCAGGTGAGCACCGGGGCCAGGGTCGCGCGCGGGATCGCCTTCGCCGCGCTCGGTACGGCATTCGCGCTGCGCGCGGTCGGCGACGCGGGCAACGGCGTGCTGTCCTGGTTCTCGCCGCTGGGCTGGTGTATCAATATGCGCCCGTTCGCCGACGAACGCTGGTGGGTGCTGATCCCGCTGACGGTGCTCGCCGTGTCGGGCACCGTCGCGGCCTACGCGCTGCTGCGTCATCGGGATACCGGGTCGGGGCTGCTGGCCGAACGACCGGGCCCGGCGGTGGCCGCGCCGGGGCTGTCCGGTGCGGCGGGGCTGGCCTGGCGGCTGCATCGCGGCGCTCTGCTCGCGTGGTCGGTCGGATTCCTGCTGTACGGGCTGCTGATGGGCGGGGCCATCGACAGCGTCGGTGAGATGCTCGACGACAGTCAGCAGGTCAAGGACGTGATTGCCAGGATGGGCGGCTCCGACGTGCTGCAGAACTCCTTCATCACCTTCGCGGTGTCCTTCCTCGCCATCGCGGCGGCTGCCTATTCGATCTCGGCGGTGCTGCGGCTGCACGAGGAGGAGAACACCCAGCGCGCCGAGACGGCGCTGGCCGGATCGGTGAGTCGCGAGCGATACGCGTTGAGCCACCTCGGTTTCGCGCTGATCGGGCCCGCGCTGCTGTTGGTGATCGCCGGTGGGGCGATCGGCGTCGTCTACGGTGCGATGGACGGCGCGATCGTGGAGAAGGTCGGCGACTCGCTCGGCGCCGCGCTGGTCCAGGTGCCCGCCGTCTGGGTGCTGACGGGGATCGCGGTGGCGATCTTCGGTCTCGCGCCGCGGTTCGCCCCGATGGCCTGGGGTGTGCTCAGCGCGATGCTGGTCGTCTTCTTCCTCGGGGCGCTGGACGGATTGCCGCAGTGGCTGGTCGACGTGGTGCCTTTCGTGCACCCGCCGAAACTGCCTGGCGCGCCGTGGCAGTGGCGGCCGATCCTGTGGCTGCTCGCCGTCTCCGCGGTGTTGATCGGGGTCGGTATCGCGGCATTCCGTCGCCGTGACCTGCGCTGACACGTCTCCCGGCACCGGAGGAACCGGCCGGTCGATGTGGCATTCGGCATGTCTGTGACAGGCGCGGATGCGCGATCGCGGAGGAGTTGACTACGTTCGCGGGCATGGGTCTTGACGCACTCTCGGGAGCAGAAGAGACGATTTCGCGGTCCGGGCACACCGGCAGGCGCGGGCGCTTACGGCCGCGTCGAGCGTTGCGGGTGCCGGGGGTTACCCAGGCCGTCGGCCTGCTGGTCGCGGACCGGCAGGCCATGGCCGACACCATCGTGTCGGCTCCGACGCCACTGCAACCGATCGATCTGGCCGATGACGCGAGGGTCGCCGAAGTACTCGATCTCGCCGTGCGGGTCGGGGAGGTCGTGCTGGCCTCGGGCACCGGCGTGATCGACACCACGACCCAGGTCCGCTTCATCGCCGCCACCTACGGCCTGGCGCGCTGCGATATCGACGTCACCTACGACGCCATCCGCATCTGGGCCGATCGCGGTCCCCGCCTGCCGCCCGCGAGCACCATGCGCGTCGTGCACTACCGGTCGCTGGATTTCACGCGGCTCGCGGCCGTCGACCGGCTCACCCGCCGTATCCGCACCCAGGTCGTCGCCCCCGACGACGCGCGCGCCGCGCTCGACGCCATCACCACCGCGCCGCATCCCTACCACCGCTGGACCGCCACCTTCGGCTGGTCGCTGCTCGCCGCGGCCATCGGCGCGCTGCTCGGCGGCGGCTGGCTGGTGGCGGCGGTCAGTTTCGGCACCACCGCACTCATCGACCGGGTGAACCGGGTGCTCAACGGTTACGGCCTCCCGTTCTTCTTCCAACATATGGCGGGCGGCGTCATCGCGGCGACGCCGGCCATCGTCTTGTCCACGCTGGCGGGACCGCTCGGGATCGCCGTCGACCCGACGCTCATCATCGCGGCGGGAAATCACGGTGCTGCTCAGTGGTCTGCAATTGGTCGGCGCGGTACAGGACGCCATCACGGGTGCGCCGATCACCGCGTCCGCGCGACTGCTCGAGGTCATGATGATGACCGGCGGCATCGTCGCGGGCATCGTGCTCGCGCTGCGTCTGGGCCAGGTGCTCGGCGCGACGGCGCCCTCCATCGATATGACCTCCGGCCGCGATCTCATCGATCTGCCGGTCAAATTGGTCGCGGGCGCGGTGGCCGCGTTCGCCTTCGCGCTGGCCTGCTACGCGGAGCGCCGGGCGCTGGCCGCGGCCGCGTTGGGCGGGGCGGCGGGCATCATCTGCTTCCTGCTCGTTCAGCAGGCCGGTTTCGGGCCGATCATCTCCTCCGGCGTAGCGGCGACGATGGTCGGTCTGGCCGGTGGTCTGATGGCGCGGCGGTCGTTGACGCCGCCGCTGGTCGTCGCGGTCGCGGGCATCACGCCCTTGCTGCCCGGTCTGAAGGTGTACCGCGGGCTCTACGCACTGCTGACCGACGAACTGCTGCTCGGGTTCAATCAGCTGCTCGCGGCCTTCTGCGTCGGCTGTGCCCTGGCGGCGGGCGTCACTCTCGGCGAATGGTTCGACCGGACCCAATTGCGGCCGCGGATCCTGCGCCGATTCGGTTCGCTGCGTAGGCCGGTCGTGCGCAGGCGCAGGCGCGGGTCTTCGGTCGCGTGACTCGGTGGCGGGGGGCTCGCGCGCGCGGATGCGCTAGACCGAACACTCGTGCGTCGGCGGTATCGAACCGGTATGGTCGGTGCGGATTATGAGGGTATCCATACGGGTTGCTCACGGGCGATGGTGAGGTGGTTCGGATATGTCGGATGACGCGGCGACGTTCTCGGCCCAGATCCGTTCGGCGACCGAACGTCAGCACGCCGAGGCCGAGAATTCCTCGTTCATCGGCGAGATGCTGAGCGGCTCACTCGGTATCGCGTCCTATCAGCGCTACACCGTCCAGCTGTGGTTCATCTACCGCGCGCTGGAAGCCCACTGGGACCTCCTCGCCGCCGATCCGATCGCCGCGCCGTTCATCCGGCCCGAACTGGCGAGGATCGCCGAACTCGAACGCGATCTCGCCCATCTGATCGGCCCGCGATGGCGTGACGGACTCACCGCGCTGCCCGCGACCACGGCCTATGCCACGCGTATCGAGGAATGCGCCACGCAGTGGCCCGCTGGCTATATCGCCCACCACTACACCCGCTACCTCGGTGACCTCTCCGGCGGTCAGGTCATCCGGGGTACCGCCGAGAAACTGTGGGATCTGCCGCGCCGCGGCGACGGAGTGCGGTTCTACGTCTTCGACGGCATCGGCAATCCGGCCGCTTTCAAGCGCGAATACCGCCGACTGCTCGATGAATTGGCGGTCGACGACCTCGAGCGCCGCCGCGTCATCGATGAAGGGCAGCGGGCTTTCGCGATGAATGCGGCGGTATTCGCCGAACTCGGCGCGGAATTCCCGGCGCGCCGCCCGTCCTGAACGGTCGAACCGGGCTGTTGCCGCGTCGTCGGTGGAGTCGATGCCGACGGTCGACGTGAAGATCCGGTCGACCGAGGGTTCGTGCCCGCCGCGAGTCGCGTGGGCGCGCACAGCACGATGACCAGGGCGATCGCGGCGGCCGCACCGCCGATGACATCGGTGACGAGGTGATAGCCGAGCCCGATCATGCCGACCGCGACCCCGCCCAGTGACAACGCCGTCACCACCACGACGACGTAGCGCGTCGCGACCGAATCGGTCAGCAGCACGAAGGTCGCCGCGATGGCGACCAGATGCACGGTGTGCCCGCTCGGGTACGCCGAATAGTCGGATAACGGCCGGTCCCACAACGGTTTCAGGATCCAGGTATTGACCGCCACGGCCACCTCGGGAACCACGAGCATCGTGGCGGCGCGCCACCATCGGCGGTGCACCGCGAACCAGGCGGCGGCGGCGAACAACAGCGGAATCAGGATGTAGGCATCGCTGGGGACGACCAGGACCCGATACAGCGCGCGGTACCGATCCAGGTTGTCGAGTATCGGCGCCGCCACCTCGCGGTCGGCCCGCGTCGGACCACCATCGGCGGGGAAACTCAGCGGCACCGCGGCCACGATGGCGATACAGACCGCGACGACGCCGAGCCGTGCCGTGCCGAAGGTCTGCCGTACAGCGATCACGCCGACGACCCTAACCGGTGGCGGGATCGTCGGTCAGGGCCCGTAGGTCGTGATCGCCATGATGACGAACCACAGCACCCACGCGATCCCGATGACCATGCCGATGGTCAGCACGGCGCGCATGAAAGCCCTGCCCATATCGATATCGCCGGCCTCCGTCGGATACAGCTTCCACGGGCTGTACCAGGGCGCTTCGATGATGGGTCGCTTCGCCTCCTGAGCGGCTCTCGCCATCTCCTCGGCGTAGGCCTCGGCCTGGGCCTGCTGCGGGCCACCGTGCCACAGGGTGATATCGATGGGCCCGAGGAAACCCTCGTGCAGCAGTTCCTGCGGCGCGGGCAGATACGGCAGGATGCCGAGACCGCGGAACGCGACCGCGACGTCGTTGGCCGTCCACAGGTGCTTCTCCGACTCCGACAGCGCCTCGAAATAGTGGCGCAGCCGCCCCGGATCGTTGCCGAGGATGACATCGAAACTCGGGTCGTTCCACTCCTGTTGGACCTTCAGCTCGGCCCCGCGCAGCGGGACGACGAGCGCGACGCCGTGCACAGCGCGCTGCCCGAGTCCGCGCGCTGCCAGCCAGCTCTGCAAGGCGAAGGTGTGATCGCGGGATTTGTCCAGCGGTGTACGCCGATCCCTGCCCTCGAGGGCGGCGGGTTCGCCGTCGATCGTCCACGGCCCGTTGAGCGGGATATCCAGGACGCCGTCCTGGCGGGTCGACAGCGCCTCCGCCTCGATCACCACGCAACTGGTCGGCGTCCAGACCACCGCGTCGAACTGGTGCAGCCGATCCTCGTGGAACAGACTGCAATTGATCGTCGCAACCCCGTGCGGGCTGCCCGGATCCTTCCAGGTGCGCAACCAGTCGATCAGCGCCCGTTCGGCATGTGTGCCTGTCGGGTTCTGCACTCGCACGAGCATTCGCGACCGCCCTTCACGTCGTCCCTCGACAGGATACGAGCATGACGGCCGTGCGCGCCGCAGACACGGTCACTCGGGCAGTTCCGCGGCCAGCTTCCCGGCCTCGACCGCGGCGACCAATTCGGCGTGATCGGCTTCGGTGCGGTCGGCGTAGCGGACCGCGAAGGAGGTGACCGCGTCGTCGAAACTCTCGTCGCCATCGAGATATCCGGAGGTCAGGCGCGGATCGAGCGAACGCGAATGCGCCCGTGCCAGCAGCGCGCCCGCGAGTCTGCCGTAATCGTCGAGATCATCGGCGCCGAGTCCGGCCGGATCGATACTGCCCTTGAGATTACGGAACTGGCGCACGATGAACGGCAGTTCCGCCTCGCCGAGACGCACCGAGGTCCAGCCGAGCAGGATATCGGTTTCGGCCTGAACGAGCCTGGCGCCCTGCACGATTCGCTCACCCTCGTGGCATTCGGGGCGCGGCGGGAGATACGGCGACAACGCCGAGGGAATGGACTGCTTGAGCTGCAGCACCAGGGATTCGCCGTCGTTGCCGTGCAGCAGTGCCACATAGCTGTGCAGCCCGACGCTGCCGGTACCGACGATGCGGAACGCGATGTCGGACACCGCGAATCGGGTGACCAGATTGCGTCGCGATTCCCGCAGGGTGTCGGTGTAGCGTTCGAGACCGTCGACGACCGCGTCGGCCACCTCCGCCGCGACGGCGGTGAGAACCGGTGGGTCGCTGATGAATCGCTGTTTGCGGACGCCGGTCTCGTGGTCATCGATGTGTTCGGTCCACTTCGAGGCCACCTTGGCGCTGGTGTTCTTGCGCGCTTTCTTGGCCGCCTTCTGGAAATTGTCCAGCAGATCGTCGGCCTTGGCCGCGCTGAGCACGGATTCGTCCGGCAACGCGGTCCACGACTCCATGAACGGCAATGCGGCGAGCCGATCGATGGAGGTCCGGTACGAGGTGGCCGCGTCGCGTGCGGCGGCGCGGCACCCGTCCTCGTCCACGCCCGATTCCCGGCCGGCCAGGACGAGACTGGCCGCGAGGCGCTCCAGGTCCCACTCCCACGGCCCGACCACGGTCTCGTCGAAATCGTTGATATCCATGACGATTTCGCCGCGCTGCGTGCCGTACAGGCCGAAGTTGGCGGCATGGGCGTCGCCGCAGATCTGCGCGTCCAATCCGCTCACCGGACTGTGCGCCAGATCGGCCGCCATCAACCCCGCCGCACCCCGGTAGAAGGTGAACGGTCCCGACATCATTCGCCCGACCCGCAGGGGCACCAGATGCGGCAGCCGATTCGCGTGGCTCGCCTCGAGGAATTCCAGAACTCCCGGACGCCGCGGACCGATGGCGTCGCGATCGCGCACAGTCACCGGCACGCGCTCACGCAATGCCCGCCCACGAGCCCGCACCTCATCGGCGGGGACGTAGGTCCGTAAATCGATCCCATCCACCGTGACATTTTCGCAGCGCCTGCGGCGTGGCGGGTTCGCGGCCCCTTCGAGACGGCCGCGACCGGTCACCCGTCGGGCTCGCTCCGTACGGGGCCGGGACAGCGCGCGGATACGAAATGCGCTGCGGGTGTTCAGCCGCGAGTGGTTCGCTCGCGACTATTTCGGGTCCTGCCGGATTCCGGACGGCGCGGGCCCCGCTTCGTGTGCCGTTGTCGGGTCGAGGGGGGGTGGTGTTCGCGCGATCGGCTCGCAGCGCAGGGTCGACGGGGGTCAGGGGGAGCAGCAGGGCGCCGGGGGCGGTATCGGGGACCGCGGGGTGGTCAGGGGGGACCGGGTCGATTCGGCGGTAGGGGGTGCCGAGGGGCGGGCGCGGGTCGGATTCGTTTCTGTTGGGCCAGAACGCCATGGCGCGTTCGGCTTGGGCGGTGATGGTCAGCGACGGGTTGACGCCCAGATTCGCGGTGACGGCCGAGCCGTCGGCGACGTGCAGGCCGGGATGACCGAAGATCCGCTGGTACGGGTCGACGACGCCGGTGTCGGCGCTCTCGCCGATGACGCAGCCGCCGATGTAGTGGGCCGTTGCCGGGATGTTGAACACATCCATGACCAGACCGTGGGTGTCGCCGTCGACCTTGGCGCCGAATCTGCGGCCGATATCGTGCGCGAGGGGTATCCAGCTTGGATTCGGTTCACCGGTGCCCGCCTTGGTCTTCAGCAGGCCGCGCTTGCGGTACGAGGTGAGCGAGTTGTCCAGCGATTGCATCACCAGCAGGATCACCGATTTCTCCGACGCATGCCTGGCATCGAGGCTGCGCAGGAACACCAGCGGATGCAGCACGACAGCGAGCAGGAAACGCAGGAACCGGAAGGCGCCGCCGTCCACGATCGGCACCGACATCGGGAACAGGGCGTTCTGTCCCGCGCCGTAGTGGCAGACCTCGACGTGGGTATCGGCCTCGGGATGGATGGAGGAGGTGATCGCGATGCCCTCGGCGAAATCGGCGCGCGAGCGGCTCACCACATTCAGGATTGCCTCGGAATTACTCCGGGTCAGCTCGCCCAGGCGCGGCGACAACTCCGGGAGCACTCGCTCGTCGCGCATCTTGTGCAGGAGTTTCTGCGTGCCGAGCGCCGCTCCGGCGAAGACGACTTGTTCGGCGGTGAATGTTCTGGGCTGCTTGCGGATCCAACGGTCCGAGCGCACGGTCCGCACCGCGTAACCGCCGCCGGACAGCGGCCTGACCTCGGTGGCCGTGGTCAGCGGATGCACCTGCGCGCCTAATTGTTCGGCGAGGTACAGGTAGTTCTTGGGGGTGGTGTTCTTGGCGTTGTGCGGGCAGCCGGTGAAACACCGCGCGCAGTGAACGCAGCCGCGCCTACGCGGCCCGACACCGCCGAAGTAGGGGTCGTCGACTTCGGCGCCGGGATCGTCCTCGTTGAAATACACCCCGACGCGGGTCGGGTGGAAGGTGTCGCCGACGCCGAGATCCTCGGCGATCTCTCGGATCACCTGATCGGCGGGAGTCATCCGCGGGTTCGTCGTCACCCCGAGCATGCGCTGGGCCTGGTCGTAGTACGGCGCCAGTTCGTCGCGCCAGTCGGTGATATGCGCCCACTGTTTGTCGGTATAGAAATTCGGTAACGGTTCGTAGAGCGTATTGCCGTAGATGAGCGAGCCCCCGCCGACTCCCGCCCCGGAGAACACCGCGCATTTGCCGAGGACACTGATGCGCTGGGTGCCGGTGAGGCCGAGTCGCGGCGCCCAGATGGATTTGCGCACATCCCAATTCGTGCGCGGCAGATCCTCCGGATCCCAGCGCCTGCCCGCCTCGAGTACGCCGACCCGGTACCCCTTCTCGGTGAGCCGCAGCGCGCTCACGCTGCCGCCGAATCCGGAACCGATCACAACCACGTCGTAGTCGAATGCGGGCATGGCTTCCTCTCGCTCACATGGTCGGGCAGCTGAGATGGTTTCACATTCATTCTTTCACCACGTCGGATGTGACATAACCCGTCGATCCGGCAGGATCCGTCGTGGGCAACCGCGTGCCCGGATGGCGGCGGCCGGGGTCGGTGCGGTAAGCACTGGACTGTGACAACCGAATCGGGGGCGACGGAACCGCACGGTGAAGCCGACGCCGAAACCGGCGTGCGGGCCATCCTCGCCGACCGCATCCTGACCGTCCCGAATCTGCTGAGCGTGCTACGACTGCTCGGTGTTCCCCTGTTCCTGTGGTTGCTGCTCGTCGTGCGGGCCGACGGCTGGGCGTTCGCCCTGCTGATCGCCAGCGGTGTCACCGACTTCCTCGACGGAAAGCTGGCCAGGCTCCTCGACCAGTCCTCGCGCCTCGGCGCGCTGCTCGACCCGTTCGTGGATCGGCTGTACCTGGTGACCACGCTGCTCGCCTTCGTCGTGCGCGGGCTCATCCCGTGGTGGGTGGCGGTCATCCTGGTCGGGCGCGATCTGGTCCTCACCCTGACGCTCGGAGTCTACAAGCGCCGCGACCTCGATCCGCCCGAAGTCATCTACCTGGGTAAGGCGGCGACCTTCGCGCTGATGTCGGCGTTGCCCTGGCTGCTGGCCGGAGAGATGGACTGGCCGCTCGACGCTTTCGGCCGGGCTTTCGGCGGGGCGTTCCTGATCTGGGGTACCGCGGTTTACGTATGGACGGGTGTTCTGTACCTGGGCAAGGCCGTCGCGGTGGCGCGCGCGATACCGGCTGTGCCACAGCGCACCCCGTAACGGAGACGTCGGGTCGGCCTCGTGGGCGAGCCTCGAATAGAGTTGCGTGCGACCTTGACGAAGAAAGGACGGCCTTGTGACCCAGACCCCCGAGGATCTGCGCTACACCGAGGAGCACGAATGGGTGCGCCGAATCGGCCCGACCACGGTCCGGGTCGGCATCACCGACTACGCCCAGTCACAGCTCGGTGACGTCGTGTTCGTGCAGTTGCCCGACGCGGATAACGATGTCGCCGCGGGGGACAGTGTCGCCGAGGTGGAATCGACCAAGAGCGTTTCCGACATCTACACCCCGCTGACCGCGAAAGTCGTTGCGGTGAACGAGGAACTGGCGCAGGCGCCGGAGACGCTGAACACCGATCCCTACGGTGCGGGCTGGCTGTTCGAGTTGGAGGTCGCCGACGCCGCCGGCCTCGACGACACGCTCTCCGAACTACTGGATGCCGCAGGTTATCAAGGAGTTATCGGGGGCTGAATCAGCCTTCCCTGTTCTACCTGCACGGGCCCGCCCCGGCAGGGTACGGTCAATGCCAACAGAGTCCGGCAGCCGATGCCGGTGTTCTCGTGACACGACACGTCGTGTCAATGAAGGCATCACCTGCTTGTATGGATAATCAGGTTCGAGGAGGAGAGAAACGGTGAGCGAGAACAAAGACCCGGGTTACCAGGAGACCGCGGCCGAGACGACGTCGGTCTTCCGCGCGGATTTCCTGAACGAGGTCGACGCGTCGCGCTCCGGAGAGCCGACCGGCGAACAGCCGGTCCAAGGGGTCGAGGGTCTGCCCGTTGGCGCGGCCCTCTTGGTCGTCAAGCGTGGTCCGAACGCGGGCTCGCGGTTCCTGCTGGATCAGCCGACCACGTCGGCCGGTCGTCACCCCGACAGTGACATATTTCTCGACGATGTCACCGTCAGCCGTCGGCACGCCGAATTCCGGCAGGACGACGACACGTTCCAGGTCGTGGATGTGGGCAGCCTGAACGGCACCTACGTGAATCGGGAGCCGGTCGACTCCTCGGAGCTGCAGAACGGTGACGAAGTACAGATCGGGAAGTTCCGGCTCGTCTTCCTGACCGGTCCGCGCGCGCATGTCAGCGAGCCGTCGGCGGGTGCGGGCTCGCTATGAGCGAGCACGGCGAGTGAATCGACTGCCGGCGCTCGGCGCGCGTGACGCCGCCGAGCGCGGGCCCGGCGGATACAAGGGTGGGACGGTGTCGGCGATCATGAAAGGCTCGGCACTGTGACAGGTGCGGCGCAGTGGGCGCGCGGAGGTATGTCGATCGGCTCCGTCCTGGATCTGCTGCGCCCCGACTTTCCCGACGTCACCATCTCGAAGATCCGCTTCCTCGAGGCCGAGGGCCTGATCAGGCCCGAGCGCACACCCTCCGGATATCGCCGATTCTCGGTCGCCGACTGCGAACGACTGCGGTTCGTGCTGACCGCCCAGCGGGACCAATACCTGCCGTTGAAGGTGATCAAGGAACAACTCGAGGCCATCGATAGCGGAGCCGCGACGCTGGGTGTCAGAGAAGCGCGTGCCCGTGCCGTCTCCGGCCGCGTCGGCGCGGAGTCGGCGCGGGTCGCCGAGTCCGATCCCACGGCCGAGCCGGCGGGTCGCCCCGCTCGGGTTGCGGGCGCCGCCGCGCCCCGTAGGCTCGGCGTCGTGCCCGGTGAGATTTCACCCGACGAACTGCGGTTCGATCACGAAATCCGGCTCACCCGTGCGGATCTGCTCCAGCAGGCCGAGATAGACGAGAAATTCCTCGTCGATCTGATCCGGGCGAACCTGATCACCCCCGGGCCCGCGGGTTTCTTCGATACCGAAGCGGTCACGCTGGCGAGAACCGCCAAGGCGATGGCCGAATTCGGGCTGGAGGCACGGCATCTGCGCGCCTTCAAACTGGCCGCCGACCGCGAGGCCGCGCTGGTGGCGCAGATCGTCGCGCCGATCGCCAAGAGTCGCGACGCGAGCGCTCGGGCGCGGGCCGAGGAGACGGCGCGCGAGCTCGCCGCCCTCTCGCTCACTCTGCATACGTGCCTGGTCAAGGCATCGGTGCGCAATTCGCTCGGCAGCTGAGCCGCCGCACCTTTCCCGCGTGTCGTACGCGCGCGTCGGCGCGGGGATCCCCGCGCGTATTCCACCGTGACAACACGCAGGTTTCGGCTCAGTACACCGATCGCGGCACTGCTCGGAGTTCGCTTAGACTCGGTGGTACGGCGAGCTCCGCAGCGGTCATGCCGGGCGGCCGGCGAGTATGGGAGGCAGTGCGATGAGTGAGATGCGCGTCATCGGCATTCGTGTCGAGCAGCCGCAGAACCAGCCCGTGCTCTTGCTGCGCGAAGTGTCCGGGGACCGGTATCTGCCGATCTGGATCGGGCAGGCGGAGGCGACTGCGATCGTGCTGGAACAGGAGGGGGTGACCCCGATCCGCCCACTGACTCACGATCTGATCAAGATCCTGATCGCCGAGCTCGGGCATACCCTCAAGGAAGTGCGGATCGTCGACCTGCAGGAGGGCACGTTCTACGCGGATCTGGTGTTCGACAACGAGTTGACCATCTCCGCGCGTCCCTCCGATTCGATTGCGATCGCCTTGCGGGTGGGTTGCCCGATCTACGCCGAAGAGGCTGTGCTCGAGGAAGCGGGGCTGGTGATGCCGGACGAGCGCGAGGACGAGGTGGAGAAGTTCAAAGAGTTCCTGGAGTCGGTCTCCCCGGACGATTTCAAGGCCACCGATAGCTGAACGGTATGGCTATCTTCTAGCCCTGAACTACAGGTCGAGACTTTTACCGCGCGTCGCGTTTGGATCGATGATGCTGCTCCCAGGAGAATCAGTGGGAGTAATCTCGACAGTTGGGCCATGTCCGTTACGGCGGGTAGATGGTCGTCACGGAGCCGGGTCATCGATGAGGCAAGGCGTCGGCGAAGCAAGGGAGTGGTCAGTGGCAGAGCAATCGCAGGATGTGGTACAGCCAGGCCTGTTCCCGGATGATTCGGTGCCCGACGATCTAGTCGGCTATCGCGTCCCCAGCGCGTGTCAGGTGGCGGGCATCACTTACCGACAGCTCGATTATTGGGCACGCACCGGACTGGTCGTGCCGTCGATTCGCGGTGCGGCGGGATCGGGCAGTCAGCGCCTGTACTCGTTCAAGGACATCTTGGTTCTGAAGATCGTCAAGCGACTGCTGGATGCGGGCATCTCGCTTCAGAACATCAGGATCGCGGTCGATCATCTGCGCAGCCGCGGTGTTCAGGATCTGGCGGGTATCACCCTGTTCTCGGACGGCACCTCGGTCTACGAATGCGCCTCGCCCGAGGAAGTCGTCGATTTACTGCAGGGCGGGCAGGGAGTGTTCGGTATCGCCGTCAGTGGCGCCATGCGGGAATTGACCGGCGCGATCGCCAATTTCCCCGCCGAACGGGCCTCCGCCGTGACCGAGCGCCCCGAGGACGAGTTGGCCTACCGTCGCAAGGCGCGGATGGATTCCAAGACCGGCTGAGATCCGGTGCGGGCCGTCCCGGAGGGCACCGGGGCGGCCTTTTCTGTGGAGATCGCCCTCGTAGCGTCGAGTGATGAGGGCGACACAGACCTGAAGACCGGGTTCGAGGGCCACTCCGCATAAACTGGACGGTGCGTCGCCGCCGTGCGGGAGAGTTCCGGTCTCGACATGAGTCCGGGCGCCGAAGGAGCAGCACCTCCCCGTCAATCTCTCAGGCAACCGGACCGTACGGGCTTCGGCGCCTCTGGAAAGTGGTGGCCCCGTGTCGCCCGCCCATGGGGAAAGGGATGACAACTCCCGAATCTCTCAGGCTCCACGACAGAGGGGGAGGGCTGGTACCTGTCGACCGCGTGGTCGACCCGCCCGACCCCTTGGAGCTGACGTGACTCGATCTTTCGCCGACCGCCACATCGGACCGGACCGGGGTGAACTCGCCCGGATGCTGCCGGTCGTCGGCGTCGCCTCGCTGGACGAGCTGGCGACCGCCGCGATCCCGGCCCGCATCCTCGACGACACCGTGGTGTCGCTGGCCGGATTACCGCAGGCCGCGACCGAACACGAGGTGCTCGCCGAACTGGCGGCGCTGGCCAACGCGAACAGCGTGTCCACCTCGATGATCGGGCTCGGGTATTACGACACGCTGACCCCGCCCGTGCTGGTGCGCAATCTGCTGGAGAATCCGGCCTGGTACACCGCCTACACGCCCTATCAGCCCGAGATCAGCCAGGGCAGGCTCGAGGCGCTGCTCAACTTCCAGACCATGGTGTCCGACCTCACCGGCATGGATGTCGCCAACGCGTCCATGTTGGACGAGGCCACCGCGGCGGCCGAGGCGATGACCTTGCTGCGCCGCGCGGGCCGGTCGAAATCCAGCAGGTTGCTCATCGATGCCGATCTGTTCCCGCAGACCAGGACGGTGCTGTCGACCCGCGCCGAGCCGCTCGGCATCGAGATCATCGAGGCGGATCTGTCCTCCGGCGTGCTGCCCGACGGTGACTTCTTCGGAGTGCTCGTGCAGGTACCTGGCGCGTCCGGCCGCGTCGTCGACTGGAGCGCGGTCATCGCCGCCGCGCACGAACGCGGCGCGCTCGTCGCGGTCGGCGCCGACCTGCTCGCGCTGACATTGATCACCGCGCCGGGGGAGCAGGGCGCCGACGTCTGCTTCGGCACTACCCAGCGCTTCGGGGTGCCGCTCGGCTTCGGCGGCCCGCACGCCGGTTACCTCGCGGTCAGGCAGGCCTACGCGCGTCAACTGCCAGGGCGGCTGGTCGGGGTCTCGGTCGACGCGGACGGCGATCCGGCCTACCGGCTCGCCCTGCAGACCCGTGAGCAGCACATCCGCCGTGAGAAGGCCACCTCGAATATCTGTACCGCGCAGGTGCTGCTCGCGATCGTGGCGGCCATGTACGTGAGTTACCACGGCGCCGACGGTCTGCGCGCGATCGCGCGACGGGTACACGCGCACGCGGCGGCCATCGCGGCGGGGCTCGGCGGTGCGCTCGTGCACGGTGATTTCTTCGACACCGTGCTGGCGCGAGTGCCCGGCAGCGCGGAAGCCGTTGTCGCGAAGGCGAAATCACGCGGTATCAACCTGCGGCTGGTCGACGCCGATCACGTCGGCATCGCCTGTGACGAGGCGACGACGCAGACGCATGTCGCGGCGGTACTCGAATCCTTCGGCACCGCACGGTCCTTGGATGCGGCGGCCCCCGTGGAGGGTGAGATTTCCTCGGCCGCGATCGAAACCCGCACCTCGGAATTCCTCACCCATCCGGCCTTCACCAGCTACCACACGGAAACCGCGATGTTGCGGTACCTGCGCAGGCTCTCGGACAAGGATATCGCCTTGGACCGCAGCATGATTCCGCTCGGATCGTGCACCATGAAGCTGAACTCGACCGCGGAGATGGAGCCGATCACCTGGCCCGGGTTCGCGCGGGTGCACCCGTACGCACCCGTCGAGGACGCGCCGGGTCTGTTGCGGGTCATCTCGGACCTGGAGAACTGGCTGGCGGAGATCACCGGTTACGACGCGGTGAGCCTGCAGCCGAACGCGGGCAGCCAGGGCGAGTACGCCGGATTGCTCGCCATTCGGCGCTACCACCTCGATCGCGGTGACGCGCACCGCGATACCTGCCTCATCCCCTCCAGCGCGCACGGCACCAACGCGGCATCGGCCGCCATGGCAGGCATGCGGGTCGAGGTGGTGAAATGCCGCGATAACGGCGATGTCGACCTGGACGACCTGCGTGCCAAGATCGCCGACCACGCCGAGCGGCTGTCCTGCATCATGATCACCTACCCCTCCACCCACGGTGTCTACGAGCACGAGGTCGCCGAATTGTGCGCGCTGGTGCACGAGGCGGGCGGCCAGGTCTACGTCGACGGGGCGAATCTGAACGCCCTGGTCGGATTGGCGCGTCCCGGACATTTCGGCGGTGACGTCAGTCACCTCAATCTGCACAAGACGTTCTGCATTCCGCACGGCGGCGGCGGACCCGGCGTCGGCCCGGTGGCGGTGCGCTCGCACCTCGCGAAGTATCTGCCGGGCGACCCGCTGGAACCGGGCTCGCACGCGGTTTCGGCCGCGAAATACGGCTCTGCCTCGATCCTTCCGATCACTTGGGCCTATATCCGGATGATGGGCGCCGACGGGCTGCGTCGCGCGACCCTGTCCGCGATCGCCTCGGCCAACTACATCGCCCGCAGGCTCGACGAGTATTTCCCGGTGTTGTACACCGGCGACAACGGAATGGTCGCGCACGAGTGCATTCTGGATCTGCGCGAGATCACCAAACGGACCGGCGTAACCGTCGATGATGTGGCCAAGCGTCTGGCCGATTACGGCTTCCACGCGCCGACCATGAGTTTCCCGGTGGCCGGCACGTTGATGGTCGAGCCGACCGAAAGCGAGAACCTCGCCGAAATCGATGAGTTCATCGAGGCGATGATCGCCATCCGCGCGGAAATCGACCAGGTCGGCGCGGGCGTCTGGCCGATCGAGGACAATCCGCTGCGCGGTGCGCCGCACACCGCGGCGAGCCTGGTCGGGGAGTGGGAGCATCCGTACAGCCGCGAGACCGCGGTCTACCCGCGTGGTCTGGCGCACGCGCGGGCGAAGGTGTGGCCCTCGGTCCGTCGTATCGACGGCGCGTACGGCGACCGCAATCTGGTGTGCTCCTGCCCGCCGCCGCAGGCATACGCCGACTGAGCGAGCCCGGGGCTATGGGCTATAGCCCGGGGGCTATGGGCTGGTCAGTGCCTTCACCACGGTGCTGGCGAAGGTGAGATTGTCCGACGTCGCCACCCGGGTGTAGGTGCCGCCGGTCTTCTCGGTGAGATCCTTCAGGGTTTCGGTCCCGCTGCCGCCGATGACGACGATATCGATGCGTACAGGGCGCGCTTTGTCGGTGGCGGCGGTGATGTCGGCGAGGAGTTGGGCACCGGTCAGCGAGGAGTCGTCATCGGGGCCGTCGGTGACGATCAGCACCGAATTGGTGCGGCCCGCGGCATAGTTCGCGACCGCCGCGCGGTAGGCGGCGAGCACTGTCGGGTACGCCTGATCCGTCCGGGATTCGCTGGCGCGCACCTTGTCCAGCGCGGTGTCGATGGCGGTGCGCTGGGTGGTGCTCAGCGGCGCGGTCGACGCGAGTACGTCGTAGGGCTTTGTGCCATCGAGATTCTTGGCGAACGTCCACACCCCGAGCCCGAAATCCGGGGGCATCACATTCATGGTGGAACGCAGCGCGCCGAGACTGTTGGACAGCCGGGTGCCGGAGCCCTCCGACGTCGACATCGACGCCGAGACGTCGAGTACGACCGTGGACTGCACGCCGAGCACCGGATGGGCGAGGGTCGCGGCGACCTTGTCGAGGGCTTCGCGTGAAGCGCCCGGCCCGGTTTCTGGCGGCTGCGCGGTGAAACCGGCCTGGGTGAAGATGGCCGACTGCTCCGGCGCGCGCAGGTATTCGGCGAAGACGCTGGCGATCAGATTCTGAGTCTGGTCCACCCACTGTCCGGACATCATCGCGGCCGGGTGGTCGGCGATCGGAGCGGCTCCGGCGGGCCGGTATGCCACGAGCCCGAGCCGGGTAGCCAGTTGCTGCTCGGTAGCGGCGACGGCGTGGATATCGGCGTTGCGCTGCTGCTGTGCGGTCGCGATGGCATCGAGCGCGGCGCCCGTATCGGCCACCTCCGGCGCGCCCGCGGCCAATCCGGATACCGCCGCGATCACCTGACCGGACTGCGCGGCCGCGGCGGTGAGCGGATCGGCGCCGGAAACCGTCGCGGCGACCGCGGTCGCCGCGGCCAGCGTCGCGTCGCCATCGGGTTGGGCCATGCGCAGTCCACCCCAGCCGGACAGCCCGATATCGCCGAGCGAGCCCTGTTGCAGGGTGGGGAGATCGCTCCAGGCGACCTTCGCCTCGTCCAGTGACCGTCGCAGTTCCTCGGTGACCGCCAAGACGATGGGGCTGGCCGCGACCGGCGTCGGATCACCTTCGATGAGACCGGGCACCCGCGTGGCCTCGATGGACCGGGAGGATTGCGGGATCCACAGCGCGGGCTGCGGCCCCAGCGTGCCGTCCCACACCCCGCCCGCGGTGAAACCCGCGACGATCGTGGCCGAGGGCCGCGCCGTGACCACCACTTTCGCGCAATGATCGCGTACCTGCGGCGTGGTCGCGTTGTACTTGTCCGCGACGGCCCGTACGGGCGCTTCGATATCGGGGTCGACGGTGACGAAAAGCGTCGCCTCGCCTTCGACGCATTCGGCCGCCGCCGCGCTGTCGCGGTCGGCGGCGCGATCCCGGAACTGGAACCACGCGAAGACCGCTACCACTAGCAAGACGATTGTCACCGCTGCGATAACCGGACCTTTGCTGACGCCCCGGGATTTGATTCCGCTGCGATGAGTGCCCACGACGGTCAGTGTATGTTCACCTCGCGGGGTGCTCTACGGCGAGGGCCGCGTGTGCGCACGGGCCGCCGTCGCGCGCTCGCGCCACGACGACGACCCGCGCCGCCGCCGAGTGCCCCTCACTCGCGGATCATGCGACCGCGGTCGAATTCGTGCCCGCCCCAGACTCCGGATTGCCCGGTGCCCGAGGCGAATTCGCGGCAGGCCGCGCGGATCGGGCACCCGGCGCAGATCTCTCGCGCGTACTCGAAATCCTGCGACGGGTAGGGGAACCACGCCTCGTGATTCGGGTCACCCCGGCACGCCGCGCGATGCCACTCCCGGCTGTCCGAGAGCGGGAGCAGGTCGACGAGTGCCAACTCCTCGGCTGTCGAGTTCTCGGCTGTCGAGTTCTCGGCAAAGGACGGCTGGGTGCGGACGGTCATATTCCTTACTCCTCTCACATCGGTCAGGTGGTGGCCAGTTGCTTCCAGATCCGGCGTTGCCGCTTGGCCAGGTGGTCGGGGGCCTTCGGCTGCCACAGCAGCCGCATTCCCGCTTCCTCCGGCGTGCGATCGGCCTTGGCCGTATTGCACGGCGCGCAGCAGGCGACGAGATTGCCCCAGGTATTCGGGCCGCCCCGGCTGCGCGGGCGAATGTGGTCGACGGTGCGCGCCCAGTTCGCGCAGTAGCCGCACCGGTGCTTGTCACGGCGCAGGACCCCGGCGAGCGTGGCGCGGCTCTCGTCGTGCACCAGCGCCGTGTGCTCGATGTAGACGTAGCGCAGCAGTCGGATGGTCTCCGGCAGCGCGATCTCGAGTTCCTTCGACCGGATCGGGAAATACGGCTCACGGTCGGCGACCGATTCCGCTGCGCCGCTCGTCACCAGCACCACGGCCCGGTCGGCGCCGATTTCGTCGAGCGCCTCGTACGAGGCGTTCAGTACGAGGACGCCGGTGTGTATCCAGTTGGAGGCGGTCAACGCCGCCCGATCGGCGGCATGGCGGAACATCATGGGGATCACCATGTTTCGTGAAGAGGAGCGGAGCGGAATTGCCGAGGGTTCGGCGGCGGTCAGCTACCGGACGGGAGGTGGCCGGATACCGCGCGGGTATTCATCGCGTGCGAACGCTGTACGAACGTGCCGATCGCGATCGGGTCCTGTGAATTCGACAAGCCACCTCCTCCTCTCCTGATGCGCAGGACGATCACCCCGTCGATCGGGGTGATCGTCATCGAATTACATGGTGGCACACGGGGCATGCGGTTGTCGGCCCATTTATTTCGGGGCCGGATCGTGCCCTCCTCCCGGGCCGAAGGTGTGGTCAGTCGGTGCCGATGGGGCCGAATCCGAGTGCCACCCGCCCGGTGAACTGTGTCTGCTTGGCCCTCGGCAGCGGATGGAAAAGACTGCCGTGGACGTCGCGGTAGCGCATCTCGAGTTCACATGTGCGCGAATAGCCGACGCCGCCAACGGTTTCGATGGCGAGGCGAACCGTGTCGATCAGGTTTTGCGCGGCCACGGTCTTGCGGCTGAGGGTCCGCGAGGCGTAGTCATCGGTATTGGCGAAACGCAGATTGTCCGAGCCGGTGAACATGGCCTCGATCAGATCCTCGGCCGTGGTGTGGGCGTTGATCAGCTCGCCTACCAATGGGAAGATATGCGGGTCGGTGCGGCCGGTCACCAGCGCGGTCGCCAGATCCACCGCCTCGTCGGCGATACCGAGATAGGCGGCCATCACCAACGGCATGGCCGCACCGATCACGACATTGAGCAGCGGCGGCCACAGATCCGCCGGACGGATCAGCGAGATCGCGGCATCGGGTACGAAAACATCCTCCAGCACCACCGAATGCGATCCGCTCGCGCGCAGGCCGAGTGTGTCCCAAGTCTTTTCGATTCGCACACCGGGCGTGGCCAGCGGAATCGCACAGTGCAGCACCTGCGGCCCTTCCGGCGCGCCGTCCCAGCGAATACTGGTTACCAGGACCGTGCCCACCTCGCAGCCGCTGGCGGGCGACTTGCGCGCGTGCACCCGGTAGCCGCCCTCGATGCGTTCGGCCCGCCCGCTCGAGGTGACCCAGTCCGAGGCTCCGGTGCTGACCAGGAGCGCGCCTGCCGCCACCTTCTGGAAGACCGGCGTCGCGTCGTTGCCGTGATTGTGCCGCCACACCTGGGTGGCGACCAGATGGCAATGCATGGCGAAGGCGACCGCGGTGGCAGGGTCGTGCCTGCCGAGTTCGCGCAGGACCTCGCCCATCTCGCGGTGGGTCGCGCCGCCGCCGCCGAATTCGACCGGCACCAGGGCCGCCGAAAGGCCGCTCGCGCGCAGCTGGTCGAAGGCGGCGGCGTTGATCTCCCCGCTGCGGTCGCGTTCGGCGACCTCCGGGCGCAGGGTTTCGCCGACCCGGCGTGCCAGGGCTGTCCACTCGGTGGTCGGTTCGGTCATCGTGGTGGGAATCGTGGAAGTCGTCATGTTTCGAAGCTACGAATCTCCGCGATAACCGAATAGTCCAGAAAGTGGACTTACCCGGTTCAGAAAATGGACCCCGCGACCCGGAGGTGATCGTGTCGGAAACGACCCAGAGCTACGGCCAGTACTGTCCGATCTCCCGCGCGCTGGACGTGCTCGGCGAGCGCTGGTCCCTGCTCATCCTGCGCGATCTGCTCATCGGCACCACTCGCTTCAACGACCTGGCCCGCGGCCTGCCCGGCCTGTCGCGCAGTCTGCTCACCAAACGTCTACGGCAGTTCGAGCGCGCTGGTCTCGTCGAGAAGATCGGCGCGACCTACCTGCTGACCGAGGCGGGCAGGGAACTCGAGCCCATCCTGTTCGGGCTCGGCGCGTGGGGCGCGCGCTGGACCTTCGGCGAACCCGATCCCGAGGAACTCGACGCCGACCTGCTGGTGTGGTGGATGCACACCCGCCTGGACACCTCGTCCTTCCCCGGGAAACGCCAGGTGCTCGCCGTCCGGTTCACCGATGACGTCCGCCGCTACTGGATCGTCGTCGAATCCGGCGACCCCTCGGTGTGCACCGCCGACCCCGGCTACCCCGTCGACATCACGATCAGCTCGGACGTGGGTTCGCTCTACGAGGTCTGGCTGGGCCGCATCCCGGTCGGCCACGCCCAGCGCACCGGCCGCGTCGAGTTCATCGGGCCGCCCGCGCTGACCCGCCGGATGTCGTCGGTGCTGCGGTTGAGCCCCATCGCCCCGTACATGGAATCGGCGTTCGACGCGCGGTTGACCCAGGTTCCGGCATAGCGCCGGTGCGGTACACCGCTGCGTCGACGACGCCCGAATTCGGGCAGAGCCATCGGCTCCGCGACGTCTGCGGCCCGAGGGCGTCACTGTCGGCGCGCGGTGCCGACGACGAGGGGCACGATGGTGGGCAGCAGTGTCGGCATCCGGGCGCGCAGGATCGTCTCGAGGTGGAAATCGGTTGCGCGGAGCAGGGATTCGAAGTCACGGTTGGCGTGGCAGCCGTCGGCGAGGCGTCGTTGCACGGGGGTGAGCAGGTCTTGGACCGTGGCGCGCAGACCGGTGCCACGGACGTGTTCGTGAAACAGGAACTGCCCTCCGGGGCGCAGCACGCGGTGCACTTCGGCCAAGGCGCGGGCCGGGTCGCGCACCGAACAGAACACCAGGGACGCGGTGACGGTGTCGAAGCTGGCGTCGGGAAACCGCAGGGCGTGCGCGTCACCGTCCACGACGGTGACGCGAGCGGCGGGGGCGTCGGTCCGCGCCGTCAGCTGCGCGCGCAGCGCTTGGTTCGGTTCGAGCAGCACCAGTTCGGCCAGGTCGTCGGGGTAGTGCGGGACGGACAAGCCGCTGCCCGCCCCGATCTCGAGGGTCCTGCCGTGGGCGTGGGCGAGTTGGGCACGACGCACATCGGCCTGCCCGGCACGCTCGACGCGGGCCATGAAACGGGGATACCAGCTTGCGAAACAGCGTTCGCCGAAGGTTGTGGTGGTCATGGTCCACGATTCTGCTGCGCGGTCGCCGCCGCGTCATGGCCGTTTCGGGCCATCATCGATGGCCGGAACAGGTGATCCGCGGCGGGCACGCCGCCGCGGCCCCGGCGAACGTGAAAGGTGACGTGATGCTGCGCGTCGAGGATCAGATCGTGCGCCACGTGCGGACCGCCTGCGGCGACGTCGCGTATTCCGAGGTCGGCAGTGGTCCCCCACTGCTGATCGGCGGCTGGTGGTGTAGCCACCTCGCCCTCAACTGGGAGGACCCGCTTTTCCGCGCCTACCTGTCACGGCTGGCCGATCGGTTCACCGTCATCCGATACGACCAGCCCGGCCGCGGCCTGTCCGGCGCCGCCGGGTATCCGCTCGACTTGGAAGGGGAGATCACCGTAACGGCCGAGATCGTCGAAGCGCTCGGGGTGGAGCGCTTCGCCGTCGTCGGCGCGTCCTCCGGCGCCGCCGTCGCCGCGGGGCTCGCCGCCCGGCTGCCCGACCGGGTACACCGGCTCGTGCTCTACGGCGCGTTCGCCCGTGGATCCGACATCGCGCCGGAAAGTGCGCGCCGAGCCATGGTGAACGCCATCTCCGCGCACTGGGGACTGGGATCGCGGCTGCTCGCCGATGTGTTCGTCCCCGGCGCCGACAACACCGAGCGCGAACGGTTCGCCCAGTTCCAGCGTCTGTCCGCCACCGCGGAGCAGGCCGCGAGATCGTTGGCCGCCGCCTACGAACTCGACGCGACCGAGCACCTCGCGGCCGTCGCCGCCCCGACAACGGTGTTACACCGCAGGGACGACCGCGCGGTGCCGTTCGCCCTCGGAGTCGACGTCGCTCGCAGGGTCCGCCGGGCAACCCTGGTCGAACTGCACGGCGAGGATCACTTCCCCTGGCGCGGCGACGCCACAGCCGTCGCCGACGCGACCCTGCGCGGACTCGGGCACCCCGTGCGGTCGCGCCCCGCCCCGCCCGGTCCGGAGGCGGTGACCGACCGCGAGCGGGAAATCCTGCGGCTGGTCGCGGACGGATTGACCGACGCGCAGATCGGCGAACGGCTGACGCTGAGTCCGCATACGGTCCACCGTCATATCGCCAATGCCCGCACCAAACTCGGCGTCCGATCCCGCGCGGCCGCCGCGGCCGCGATCGGGAGGGACCGACCGGACCGGATCGGCTGACTCTCGCCCCCGCCCGCGCCTGACATCAGCGAGACCTGGTGTCGGCGCGGGGCAGTCCGACAGGGCTACAGGTTGCCGACGATATGTTCCAGGCGGCGCGCGACCAGCTCGCGGGCGGATTCGCGCAGGGTGGGGCGGTAGCCGCTCGGGTAGACCGGATCCCCGGGTGCGTAATCCTTGAGCACCTCCTTGGCGAGGGTGATCTTGTGGACCTCGGTGGGACCGTCGGCGATGGCCATGACCTCGGCGTAATTCATCATGTCGACGAAGGGGAGGTCCTGGCTGACGCCGATCGCGCCGTGCAGGTGCAGCGCGCGCTGGGCGATATCGTGCATGACCTTGGGCATCGCTACCTTGATGGCGGCGATATCCTTGCGGACCGCGAGATAGTCCTGCTCTTTATCGATGCGCCACGCCGTGCGCAGCACGAGCAGCCGGAACTGCTCCATCTCGATCCAGCTGTCGGCGATGCGTTCCTGGGTCATCTGCAAGCCGCCGAGCGAACCCTTGCGCATGGGGCGCGAGACCGCGCGTTCGCACATCATGTCGAAAGCCTTGCGCACCAGGGCGACCGTGCGCATGGCGTGGTGCACGCGTCCGCCGCCGAGGCGGGTCTGGGCGACGAGGAAACCCGCCCCCTCCTGGCCGAGCAGATGGTCGGCGGGCACGCGGACATCGGTGAAGCGCAGATGCCCTTCGTGCTCGCTGAAGCCGTGGACCTCGAAATTCTTCACGAGTTCGAGTCCGGGGGCGTCCGCGGGGACGATGAACATCGACATGCCCTGGTACGGGCTGACATCCGGATTCGTGACGACCATGACGATATGGAAGCTGGCGAACTGGGCGTTGGAGTTGAACCACTTCTCGCCGTTGATGACCCAGTGATCGCCGTCGCGCACCGCGCGGGTCTTGAAAGTGGTGGGATCCGAGCCGCCGGTGGGTTCGGTCATCGCGTAACAGGAGCCGATCTCGCCGTCCAGCAGCGGCTGCAGATATTTCACCTTCTGCTCCGGGGTGCCGTAGTGGGCCAGGATTTCCGCGTTACCGGAATCCGGTGCCTGGCAGCCGAATACCGACGGCGCCCATACCGATGTGCCGAGTACCTCGTTGAGCAGGCCGAGTTTGAGCTGTCCGTACCCCTGGCCGCCGAGTTCGGGACCGAGGTGGCAGGCCCACAGCCCCTGCTCTTTGACCTGTTCCTTGAGCGGGCGCATGAGCGCCATCGCCTCGGTATTGGTGCGGTCGTAGGGATTCGGGTGGATCAGGTCGAGCGGTTCCACCTCGGTGCGGACGAATTCCGCCGCCCAGTCGAGCTTTTTCTGAAATTCCGGATCGGTTTCGAAATCCCAAGCCATGGTCAGCCTTTCGTATCGGTCGTGGTGACGACGCCGTCGAGGATGGTTGCCGCCAGGATGGCGGCGATTTCGTCGGGGGAGCGGCCCCCGTGCGGCCGGTACCAGTAGGTCACGGTGTTGAGCATGCCGAGCACGCCGTTGGTGACCACGTGGTCGTCGGTGCGCAACAGACCCGCGGCATGACCCGCGTCGATCACCCGCTGCCAGCAGTGTTGAACCCGGTCGCGCAGTTCTTGCAGTTCGGCGCCGCGATCCCCGGTCAGCGCGGTGACGTCACGCAGTTGGATCGCCACCTCCCTGCGGTGCTCGATGATGAGCCCGACGTGGCTGGCTATCAGCGCGCGCAATTGGGTGATCGGGTCATCGCAGCTGTCGGCGATCCGCTCGGCATCGATCAGCATGAGCCGGATGTAATCGTGCAGGATCTGCCAGAGCAGCTCTTCCTTGGAACCGATGTGGTAGTACAACGCACCGCGTTGGACATCGGCGCGATCGCCGATCTCGGCGACGCCGGTGCCGTGGAAACCCTTCTCCGCGAACAGTTCCACCGCGGCCTCCACGATCCGGCCCCTGGTGTCGCCCGCCGTCGATTCCGAGGACGGTGGGCGTCCGCGCCTGCGCGCGGGAGCCATCTCCGTCACGGCGCGCTCACCGCCATCCGCCGTCGACCGCGAGGGTGGACCCGGTGCAGAACGCCGACGCCTCGGTGGCGAAGAACAGCGCGGCCCCGACGATTTCGTTCGGCGCGCCGACCCGGCGCAACGCATTGCGTTCGGTCAGTGCCTCGCGCAGGTCATCCGGCCACGCCTTGGCGATATCGGTCTCGAACGGGCCGCACTGGATCGTGTTGACCCGCACCGTCGGCCCGTATGTCTGCGCCAAACCCGCGGTGAGCGCGTTCAGTCCGGCCTTGGCGGCGGAATAGGGGATCGCGTGCGGTTCCGGACGCGTCGCCTCGATCGAGGAGATATTGATGATCGAGCCGCCACCGGCCGCGGCCATCCTGGCCCCGATCAGCGCGGACAGCCGAAACGGGCCCTTCAGGTTGACCCCGATCACCTTGTCGAACAGCGCTTCGGACACCTGGTCCAGGCTCGGGTACAGCGGTGACAGTCCGGCATTGTTCACCAGCACGTCGACCTGCCCGAATTCGGCGTAGACAGCCTCGACCAGCGCGTCGCACTGCGCCCACTCGCTGACATTGCACGCCACCGGCAACGCCCGCCTGCCGTGGCTGTTCTTCACCTCGTCCGCCAGCTCGGCGCATCCGTCGAATTTGCGGCTGGCGATGACCACGTCGGCGCCGGCCGCGGCGAAGGCGTGCACCATCTCCCGGCCGAGGCCCCGGCTGCCTCCGGTGACCACGACGACTTTGTCGGTCAGCGACACGTGAACTCCCGTCCGGTTCTCACTAATGTTCCGATCAGTACATTAATTGCGCGAGGCGATAGGATCAAGACCGATGTTCGGCCGATCGCCGACAACCCGCGCGACGCGCCGACCGAAGGATCATCGGATACCGGCGCGGCGGACGAGAATGTGCTGGCAGCGCGTCGACCGGACGCGGATGAAGCTTCCGTCACCCGTCGCGCGAGGTAACCACTACCGGCGGGTAACATTGGTCCCGTCTTTTCACACCCGGCTTTCTCAGAAGTGAGGCAGTAGATGACAGAGCGGATTCAGGTCGGCGGGCTCCAGGTGGCCAGCGTTCTCCACGAGTTCATCGAGAACGAGGCGCTTCCCGGGACCGGCGTGGATTCCGCCGCGTTCTGGGCCGGTGCCGAACAGGTCATCAATGATCTGGCGCCGCGCAACCGTGCCCTGCTGGCCGAACGCGACGCGATCCAAGGCAAACTCGACGCCTGGCACGCCGAGCACCCCGGCGCGAATTACGACAAGGCCGCCTACAAGAGCTACCTGACCGAGATCGGATACCTACGGCCCGAACCGGCCGGATTCCAGATCGCCACCGAGAACGTGGACACCGAGATCGCGACCACCGCGGGTCCGCAGCTCGTGGTTCCGGTGATGAACGCGCGTTTCGCGATCAACGCCGCCAACGCGCGCTGGGGCTCGCTCTACGACGCGCTGTACGGCACCGACGCCATTCCCGAGACCGGTGGCGCGGAAAAGGGCAAGGGCTACAACAAGGTCCGCGGCGACAAGGTCATCGAGTGGGCGCGCAACTTCCTCGATGATTCGGTCACCCTCATCACCGGTTCGCATATCGGCTCGACCTCGTACACGATCGTCGACGGCGAACTCGAGGTCGGTCTGGAGGACGGGACGAGCATCGGTCTCGCCGACGCGTCCCAGCTGGTCGGCTACCTGGGCGATCCGGCCTCCCCGACCTCGATCCTGTTGAAGCACAACGGTCTGCACATCGAGATCCAGATCGACCCGTCCTCGCCGATCGGCAGTACCGATACCGCGGGCATCAAGGATGTCGTGCTGGAATCCGCGATCACCACGATCATGGATTTCGAGGATTCGGTCGCCGCGGTGGACGCCGAGGACAAGGTCCTCTGCTACCACAACTGGCTCGGCCTGATGAAGGGCGATCTCAGCGAGAAGGTCACCAAGGGCGACAAGACCTTCACCCGCACCATGAACCCGGACCGGGTCTACACCGCGCTCGACGGCGGTGAACTGGTGCTGCACGGCCGCTCGCTGCTGTTCGTGCGCAACGTCGGTCACCTGATGACCTCCGACGCCATCCTCGACAAGGACGGCAACGAGGTGCCCGAGGGCATTCTCGACGGCCTGATCACCTCGCTGATCGCCACCCATTCGCTCAACGGCGACACCGTGTTGAAGAACAGCCGCACCGGCTCGGTCTACATCGTGAAGCCGAAGATGCACGGTCCCGACGAGGTCGCCTTCACCAACGAACTGTTCGGCCGGGTCGAGGATGTGCTCGGCCTGCCTCGCAACACCCTCAAGGTCGGCATCATGGACGAGGAACGCCGCACCACGGTGAACCTGAAGGCGTGCATCCAGGCCGCCGCCGAGCGCGTCGTCTTCATCAACACCGGCTTCCTCGACCGCACCGGCGACGAGATCCACACCTCCATGGAGGCCGGGCCGATGGTCCGCAAGGCCGATATGAAATCCCAGCAGTGGATCATGTCCTACGAGGACTGGAATGTCGACGCCGGGCTGGCGACGGGTCTGCCCGGCAAGGCGCAGATCGGCAAGGGCATGTGGGCCATGCCGGATCTGATGGCGGACATGCTGGTCCAGAAGATCGGTCACCCGAAGGCGGGCGCGAATACCGCCTGGGTGCCCTCGCCGACCGCGGCCACCCTGCACGCCACCCACTACCATCTGGTGGACGTGTTCAAGCGGCAGAGCGAGATCGCCAAGGGCGGCCCGCGCGCCACCGTCGATCAGATTCTGGAGATCCCGCTCGCCGCCGATCCGAACTGGTCCGCGCAGGACCGGCAGCAGGAGTTGGACAACAATTCGCAGAGCATCCTCGGTTATGTGGTGCGCTGGATCGATCAGGGCGTCGGCTGCTCCAAGGTGCCCGACATCCGCGACGTCGGCCTCATGGAGGACCGCGCCACCCTGCGTATCTCGAGCCAGCTCATGGCGAACTGGCTGCGCCACGGCATCGTCACCGCCGACGAGGTCACGGCCAGCCTCGAGCGCATGGCTCCTGTGGTCGACAAGCAGAACGCGGGCGACCCGAATTACCGGCCGATGGCGCCGGATTTCGCGGGCAGCATCGCCTTCCAGGCGGCCAAGGAATTGGTGCTGGAGGGGACCAAACAGCCCAACGGTTACACCGAGCCGATTCTGCACCGGCGTCGTCGTGAGGCCAAGGCGCTCAACTGCCTGTGAAACCGCTGGTCCGCATAATGTGACACCGGGCGACCCCCGGCCGGAACAATCCGGCCGGGGGTTTTCTTTTTCACCGGCTGCACAGGTGTCGATACCTATCCGTTACCCTGGTCGCGACACACTGGAGATCGTCGGAGGTTAGGAAAGTATGGGAAGCGTTGTTCTCGACATTGTCGCTTTGGTCACTAACCTCGATCTTTCGCCGGTCTGTTGGCCGGGCCTGATCGGTTTCGGATTTGTTTTCGGTCGCTGATCAGCGACTGGTGGGCAACACAGGGTAGCCCGGTCAGCGGGGGCTGCCGGGTTC
>NZ_JBEXFQ010000024.1:0-117124 GCF_040606855.1 Nocardia sp. NPDC005366
CGGGGACTCCCCGGCCTCCGCGCGCACCTCGGTCGTATCAGTCACTTGGCTTCTCTCCCTTGACTATTGAGATCCGCCGTTAATTGGACACTCCCGGCCCCCGCGGTCACAAGCTTCACGAACGCGCTGCGAACGACGGTCGTGACGGCATCCCCACCAAGTCCTGACCATTGACAATCGGCAGAAGCGATCGGTGAAATAGTCCGGCGATGATCGAACCTGACCCCCAACTCGAAGAGGAACTCAAAGCCGCTCACAGCCTTTATCCGATCGGCGACCATGTGACTGGAGTAGTCACGCTCATTCCACGACCCGGCGTCATCGGGCTGTTCGTCGACTTGGGCCATCCTCCAACCGGATTCGTCGACGTCCTGAATCTGCCGTTTTCCTCCGACCAATGGCCGGCCGTCGGCACCGTGACCGAGTTCGAGGTCCTCCAGCACAATCGCGGTCAGGTTCGCCTCTGGCCCCTTGATCCCACCCTCCGATCGAGCACCACGAGCTATCCCGCCATGAGCGAAACCGAATGGCGCGCCGCCAAGAACCGCCACCCCGTCGGCTCCGAAGTCACAGCCGAGATCACCGACGTCTTCCCCATCAACCGCGAATACTTCGTCGAATTCGATGGCATCTGGTCCTGCCTGTTCTGGTCCGGCACGCCACCCGTCGTAGGCACCACCGCACAGTTCATCGTCGACCGACATCTCGACGCGACCAGAAGAATTCGGCTGCGCAGCGCCTGATAAGCCCGATGACGCCCAACGACTCGCCCCGGCGATGGTGCAGAGAACCTTGAAGAAGGGGTTCCCGTAGAACTCGCCGAATTTCGGGCGGATTTGAGGTCCCGCAGCGAACGGCGGGGTGGTAGCCCTGGTTGCGGCTCCTCCTGATACGGTGCGCCAGAGGCTGATCGAGTAGTAGAAAATGCGCATTGACCAGCATATGCGTTGTATTTTCCGCCGATGCTACGGCGACCCCGTCTTCGACCGCTCGGCGCGAACGGGACGCACCGTTCGGCGCGAACGTCGCTCATCAGGTCCCGGCGACGAAGGTGCGCAGCGGCACATTCGACTCGGCGGCGGTCAGCGAGCCGTGATGTCCGATCATCGCCGACTGCAATGGTTCCGCGCCGGATCGCACGACGGCGCGCGGGCCGGACGCTGCCACAACGAGATCCCCTATCCGGTCCGCGATTTCGTCGGTGACGACGGGGCCGAACCAGCCCCGCTCGATGATCTCCGCGCGCGGCAGCACTTCGAAATCCGCCCCGAGGTTCGCCCGCCAGGCGTCGGCGACATCGGCGACGGCGCCGTCGACGGTGTAGACGTGTCGGGCTCGCGGTTCACCACCGAGTTGCGCGACACCGTCGCGCAACTCGGCGACGTGATCGAAATCTACGGTGGATTTCAGTTCGACCATGCCGTGATCAGCGGTGACGAGGAGGGCCGAATCCGGGGGCAGATGAGCGGCGATGGTGTCGACCAGCCGGTCGACATGCGCGAGTTCGTACAGCCACGCGTCCGAGGACGGCCCGCGCACATGCCCGATGGTGTCGAGATCGCCGTGATAGGCGTAGACCAGGCAGCGATCGCTCGCGCGCAGGGCGGTGACGATGCCGTCGACCAGATCTCCGATGGCGAGACTCGGACGGAATTCGCAGCCGCGCAACACCGCTCGTGTGAGGCCTGATCCCGCCTGGTAGCCGGGGGCGACCTGGGTCACCGTGATGCCGTCGGCCGTCGCCCGTTCGAAAACGGTCGGGGTCGGCTGGAATCGCTCGGGGACGAGCTCGCGCAACAGATCGATCCGCGGCCCTTCGCCGTGCAGCCGCCAGCGCAGTGAATTCACCATCCGGTCGTACCCGGGCACATTCATCAGATATCCGACGATGCCGTGCTGGCCGGGCGGCACCCCGACCCCGAGCGAACCGAGACTCGTCGCGGTGGTACTCGGAAAACCCGCCGTCAGTGTGACGGCGGCTCCGCCGTTCAGTACCGGCGCGGCGTCGGCTCGCCGCGCCAACGCCTCGGCCCCGAGGCCGTCGACCAGCAGGACGCAGACACGCCGGACGGTCAGGTCGAGACCGAGGCGGTCCACCTCACCCGGCACTCCGAGGCAGGCCAGCACGGAGGGGAACACGTCTGCGAGGGAGCCCGAACCATAGCGGGGCGCGTCGAACACGGTCTTCAGCCTGCCAAGGCCGACGCGTCGCGGGCAAGCGAAATCAGGCCTGCCCGGTTTCGAATCTGCTGATTTTTCCGTCGCGCACCACGAATCGCCAGTTGGTGCGCATCGAACCCCAGCGTGTGTTCGTATAGTCGGCCACGAGTTCGGTACCGCCGTCGGTGACGGCCTCGACTCGCATACGGCCGTTGCTGTCGAAAACCTCCGAATCGGTCCACTGCGCGAGATTGCGCTCCACGCCGTCGTCGGACATGGTCGCGTCATCGGTGAGCAGGTCGTAGAAGCGGTCGCGGTCGTGGTCGTTCAGCGCGGTCACGAACCTTTCGACCACGGGATTCAGCGGTGCGGTCATTTCGGTCGTCCCTCTCCAGATCGGTATCGGCGCGAGCAACGAGAAACGAATATCCCGCACCCACTCTAGGGCCAGGACAGTGTGAGGTGCGGGCGCGACGCGTCGACGAAGTGCGGCGATGAGATCGGTGCGGGCCGCCGTCAACTCGGGTGAGAGTTTTCCGGATGGCAGACTCGCGGAAGGTTCGGTAGACAAGTACCCGTGACTGCACAGCGTGGATTCCGGTTCGGTGTCAATATGTTGGTTCCCAAATCGCGTTCCGAGTGGATCGAAAAGTGCAGGCGGGCCGAGGAACTCGGCTTCGACGTGATCGGCGTCGCGGATCATCTCGGAATGCCAGCCCCCTTTCCCGCGATGATCTTGGCGGCCGAGGCCACCGAGCGGGTCCGCCTCAACACCTTCGTGCTCAACACCCCCTTCTACAACCCGACCCTGCTGGCCCGCGAAGTCGCGACCGCGGATCAGTTCACCGACGGCAGGGTCGAACTCGGTCTCGGCGCCGGGTATGCGAAAGCGGAATTCGACGCGGCGGGCATCCCGTTCGAGAGCGGCGGTCAACGGGTCGCGCAGGTGGGGCGGACAATCACCACGCTGAGGAAACTCTTCGCCGACCCCGACTATCTGCCGCGTCCGGTGCAGCGACCGGGTCCGCCGCTGCTCGTGGCCGGTTGGGGTGACAAACTGCTGTCGGTGGCCGCCGAACACGCCGATATCGTCGGATTCACCGGCGCGGTGACCACGGCGGCCGGAACGTTGCAGATCGCCGGTCCCGATCGGATGGCCGAGCGCGTCGCCTTCACCCGCGATCGGCTCGGTGTTCGCGCCGATCAGGTCGAATTCAACCTTCTGATCCAGTGGGTGCTGCCGAGCCGAGATCTTCCGGCACTGCTCGAGGAATTCGGTTCCGCACTCCCCCCGGAAGTCGGCGGTCGACCCGAGAAGTTGCCCATCGCCCTGATCGGATCACCCGAGGAGATCGCCGAACGCGTCGGTGAGCTGCGGGCGAGTTACGGATTCAGCTACATCACCGTGCTGGAACCGAGTATGGAAGCGTTCGCGCCCGCCATGGCGATAGTGCGCTCGGCCGGCTGAATCCGGAGATGCGCGCGGCTACGTCCGTTGTCCTTCGTTGTGCCAGAGCACGGTGTATCACCACATGAGGCGACGGCGAGGTGCTGCGCGCCTCGATGACATGGCGGGTTCACGGTGTGCGTTCGGCCAGCCAATCCGGGAATTCGGTGAGGTCGCCCAGGATCACGTCGGCGCCCGCGTCGCGCAACTCCTCGGCGTCGCACGGACCCGTGGTCACGCCGACCGCGACCGCGTCCGCGGCTCGCGCGCCGACCATATCGCCCGCGTGATCGCCGACGAAAACGCTCGCACCGTACGTGCGCAGCACATCGGCCTTGCCCGCCGACCAGAGATCACCCGCAAGATGATGGACTTTCCAGCCGAGTTCGTCCAGATGCAATTGGGCGAGCGGTTGGTGTTTACCGGTGACGACGAGAACGCGCCCGCCGCGATCGCGGACCGCGTCCAACGCCGCCTCCGCGCCGGGCAGCGGCGGAACCTGCGGCACGATCGAGGGATACAGTTCGCGATACCGGGTGACCAGGGCCGGGATGAGTTCGTCCGGCGCGCCCGCGTCGGCGAGTAGTAGCGCCAACGGCGGGCCCAGGCGAGTCGAGAATTTCTCTCCGTCCAATGGCAGTTCGAATTCGACGCCGACCCGGTCGATGGCCTGTGCGACGCCGGGTCGCGAATCGATCAGCGTCATATCCAGGTCGAATCCCACCGTGAACGTCACCGATCGACTCTATCCCCGATCGGCGACCGGCCCGGCGTGAGGTTCGGTACTCAACCGACCACTGCCGCGCTTCCGCCGCGCTTCTGCGGCGGTGTCCACTGCCGCGCACCTTTCCGCACCATCACTGGTCACTGCTTTCGTTCTTTACGCCCGGGAGGTATTTGGTCCAGTCGATCCGGGCGAGCAGGACGACACCGACGAGTAGGACGACCTGAATCGTGATTCCCCAGGGCGAAGTGAACGAGGACATGAGCGTGTCGCTGAGATTTCGCTCGGCAACGCTGGTCGCGCCGATATAGAAGGAGAAGCTGACCAGTCTCCCCAGCACATGCGCGGCCGTCACCGGAAGCAGTCGAACGCCCATCAGTCCGGCCGCCTCGAACATTTGCGCCGACGGCAGTGGGGACAGCAGGAACAGCCCGAGCCCGGCGAACGAGCGGCCTCGGTGGCCGGTCAGGTAGTCGTTAGCGGCTTGCAGGCTGGCTTTGCGCTGTGGACCGAGATGGTCGCGGACGCGGTTGGTCGCGGCGGCGAGCATATAACGACCCGCACCCGAACTGAAGGCGCCGATGATGACGAGAGGGACCGGGGCGAGGTGCCAGTTCAGCTTGAATAACACCAGGACCAGCGCGTTGGGTGGGCCGAACGCCGGCATCAGGTTCACCAGGAACACCACGGCGAAGACGATCAGGAAGTGCAGCAGCGTCGTGTTCATTGCAGGCCAGTATCGCGCTGTATGGCAACGAAACCGGTAAGCGCTGGCGACCGAAGGGTTGAACCTGGGCGATATGGCGGGACAGACCTCGGCGGCGAGACCGTCGGGTAGGTCGGCGAGGGCCTGCGGGCCGATGCCGGTGTCGCGGTGCTCGCGGTTGTATCAGCGAGTGCAGGAATCCATGAAATGTCTTTCCTGGGTGAGCAATCCGAGGCGCTCGGGGAATTCCGGCCCGTACCTCGGAGTCTTGGACAGCGACTCCGAGGTGATCTCGTAGTCGGCAGTGATCGGCGCGAGGGCCATGCCGCCGAACTGGCGGTGCCCATCCGTATCAATCGCCGACGAGACAGGGCCATATGTCAGGGTAGATCGAATGGGATGTTCCCTTCGGCCCCGGCTCGTCTGCGACTCGGTGATGGGTCGGTGAGTGGTCAGAGGCAGAAGACGACGCTGCCCAGAGGGATGCAGAAGACGACTGATCCGGCTTGGGTTACGCCGGGGGAGGTGGACGGCGAGGTCGTGGCGGCCGATGCGATCGGAGCCGCGATAACACCCAGGGACAACGCGATGGCGGTCGCTGCGGCCGCCTTACTCACTTTTGAAGACATTACGTGACTTCCTTTATTCGTACGAGCTCTATTCTTCGGGCACTTTCGCTCCTCAGTGTTCGCCGGGAATGCGGCAGATACTAGACAAGAAAACGTCAAGCTCGGCAGTGGGAAATATCGGAGTGGTCACAGAAGGGGTGCTGAACAGTTATCCGGAAAGAGACATCCAAAAAAACGTGAGGCCAGTGAAATCACCTATAAACCGACCACAACTAGGAATTCTGCCCGCGTATGTGGCCGTTACCCGTCAGTGACTGTATGGCATTTCACTGTCGACACTCCGGGTGACTTCCGCGTGCTCACCAGGGGTTGCTGCGCGATCTGTGGCCGGGGCGCGAACAGGTGATCGTCGTGAGTGATCCGTGTCCGGACGCAGACAAGGCGACTTGACGTTTCAGGTGCTGTGGTTCGGATTCAGGGTGCCGAATCAGCGAATCCGCTGGTCACCACCCACGGCAGTTGGCTGGAGGTGGCGAAGAATGCTGGAACGGTCGCTGGCGAGGCCCATCGTTCGCCAATGAATCCGGCAGGCGTGGAAGTCATGTCCGGAGTGCCGGATCCCGTGGCTGCTGTTGTCTGGTCGCTGTCAGCACTTCCAAGGTGACGGGTTCGGTGAGCCGTCCGGCTGGGTCGATGGCGAGCAATGTGTTGCATCCGATCGAACCCTCGCGTCGGCCTCGTCATCTCTCGTGAGGCCGGATTGCGCGCCACCGCCGCCGCTCGATCTCCCGATTCTTCAGGGGTGCTCGTCACTATCACTTCCGCGCGAATCTGCGCACTCGCCGATTTCTGATTCCTCCGGATCGCGCACCGTCGCAACATCTCTCAACCGCATTCCGAATAGTCGCGTGGTGCTGCGCGCCGCCGAACGCGAGCGTATGCGGTATGTGAGAACTCGCGACCGACGTTATCGACGGGGAGCGCCGGAGCGAATCCGGATGAGCGCCAACGCCGCGGGGATGCCTGGGTGCGCAGGCCGCCGACACCGTCCCGAACGCATCGCAGGTGAGCAGTCGGCGCCGACCGCTCGGACGCGAGAAGACGCTGGGTGTGTGTCTGCTCGCGGCGGCGGTATGAACGGATATGCGTCCCGGCAGCTTTCGAGCTGCTCGGCCAACCACGCCACCGCCGCCGACCCCATCGGGGCCAGGCGGGCGGTGACGAGCGGCGGTGGTCGGCGGAACGTCGACGCGCGGCACGGCGACCCGCCGTGCTGATTCACGTGGAACTCCCGATGCACCGAGTGCCGATTCACGGAGCATTCGAAAAATGCGGTGTGACGTGGACATTCGTGATTCGTTGCACATCGTGCGGGTGCGCGTTCGGCGCAACTGCCCGACTGTGCTACCCCTCTTCGAGCTCCAATGGGAAGGAGTGATGTTCGTGGATCACCACCCAGCGACCCCGTTGCCGCCGCAGGCCGAATGTCAGCCGCAGGCGTTTCGCGGGGTCGCGCGCGAAATCCTCGGCGGTGCCGCACAGTAGGAGTGCGTAGGCGAATGCGATATCGCCGCCGACCTCGATATCGAGTGAAACGATGTCGAATGTCGCGCCCTGCGCCTGCCAATCGAAGAAGGCGGGCCACACATCGCGGTAGGCGTCGATTCCGCGCACACCCTCCTGAGGCGGCGGCACATCGAACATCACGATGTCTTCGGCGTGGTCGGCGACGGTCCCGGCGATATCGCCCGCGTGCACCGCCGCCGCCCATCGTTCGATCAGGATTCGGATCTGCTTTTCGTCATCGGACATTCGACTCGTCGTCCCTTCCGTACGGCCACTGAGGCTGCGTGGCCGTCGCTTTCCGAAGAGCGTGCCGAAAACCGCACGGTCGCGCAATGAAAGACGCGCGACGAAACATGTTCGGAATACGGTCGAGGGTCCGATGGGTGGGATCAGCTACTGGAGGACGCGGCGAAGGGGGTGGAGACGGCGGCGGCTTCGCGGCGGTGGGGGTGGCGCCACAGGCCCTTTCGTTCCAGGATCGGCAGCACACCTTCCCCGAACCAGTACGCCTCCTCGAGGTGGGGGTAACCGGAGAGGACGAAATGGCTGATGCCAACCTTCGAATACTCGACGAGGCGTTCGGCGACCTCCTCGTGGGAACCGACGAGGGCGGTGCCCGCGCCGCCGCGGACCAGGCCGACGCCCGCCCACAGGTTCGGGGCGATTTCGAGTCGGTCGGTGCTGCCGCCGTGCAGGTCGAGCATGCGGCGCTGACCTTCGGATTCACTGCGGGCCAGATTCGCTTGGACACGCTCGATATCGGCCGGGTCGATACCTTGCAGCAGGCGATCGGCCTCGGCCCACGCCTGCTCGGAGGTGTCACGGCTGATGACGTGGACGCGCAGGCCGTAGTCGAGGATGCGGCCCTCATCGACCGCGAGACGGCGCACCGCCTCCAATTTGCGGCTCACGGCCAATAGTGGTTCACCCCAGGTGAGGTAGGCGTCGGCGTAGCGGGCGGCGACCGGGAGCGCGGCGTCGGACGAGCCGCCGAAGAAGACGGGAGGCAGCGGATCGGGACGGTTGCTCAGCAGCGCGTCGACGACGCGGATATGTTCGCCCGCGAAGCTGATCGGCTCATGGGATGTCCACAGCTCTCGCACTACGTGCAGGAATTCGGCGGTACGCGCGTACCGCTGTCGTTTGTCCAGGAAATCGCCGTAGGCCTGCTGTTCGTGCGGTTCGCCACCGGTGACCGCGTTCAGCAGTAATCTGCCGCGCGAATGTCGTTGGAAGGTGGCCGACATCTGGGCGGCGAGGGTGGGGCTGACCAGACCGGGTCGGAAGGCCACCAGGAATTTCAACGTCTCGGTGGTCTCCACCATCATGGCGGTGGTGAGCCAGGCGTCTTCGCACCAGGCGCCGGTCGGGGTCAGCACCGCTTCGAATCCGTTGTCTTCCGCGGCCGCGCCGATCTGGTTGAGGTAGCGCAGCGACGCCGGTCGATCACCGGACATGAATGTGCCGTGCCCGCCCGCGACGAGGCCGCGGGAATCGCCGTAGGTGGGCAGGAACCAGTGGAACGACAGACTCATCGAAGCCACTCCCTTCAGGAGCCGGGGGGGACAGGTCGTTGCGATCGCCGGCACACGACACCGCGTTTGCGCGGCATCGCGGGCCACCTTCCGGATGCACCGCAGTCGTCCATGGTGCGCGCCGGATCGGGGGGTGTCACGGGTTGAAACCAGCGTGGTTCGAATTCGTGCGTCCGGGCGTCGGCGAGGTCCGCCATTAGGCGTTACTCTGAATAACATGTAGTCTTCGGCTGCGCTCGCACGAGGGTGCCCGGAGGACCGAGACGAAACGAGTAGCTCCATGACGCGGCATGTCGACGTACTGATCATCGGCGCCGGCCTATCCGGCATCGGTATGGCCTGTCACCTGTTACGCGAGAAGACCGGACGCAGTTTCACGATCCTCGAACGCCGCGAGGCCATCGGCGGAACCTGGGATCTGTTCCGCTACCCCGGCATTCGTTCCGACTCGGATATGTACACCTTCGGCTACGGATTCCATCCGTGGACCGGCACCAAGATCCTCGCCGACGGCCCGCATATCCGCCGCTATATCGCCGACACCGCCGAGGAGTACGGCGTCACCGACCACATTCGCTTCGGCCGCAAGGTGACCATCGCGCGCTGGTCGAGCGAGAACGCCCGCTGGACGGTCGAGGCACTCGATGAACGAACCGGACGCACCGAGACGTTCACGAGCGACTTCCTGGTCGGCTGCACCGGCTACTACGACTACGACAACGGCTACCGACCCGAATTTCCCGGTGAGGCGGAATTCGGCGGCCGGATCGTGCACCCACAGCACTGGCCGCAGGATCTCGACTATCGCGGCAAGCGGGTCGTGGTGATCGGCAGCGGCGCCACCGCCATCACGCTGGTCCCGGCCATGAGCAAGGACGCCGCGCACGTCACCATGCTGCAACGCTCGCCCACCTACATCACGGCCCTGCCCGCCGACGATCCCGTCGCCGTGGGCATGAAGGCGGCCAGGGTGCCCGCGAAATTCGCCTACCGCGTCGGACGCGCCCGCAATATCGCGTTGCAGCGCGCCAGTTTCCAACTGTCGCGCACCAACCCCGAGGCCGCGAAGAAACTGTTGCTCGGCGCGATCCGTCTACAAGTCGGCTCCGATATGGATATGCGCCACTTCACCCCGTCATACAACCCGTGGGATCAGCGGCTGTGCGTCGTTCCCAACGGCGATCTGTTCAAGGTGCTGCGCGGCGGGAAGGCCTCGATCGTCACCGACCGCATCGACACGTTCACCGAAACCGGAATCCGCCTGGTGTCCGGCGAGGAACTGGACGCCGACATCGTGATCACCGCGACCGGGCTGAAGGTGCAGATGTTCGGCGGCGCTGCCATCGAGGTCGACGGCGAACCGGTGGTCACTCGGGACAGAGTGGTCTACAAGGGCTCGATGCTCAACGACATCCCCAATATGATGATGATCCTCGGCTACACGAACGCCTCGTGGACGCTCAAGGCCGATCTATCCGCCGAATATTTCTGTCGCGTGCTGAATCACATGCGTGAGCACGGGTACACCTCGGTCGTGGCCGTCGGCCGCGAGGGGGACCGGTCGCCCGATTCGGTCATGGGCGGCGCGCTCACCTCCGGCTACATCCAGCGCGGTGACGCGGTGATGCCGCGTCAGGGCTCGCGCGGTCCGTGGCGGCTGGTCAACAATTACTTCCGCGACAGGCGGTTGCTTCGCAAAGAAGCGCTGGCCGACGGAGTGCTGAGCTTCGGTCGTGTCGAGCGCTCCCACGACGTCGGCGAACCGGCCACCTCACGCACCGCCTGACCGGCAGTTCAGCGCTGGAGCCCGAGCAGCGATTCCGCGACGACCCTGATGTGCTCACGGAATTCAGCCCGCGCCGCGGGGGAGGCGGTGCTGCGGGCCAGTGTGCCGTGAGTGAGGGTGTAGCCGACGGTTTCGGCGATGACGCGGGGTGGCGCGACCGGGGTCACCGTGCCCGCGTCGAGGTGTCGTTGCAGGTAGCGGGTGAAACGACGGATCGGACGCTCGGCGATCTCGTCGGCCAGCGGTGCGAGCGCGGGGTCGACGGCGCCGCGCTCCTCGATGAGGCGCAGCAGCGGTCCCGCGGTGTCGACGGCCGCGGCGAAGGATTCGATCGTGGCGCGCAACATGATCCGCGGATCGTCGGATTCCAGGTCGGGTTGCTGCGCGGCGAGGAAATCGTCGCGCACCCGGGCCGCCAGCGCGTGAAAGATCTCTTCCTTCGAGGCGAAATAGACATACATCGTGGCCCGGGACACGCCCGCCTCGGCGGTGATGGCGGCGACGGTGGTGTTCGCGAATCCGCGCGCGACGAAGACGCGAGCGGCAGCGTCGAGCAGGGCGCGATGCCGATCGGTATGCGAACGTTCGCGCGCTGACCTGACCGCCCAGGTGGAGTGGGTCACGGCATTCATGGTGGTTGACGTTGACGTCAATGTCAACGACACTTGCTGGCATGCGCGTCGCTGTGGTGAACCGAGGTGAGATCGCGGTCCGGGTGCTTCGGGCCGCCCGCGAATACGGTTACGAGACCCTCGCGGTCTACACCGACGACGAATCCGACGCCGCACACCTACGCCTCGCCGATGACACCGTGCTACTGCCGGGCCGGGGCGCCGCCGCGTATCTCGACGTCGGTGCGGTGGTCGCCGCCGCGCGCAAAGCGGGCCCCGGCGCGCTGGTCCACCCAGGATACGGATTCCTCAGCGAGAGCGCGGATCTCGCGGCGGCGTGTACCGCGGCCGAACTCACCTTCGTCGGTCCGACACCCGATGTGCTGCGGATATTCGGTGACAAGGTGGCCGCGAGGGCCGCGGCGAAACTGGCCGGCGCACCGGTACTTCCCGCCACGGCCGCCGGCGGCGGACTCGCCGAGATCGCCGCACTGCTGGATCGCTACCCCGATGGTGTGATGGTCAAGGCCGCCGCGGGCGGCGGTGGACGCGGTATGCGCGTGGTGCGCGATCCCGACCGGCTCGCGGCGGCATACGAGCGCTGCCGAGCCGAGGCGCTGGCCGGATTCGGCGACGACACCGTCTATGCCGAGGCGCTGGTGCCCGCCGCCCGGCATATCGAGGTGCAGATCGTCGCCGACGGGAAGAACGCGGTCGCGGTGGGCGATCGTGATTGCAGCGTGCAGCGCCGCCAGCAGAAATTCCTCGAGATCGCGCCCGCGCCGGATCTCAGCGCGGATCTGCGGGCCCAACTGCATCACGACGCGGTCGACATCGCCGAATCGGTGCGCTGCCGCGGGGTGATCACGGTGGAATTCCTGGTCAGCGGCGAGAACGCGTGGTTCCTCGAAGTCAATCCCCGGCTCCAGGTGGAGCACACCGTCACCGAAGAGGTCACCGGACTCGATCTGGTCGCCATCCAACTCGGTCTCGCACAGGGCCGCACCGTGACCGAACTCGGCGTGGACCTCGCGCGGGACGACTTCGCCTCGGAGACGCCGTTCGATGCCGTGCCGACCCGTTACGCCGTACAGGCCAGGGTGAACGCCGAAATCCTCACCGCGGGCGGGGAAGTGCTGCCCGGCAGCGGCGCCATCAGCCGCTTCACCACGCCGACCGGGGTCGGTGTGCGGGTCGACACCGCCGCGTATCCGGGGATGCGGCAGGGCACGCGATTCGATTCCCTGCTGGCCAAGATCGTGGCCCGCGGCGGGTCCTATCCCGCCGCGCTGAGACGCTGCGCGGACGCGCTGGCCGAGACCGTGATCGTCGGCGTCGACACCAATCTGCCCCTGTTGCGCGCCGTCGTCGCGGAACTGTCCGAGCTGGCAGCACACCCCGGCGGCCAGGCCGTCACCACCTCCTGGTTCGAGTCCAGGCTCGGTGAACTCCTCACCAGGGCAGCCGAATTCGGTGACGAGCCCGCCGTGCCGGACCGCGACGAACCGGAGCGCCCCGGGGTCGAGACCACACTGAGCGAGCACGAGCGGGCACTGCGGTCGCCGATGGGCGGCGCCGTCGTCGCACTCGCCGAGCCCGGGGCGGTGGTGGCGGCGGGAGCCGAGATCGCCGTACTCGAGGCGATGAAAATGCAGCATGTGCTCCGCGCCGAGGAACCGCTGCGAGTACTGCGCCATATCGTCGAACCCGGCGACACCGTCGACCCGCATACCCCGCTGCTGGTCTGGGAGCAGGCCGAGCACGAGGGTGAGGACGTGGACGAGGTGGCGACCGACCTGGACGCGATCCGCCCCGATCTGGCCGAGGTACACGAGCGACACCGCCGCACTCTCGACGCCGCCAGGCCCGAAGCGGTCGCCAAACGACACCGTCTGGGCCGCCGCACCGCGCGGGAGAACATCGCCGATCTCGTCGACGACGACAGCTTCGTCGAATACGGGGGACTCGCGGTCGCCGCGCAACGGGCGCGGCGCAGCCCCGAGGATTTGATCGCGAATACGCCCGCCGACGGACTGATCGCGGGCCTGGCCACCATCAACGCCGAACGGTTCGGCGTCGACGCGTCACGGACTGTGGTGCTGTCCTACGACTATTCGGTTCTCGCTGGCACCCAGGGCATGCGCAACCACGTCAAGACCGACCGGATGCTCGAGATGGCCCATGAGCAGCGCCTGCCGGTGGTGTTCTTCACCGAGGGCGGCGGCGGCAGACCCGGCGACACCGACTACGCGGGCATCTCCGGACTGGACGTCACCACCTTCCGCGCGATGGGCGCGCTCTCGGGCCGGGTGCCGTTGATCGGCATCGTGTCCGGGCGATGTTTCGCGGGTAATGCCGCGCTGCTCGGCATGTGCGATGTCGTCATCGCGACGCCGGAGGCCAATATCGGCATGGGCGGTCCGGCGATGATCGAAGGCGGCGGACTCGGCGTCTACCGGCCCGAGGACATCGGCCCGGTAGAGGTGCAACGCCGCAACGGTGTCGTGCACATCGTGGCCGCAGACGAATCGGAAGCCGTCGATATCGCCCGCCGCTACCTGACCTATTTCCAGGGGGCGCTCGACACATGGGAAGCACCCGATCCGCGGGCGGCGCGGCACGTGGTCCCCGAGAACCGATTGCGCGCCTTCGATATTCGCGACGCCATCGAATCGGTCGCCGACCTCGGTTCGGTCCTCGAACTGCGCAAGGACTGGGGCGTCGGCATCGTGACCGCACTCGTGCGCGTGGAAGGATGGCCGTTCGGCCTCATCGCCAACGACTGCCACCACCTCGGCGGCGCGATCGATGCACCGGCCGCCGACAAATTGAGCATGTTCCTGCGCCTGTGCGACGCCAACGGACTGCCGATCGTCTCCCTGTGTGACACACCGGGTTTCATGGTAGGTCCGGAAGCCGAAACCCACGCGACCGTCACCAAGTTCAGCCGCCTGTTCATCGACGCGGCTGCCCTGTCGGTGCCGTGGGGCACCGTCATCCTGCGCAAGGGTTACGGGCTCGGGGCCCAGGCCATGGCGGCGGGCTCGTTCCGCGCGCCACGTTTCGTGATCGCCTGGCCCACCGGCGAAATCGGCGGCATGGGGTTGGAAGGCGCGGTACGCCTCGGTTTCGCCAAGGAACTCGCCGCGATCGAGGACGAGGACCAACGGCGCGAGGCATTCGACAACCTCGTGCGGGCCGCCTACGACCACGGCAAAGCACTCACCGCCGCCACCGTCCTCGAACTCGACGACGTCATCGATCCCGCCGACACCCGCCGCTGGTTGCGGACCCTGCGCTGAGTTCGGCATTCCGTCGACATTCCGGGCACCCACTCCGGGGTGTAGAGGCAGCCGGATACGTCCGTACTCCGACGGCAGAGAAATGCCGACCGGGCAATTCTAAAAGAGGCCGACGGGGAACGCGGCGCTGATTAGAATGGTGTGATGACGTTCCTCCGAGAATCCGAGGAGCTTCCCAATCTCGGCAAGATCGAGAATCGGGCATTCTCGGTCGCCCAGATACTGCTCGACCGCATCGCCGCGACTCCGGACACGGAGGCATTTCGATTCCCTGACGGCGAGGGCTGGACCAGCGTGACGTGGAAGCAGTTCGGCGATCGCGTCGACATCCTCGCCGCCGGACTGATCGCACTGGGAATCCAGGCCGAGGACCGGGTCGCGCTGGTGTCGTCCACGCGCTACGAATGGGTGCTCGCCGACTTCGCCGTGATGTGCGCCGGTGCGGCCACCACCACCGTGTACCCCACCACCAACGCCCCCGACGTCGCGTTCATCGTCGCCAACTCGGGCAGCCGTGTCGTCGTTGCCGAAAATCAGGCCCAGGTCGACAAACTGATCGAGCATCGCGCCGAGTTGCCTGAGGTGCAACAGGTGGTGATCTTCGATGGCGAGGGCGACGGAACGTGGGTGATCACCCTCGATGACCTCGAAAAGCGCGGCCGCGCACTGCTCGCCGACTCTCCTGACGCGGTCGCCGAACGCGTCCGCGGAATCCGGCCCGAGCACCTGGGCAGCATCATGTACACCTCCGGGACAACCGGCATCCCCAAGGGCGTTCGGCTGCCGCATTCCGCGTGGACCTACAGCGCCGCGGCGATCGACGCCCTGAACGTTCTCGGCCCCGAGGACCTGAACTTCCTGTGGCTGCCGCTGTCCCACGCGTTCGGCAAGGTGATGTTGGCGCTGTCACCGCTGATCGGCTTCCCCACGGCGATCGACGGCCGGGTGGACAAGATCGCGGACAACCTCGCCATACTGCACCCCACCATCGTGGCGGCCGCCCCGCGCATCTTCGAGAAGGTGCACGCCCGTATCGAGGGCTTGGTGGCCGAAGAAGGCGGGATCAAGAAGAGGCTCTTCGACTGGGCGGTCGGGGTCGGCCTGAACGTCTCACGTGCCCAACAGGCGGGCAAGGATCCGTCGCTGCTGGTTTCGTTGCAGCACAAACTCGCCGACAGACTGGTGCTCACCAAGATCCGTGAACGATTCGGTGGTCGACTGCGGTACTTCGTTTCGGCGGCCGCCCCCTTGGACCACGATGTCGCCCAGTGGTTCGACGCGCTCGGCGTCATCGTGCTCGAGGGCTACGGCCTGACCGAGACCGCCGCCGCCTCGTTCATCAACCGCCCGGACGCATACCGGTTCGGTACCGTAGGCAAACCGTTCCCCGGCACCGAGGTCAAGATCGCCGAGGACGGCGAGATCCTACTCAAAAGCCCCGGTGTGATGAGCGGCTATCACGACCGCCCCGACGCCACCGCGGAGGCTTTCGACGAGGACGGCTGGTTCCGCACCGGCGACATCGGCGAGATCGACGCGGACGGTTTCCTGCACATCACCGACCGCAAGAAAGATCTGTTCAAGACCTCGCAGGGCAAGTACGTCGCGCCATCCGCCATCGCCGCCACGTTCAAGGGAATATGTCCGTACGCGGCGGAATTCATTGTCTACGGCGAGACACGACCTTATTGCATCGCATTGATCGGCCTCGATGCGGAAACCATCACCGACTGGGCAGGCAAGCACGGCATGGCAGACAAATCGCTCGCCGAAATCGCGCGGGACGAGAGAACCCGCGACGTGATCGCCGGCTATGTCGACCGCCTCAACGCCCAACTCAATCGCTGGGAACAGATCAAGAAATTCGACATCATCGACCACGAACTGTCCATCGAGGCCGGTGATCTCACACCGAGTATGAAATTGCGCCGCAAGATAGTCGTCGACAACCTCGCCGACAGCATCGACGCCCTCTATCACTGAGGTCGAAACTCAGGTGAGGACAATCGCGAGGAACCCCGAGACGTAGGCGAGGGCGAAGAGGATGGGGATCCACTGCTCGATGTGGGAGAGCGGCCAGTACCGGGACCGATCCTTCCCCTCACCGAGAGCCCACCATTCGGCACGCCAGAACGGTGAGGCGGGAAGTCTTTCCTCGAGGGCGCCGACAACCTGATACTTCGCGCTGTTCAGTAGTCGGTAGCTGCGCACCAGGTAGAACCAGGCGAAACATTGGCCGAGGATCGCGGCGAGCGGGATCGCCAGCCACCATGCCTCGCCGCCGTGCGGAGGGGTTCTGCCGAACGCGGTGACGAGGGTGAAGATGCTGGTATTGAGGGTCAGGAAGAACGAGTTCATCAGCCCCCGGCGGGCGCTGACGCGGTCGGCCATCTCCACATAGAGCCGGTACTGGTCGATCACCGTGCTCTCATATGTCGTGGTGCGCCCATCAAGCCCGGTCTTTTCCGGTGTGTCGTTCCAGAGTCGGTGGTGAAGCTCGGACCGTTGATCGCTGTGGTACACCGTCCACCTCCTGGCGTGGCGCTGTGTCCTGCCGGCGAATCCCATCCTTGCATTGCGGCCAGCGTTTACCCACAGATCTCCGGCCGACCGGGTTCGGCGGCTGCTCGCCTTTCAATTCTCAGCGGAGGTGTGGTCGGGGGGAACCGGAAGTCCGGGGCAGACCTCGGCATAGCCGATGTCCGGCGAGACCCAGTCGTGCCACTGCTGGTGACTCATGTTCAGTGTGAGCTTGTTACACAGCGTCGCTGTCCAGTCCGCGGCTGTGGTCGCCCATATCCAGATCTTGTCGTCCATGCCGCCGGAGACGATCCACCGCCCGTCCGGGCTGAACGCGACGCTCAACACCATGTCCGTGTGTCCGGTGATGGGCGGGCCGATCGGCTGGCCGGTGTCAGTGTCCCATAGCCGCATCGTCCGGTCATAGCCGGCGGTGGCGATGCGCCGCCCGTCGGGGGCGAAGACCACGCTGGTGACCGGAGCGTGTCCGGAAATGGGTGCGCCGATCTGTCGGTGGCTGTCGCTGTCCCAGATCCGCACGGTGCCCTCGAGATCGGAGGAGGCTATGCGCTGCCCGTCGGGGGCGAACGCCACACTCCTCGCCTCACCCTGGTGTCCGGTCATGGGTTGGTCGATTTGCTGGTGGGTGTTCGCGTCCCAGATCCGTACGGTGCCATCCTCACCGCCGGAGGCTATGCGTCGCCCGTCGGGGGCGAACGCCACGCTCGTCACCGCGCCTTTGTGTTCGGTCATGGGTTGGTCGATTTGTTGGTGGGTGTCGGCGTCCCAGATGCGTACGGTGCCGTCGAGACCGCCGGAGACTACCCGGCGACTGTCCGGGGCGAACGCCACGCTCATCACGAAGCCCTGGTGTCCGGTCATGGGTTGGTCGATTTGCTGGTGGGTGTTCGCGTCCCAGATCCGTACGGTGCCGTCCGTAGCGCCGGAGGCTATGCGTCGCCCGTCGGGGGCGAACGCCACACTCATCACTCCGTTTGTGTGTCCGGTCATCGATTCGCCGATCGACGCGCCGGTGTCCACGTCCCACATTTCCAGAGTGCCATCGGCGCCGCCGGAGACGAAGTGCCGCCCGTCCGGGGCAAAGGCCACACTCGTCACAAAGCTCTGATGGGCTGATCCGACCTCGATATCCCATACCCGCACCGTGCCCTCGAGACCGCCAGCGGAGGTGATCCGTCGCCCGTCCGGGCTGAACTCCACACGTTGCACCGGGTCCGTGTGCCCGGTCATGGGTTCACCGATTTGTTGGTGGGTGTTCGCGTCCCATGCCCGCACGGTGCGGTCGGCCCCGCCGGAGGCTATGCGTCGCCCGTCGGGGGCGAACGCCACGCTCGTCACCGCGCCTTTGTGTCCGGTCATGGGTTGGTCGATTTGTTGGTGGGTATCGGCGTCCCAAATCCGTACGGTGCCGTCCTCACCGCCGGAGGCTATGCGCCGCCCGTCGGGAGCGAACGCCGCAGTCAACACCGACCCCTGGCCTCCGTTCATTGGTTCGCCGATGGGTGCTCCGGTGTCCGCGTCCCATATCCGCACGGTGCCGCCGGGGAGAGTGTCCGAAGAGACGACGATGCGCCGCCCGTCCGGCGCGAACGCCGCACTCATCACCCAGCCGTGGTGGCCGGTGATCGGTTCGCCGATGGGTGCTCCGGTGTCCGCGTCCCACACCTGTACGACGCCTTCGCTGCCCAAACTCAGTTCGCCCGAACCGGTGACGATGCGTCGTCCGTCCGGACTGAAGTCGAAACTCCCGACTCTGCCCGCCGGTACTGTTATCGGTTCGCCGATGGGTGCTCCGGTGTCGGCATCCCACACCCGCACGGTGCCGTCGTCCCCGCTAGCGGAGGCGACGCGTCGTCCGTCCTCGCTGAACCCGGCGAATACCGGGCCGTGGTGACCGGTCATGGGCGCACCGATCGGTTGGCGGGTCTTGGCGTCCCACAGCCGTGCGGTGCCGTCCTTACCGCCGGTGACGATGCGGCGCTCGTCCTTCGCGAGCACGATCGAGTGCACTCCCGCGGCCGGGGCCTCCACGATCTCGAGCAGCTCGGGCCGCGCGAGCACGGCCCCGAGCAGGGCCCCGTCGTCCGACGTCGAACCGATCGACTGTGCCGCCAGGATCTGTTTCAACGCGCGCGCATCGCCGCCAGGACGGGCGCCGGTGAGCATGGACTGACCGTCGGCGACCAGCCGCAGGGCGATCGCCTGGTTCCGTTGGCGTTCGGCCTCGTGTTGCCTGTCGAACGCGATCAGCGCCGCGGTGACGGCGACAACGGTCAGCAGTGCGAGGCCCGCGATGGCGGCGCGTCGGAACCGTCGGAAGCGTCGGAGCTCGCGCAGGTCCTCGCCGGCCAGGTCGTACTTGGGTTTGCCGTGGATCGGGGCGGCCAGATCGGTGACCTTCTCCCGGAACAGGGGCGCCGCCGGATCCCACGGCGCGTCCTCGCTGACGTCGACGTAGAACGGCTCGGCGGGAAGAACCCCGGGCTCTGTCAGTACCGGCAGCGCCACGTCGGACCTGTCCGGATCGAACCGTCCGGCGTCCGCGTCCCAGGTCAGGTGCCCGTCGGCGACGACGAACAGCAGTTGGTCCGGTCCGTGCTGGTCCAGCCAGTGGGCGACTTCCTTGTTCACCCAGCCCGAGGCGACCGCGTGCGGGGAGAGCACCACGATCAGGTAGCGGGTGCGGTCCATCGCGTCGGAGACCCTGCCCCACAGATCCGGGCTGGCGGTCAGGTCCGTGGCGTCACGAAAGACCCGCAGCGCATGCAACCGGCCGACCCGTCGGCCGATCCGGTGCAGTCCCTTCTGGATCCCCGCCGCGACGGGTCGATCGCCGTGCGCGTAGGAAATGAAGGCGTCGAAGTCGAACGAGGCTACTGGCGCTCGCCCCGCCGGTGCCTCTGGTGTGGTGGTCGCATGGCCGGTACTCATCTGCCGCTGCCTCCCCGCCCCGGCATCACCCAGTCGGGACTGGTTGGTACTCCTAGTGATCGTCCTCGCCAACGCCGCCGATGCCGTGGGCGATTCCATTTGCTGACCATGTGGCACCGCCAGGTCCGCAGCGCCTGACACGGTGTTCCTCGCGTCGTGCCGTGTGTGAAAGCTGGACATTGCGAGGGTCTTCCGACCGCCGCCTTCTTCCTTCGCGATCATCTCGAGCCTGACTCGAGTGGCACACCGATGTCGCGAGTAGTCCACTACCCGACTGGCACGGATAGCCGCACGGCCGGCGAGGATCTCGGCCACGCCGGGTTCCGGGGATGGTTCGGTTCCCACGAAGCTGTGCGGTGCCCGCCCCGACGATTTCTCAGGAGACCGACAGCGGCTGCAGGAGCTCGGTCTGCCATGGCACCTCGTTCGTGGGCAGACCGTCGAATACGGCTTGGGCGTGACACCGACCGAGTTCGATCGACGCCTCGATGAATTCGGGATCGAAGTACAGGTAGCTGAACAGATCGCCGCGGCGTGGGCCGTCGCCGCTGAGCGCGTGGCCCAACATCCGTAGCTCTGTCAGCCGGAGCCTGTGCGCGATTCCGCGCGGCTTGTGGCACTGACTGGCGAATACTTCCTCCGCGAGGTCGGCCAGCGTTGCCCGTGCCGGTGGGGTGATGGGAAGAAATGGGATGACGACTTTTCGCGATTGTTCGGTCGTGGTGTCGCGTGCCGTCGAACCGACCAGGGCGTTGACCTTGGAGAGCGTCCGCAGATCTTCGATCATCCGGTCTACCAGCGTCGCGTCCATCAGGCGCACGACAACGTCATCCACGTCGGGCGGTGGGTTGTTCGCGGGTGCGGTGGCGGCGGTGTCGACCGCGGGGTGGGTCGCCACGACGGCGATCGCGTCGGCGCCCATCGTGATCGCCGGTTTGAGTGGGGTGTTGAGCCGTATTCCGCCGTCGAGATACGAACCTTCCCACCGGTCGGGTTGGTGAATGTGCACGGGTGGAAACACGATCGGCATGGCCGATGATGCGAGCACATGCTCGGCGGTGATTTCGGCGGCCACGTAATCGATCGGCCGTTCGTCGTCGGCCGGTGGCACAGATTCGGCGGAGGCCCGGTCGATGAAGACGACAGTCCTGTTGTCCGCGCCGGATGTCGTGACCACCGCGAGGGTGACCCGGCCCTCGGCGATGTTGCGCCGCAGCCGAATCCAGTCGACCGCCGATTCGGCCGTGCGGTGCAGGGGGCCGGTGTCGAGCAGACCGGTCAGCCGCACTCCCGGAATCCGCAGCAGCTGACCGGCGGCGCGCGCGGCTGTGCCGGGAAACGCGAGGGTGGGGGACCGGAACACGTCGGAGACGGTGATGTCGCGCCAGACTCGGAGTGCCTGTTGTGCCTGCTCGGCCGGTGGCAGATGGGAGAGAGCGGCGAAGATCGTCGAGTTGATGGCGCCGGCGCTCGTCCCGATGAACTGCACCGTATCGACACCCGCACCGCGCAGGCGCGGCACCAGGACCGACAGCACGCCGGCCTCGTACCCGCCGCGAGCCCCCGCACCGGCGACCACCACCCCGACGCGGCGGGGTAGCGCCCCAGGCGACTGCTTCATCGGTGAGCTCCTTCCCCGGCGAGTTCGGCGCCGGGTCGGTCAGCCACGTTCCGCTGCATGGAGACGGTGCGCGTCATGGTTCTCCTCGGGAGTTCCGTCGAGAGATTTCACAGAGCACGTTGCGAATCGCGTCACGACTCGATCCGCATCCTCGAACTCCGAGTCAACGAACCGGTAAACCTTCAGCGCTGGATCCGAAAACGATCTGACCTGCATAGATAGCTATTCGATATAGTAACGCAAGAGTGCGGGCAGTCGGATCGATTCGGTATCCCGGTGCCCCTTCTCATCCCGAACGTGGTCGGTCACGAAGGCGTGCCGGATACGGCTGCGGTCGTCGCCTTGGAATGGTCACCGAGGTGAGCGCTCAGGTCCTACTCGAGGCGCCTCGTCCGCCTCACGACCACCAGTAGCGCCATGCGCAGTGTCAGGAGCGCGACGCTGCCGACCAGGTAGTCCAACGCTCAGGCCGTCGGGCGAACCGAACCCGTGTCGCTGCGACAACACCGCCACGACCGGATACAGGGCGAGGTACGACACGACCAGTATCACCGGCATACGAACCAGCCGCAGACCCGCGAGCAACCGCGAGGTACCGGTAAGTCTCATCGCGCCAACTCCGGTCCGGAGGTGAGGAATGCCAGTAGCAGGGCGTTGCCACGATGCCGGCCACTATCGCGAGCGGTCGGCGGAACCTGGTTCTCGACGCGCCGGGCCGGCCGGACTCCTCACGGCCCGAACGCATTTCCATACCTCACCGTACATTGCACGAGAATCGCTCCCGACGTTCTCGGCACGCCGACAGCGACCGCTCGCGGTCCATGCTTTCGGCCGGAATGTCCGAGAATGGTCGACGGCTTCGACGTTCCTGACGAGCGACGCCACCGCGGTGTCGACGATCCCGAGGAGTTCCACATGAAATACATGATTCTGAGCTACGCCTCGCAGCAGGACTACGACGGCATGGTCGGCAAGGAGACCGGCAAACCCGCGTGGACGCGCGAGGAGTTCGAAGCCATGGTGGCGTTCATGAACGATTTCAACGGCAGACTCGAGGAATCCGGCGAACTCGTCGAGACCCGCGGCCTGCTCGAACCAGTGCATACCCGCAGGATCGGCGCCAAGGATGGTCAGCCGTTCGTCACCGACGGTCCCTACGCCGAGACCCAGGAGGTGCTCGCGGGATATTGGATCGTCGAATGCGAGAGCTTCGATCGCGCCACCGAAATCGCCTCCGGAATGAAGGACTGCCCGTCGCCCGCGCACCTCGCCGACTCCGTATACGTCGATGTGCGCCCGCTGGCAGACGAAGCGCCCGAATTCGACTGAGCACAACCGGTGTCCGACATCGCGAACACGGACCTGCTGCGCGTACTGGCGCCGCGGGTCCTTGCGGCGTTGGTGCGCCGTTACGGCCATTTCGACACCGCGGAGGACGCGGTTCAGGAGGCCCTGCTGGCGGCGGCCACCCGGTGGCCGACCGCCGGAATCCCCGACGATCCGCAGGCGTGGCTGATCACGGTGGGCTCCCGCAAACTCACCGATCTGCTGCGCGCCGAACAGGCGCGCCGTCGACGCGAAGAGCAGGTCGCGCGTTGGGCGTTGCCGCAGGACTGGCTGACCCCGCCCGCCGATCGCGGGCCTGCCGATTCCGATGACACCCTGATCCTGCTGTTCCTGTGCTGTCATCCGGCGCTGACACCGTCCTCGCAGGTCGCGCTCACGCTGCGGGCCGTCGGCGGTCTCACCACCGCCGAAATCGCACGGGCCTTCCTGGTCCCCGAGGCGACGATGACCAAGCGCATCGGCAGGGCGAAGAAGGCCATCGGGGATAGCGGCGGCGCGTTCGCCGCGCCCTCGTCCTCGAAGCGGGACGCCCGATGGGCGGCGGTACTGCACGTGCTGTATCTGATCTTCACCGAGGGCTATGGCGCGACTTCCGGTCCGCGTCTGCACCGTGTCGAATTGTCCGCCGAGGCGATTCGGCTCACCCGCCTCGTGCATCGACTGCTGCCCGAGGACGACGAGGTCACCGGATTGCTCGCGTTGATGCTGCTCACCGACGCCCGCCGCCCCGCCCGCACCGGCCGGGGCGGCGAGTTGATCGCGATGGAGGATCAGGACCGCGCGCTGTGGCAGTCCGAGGCGATCTCCGAGGGCGTCGCACTGATCACCGCGTCACTGCCGCGTGGCGTGCCGGGCCCGTACCAATTGCAGGCGGCGATCGCCGCGGTGCACGACGAGGCCCCGACCTACGCAGACACCGACTGGGCGCAGATCATGCTGCTCTACCGGCGTCTGCTGCGGCTGGTGGACAATCCGGTGATCGCGCTCAACCATGCCGTCGCGGTGTCGATGGCGACGGGTCCGCACGCCGGACTGGCGTTGGTGGAGAAACTCGCGGACGACCATCGCCTCGCCGCCGACCACCGCCTGTCGGCGGTCCGTGCGCATCTGCTCGAGCGGATCGGCGATCACGAGGCCGCGCACGCCGCCTACCTTCGTGCCGCCCAGCAGGCGACGAACCTGCCGCAGCGGCGCTACCTGGTGACGCGGGCCGCCCGGGTTCGCGGCCCCGCCATGCCGCACGAGTAGGGTCAGTACTGCTTACGGTGCGGCACGAATTCCAGTGTCAGCAGCGCCGCCACCGCGGGGAGCGCTTCCCACCACCGGATCAACACGTAGCGCCGCTCGGCCATCGAGTGGAATTTGCGCAGGAACCGGTACAGCGATTCCAGCCGGATCAGTGGATCACCGAGGTGGGCGAGTACGTAGATCAGCCGCCCGGTGCGCGAGCGGTCTTTGTCGGCGAACAGTTCGGGAAACGGCGCGAACGCCAACGAGATCCGGGTGATGCCGCTGCCGCGCGCGTAGTCGACCAGATCCACGATCATGCGTTCGTCCAGGCCGTTGGGCGCGTCCTTGCGACGCCACGGCACATCCAGGCTCAACTCGGTGCCGCGGGCGGCGATTCCGTAGCGTTGGAATCCGGCGACCCGCCCCTGTGCGTCGCGGGCGAGCACCAGCAGCATGCCCGGATGACATCCGTCGAGCAGGTGGTCGAGGATCATCGAGAATCCGCGACTCTGGCGGCCCACCCGCCACTGGTCGACAATGTCGAGCAATTCGGCGCGCAGTGGTTCGGTGAGCGCCGATTCGAGCATGATCTCGGTGGTGACGCCGAAATTCCCGGTGCGGTTCACCGCCTGGCGCAGATTCCGGAAATCGCGGCCGACCATGGCGAAATCGCCGACCTCGATCACCACATCGCGTCCGATCGGGACAGCGCGCAATCCGCGGTGCTCGCCGGCGCGGAGCCGCCACAGTTCCACCATTTCGGGACTCGACCCGAGAACCGCGATCCGCCAACCGTTCTCGGCCGCGAAAACCGAGAATTCGCCGAGCAACGATCCGAATGCCGCGCGGTCGCCGATCGGGTCGCCCGAGACGACCGCGATCCCGAAGCGGGTGCGGTAGGCGAGCGCGGCCGAATCCGCCGCGTCGAAGAAATAGCTTTTGGCGGAGTGCAGCGCGAACGCCGCGAGCGGGTCGCGTTCGGTGCGGCCGACCAATTCGGCGATCCGGTATCGGTGTGCGGGATGCGGTCTGCTCGCGTGCGGCAGCATGAGCACGAACCCGGTCCCGGCAAGGAATACGAATCCCGCGAGGGAATGTTCGGCGCGATAGGCCAGATTGGCGCAGGCGAGCATGAGCACCGCGGCCGCGACGTGCGGAAGGGTGATCGGACGGCACAGGTGCAGTCCGCGCACCACGAACAGTCCGGCCAACGACACCGCGACGAACCAGCCGCGATTGACCCCCTCGTGTGCCGCCCGGTTGGCCGCGTAGAGCAGTAGCGCGCTGACCAGCAAAAGGCTGACCGTCAGCGCGGGCCGCAGGGCGGGTGCCGCGTACACGGCGATCTGACGGTGGTCCGCGGCCTGACCGCTGACGGCGACCTCGCGTTCCTCAGGCATGCCACCTCCTCGATACCCCAGGTGCCATTGCGCCCTCCGACTAATTATGTCCCCTGCACGAGGCCGTGCTATGGGTCATACGGGAGAACCACGATTCCCGTCAATCCATTTCCGAGGCTAACGATCGCACTGTCGGAGCCGCGCGCTGCCCGCGCGTGCGGTAGCTGTCGGTGGGTGTCCGTAGCGTGAGGCGGATGTGCCGCAGAGTCCACCGCATCGTGGGAGGCGACCATGCCTCGTGATCTCGCCGACCTGCCGTGGGCCCGCGGGCTGGAACCGTTCGACGGTGCTCCCGAAGCCGAGGGCGACTACGAACGCACCCATCTGACCGGCGTCGATATCATCGACGCCGATATCCGCAACGCGCGTTTCAGCGAATCGGCCATCACTGATTTCGCGATGAATCGCGGCAGTATGCGCCACACCCGATTCGACGATGTCTGGCTGCGTGACGCGCGCTGGGTGGGGACCGAACTCGCCGATACCGCGTGGCAGGACGTCGAACTCCTCGCGGGGGCCCTTTCCGGTGTCGATGCAGGCGGCGCGGTTCTGCGGCGGGTGCGGTTCGAGGGCTGCAAACTCGATTCGGTCAACCTGCGTTCGGCGACGTTGCGGAATGTGAGCTTCGTCGACTGCGTGCTGCGCGATACCGATCTCGGCGGTGCGACGCTGACCGATGTCACCTTCGATGGCTCGCGGCTGCAGGGTCTGCTGCTGAACAACGCCCGTTTGACGAGGGTGGATCTGCGCGGCGCGGTCGGCATCGATATCGCCGACGGAATCGAGTCCATGCGGGGCGCGACCATCACCACCATGCAATTGGTGGATCTCGCGCCCGCGTTCGCGCGCGCCATGGGAATCATCGTCTCCGACTCCTGAGCGGGAACCGTATCGAAGCGGTCGAAAGTTTGTCGTTTCACACTTGCGGTGGTCCGGTCGTTGATAAGTTGCGCCAATCCGTCTGGTACACGTTCGATCGGAATTGCGGGTTCATGTTCGACTGGGATCTTCGCCGCCGTACCTCCAGCGCCCATATTCTCCTCGGGCTCGCCGAAGAACGCGGAATCCCCGTGGCGGCATGCCTGGAAGGAACGGCACTGCCGCCGGAAGCGCTGTCCGGTTCCCTCGCCGAGATCACCGCCCGCCAGGAACTGCGAATCGTGCGGAACCTGGTGCGGCGGTGCGGTCGCGAGCCCGGTTTGGGTGCGCTGGCCGGTAGTCGCTCGCATTTGTCGCTCGCCGGGCCGTGGGGTCTGGCGATGCTCAGCAGCCGGACGGTGCGCGAGGTGATCGAGGTCGCGCGGCGCTACCTCGATACCGCTTTCGTCTTCGGGCGGCTCACCTTCGAGGAAACCTCCGGCGAGGCCCGCCTGCACCTGGACGATTCGCAGATCCCACTGGAATTGCGCACCTTCCTCACCGAGCGTGCGCTGGCCGGTATCAGGACGATCGGCCGGGAACTGTTCTCCGCCGATATACCGCTCGCCCGGATCGAGTTCCGGCACGCGGCACCGGAGAACACCGCGATATACCGCGAGATCTTCGGCGTGCGGCCGTCCTTCGGCGCGCAGCGCACCACCGCTGCCTTCGACCGCATGTACGTGGATCTACCGTTGCCGCGCCCGACCGAATGGGCGCGCGCGGCGTGCGAACAAATGTGCCGGGATATGCTGGCACGCCGTCACGTCCGGACCGGGGTAGCCGGATCCGTCCGTGATCTGCTGATCCGCAATCCCGGTGCGATCCCGGATCAGATCGCGGTCGCCTCCGAGATGTTCATGAGTCCGCGCACGCTGTCGCGGCGGCTCAACCACGAGGGCACCTCGTTTCGCGCGCTGCTCGACGAGGTGCGCCAGACATTGTCCGAGGAACTGCTCACCCACACCGATATGACCACCGAACAGCTGGCCGCCCGGTTGGGTTACGCGGAGGCCGCCTCCTTCATTCGCGCCTTCCGGCGCTGGAAGGGCTGCCCGCCACAGGAATTCCGGCTGCGCACATCCGATATCGGATACCGGATCCCGGCGATGAGCGCGGCATTGCGCACCCCGCAGGCCATGGCGTCCGCTCGCCGACCCATCGGACCGGTCGCGGCGCGGTGATCCGCGGGGCGTGAATACCCCTCTCGTCGCTGTCTCGGACACGCCCGAGTCTTCTATAGACAATGATGTTCGCAGAACGTTATGGTCGATGACATGACACATCTCGACAGTAAGCGCTGCCTCGTCACCGGCGCTGCCGGCGGCCTCGGTCGCAGCACGGCGCTGGCGGTCGCGGCCAAGGGGGCGTCGCTGGTGCTCACCGATATCGACGACGAGGGCCTGCGGCGCACCGCCGACGAGGTGCGCGCCACCGGGGCGACGGTGCACCTCGCGGCGGTCGCGGATATCAGCGAGCACGCCGAGGTCGTCGCCCTGGCCGCGCAGGTGCACCGCGAGGTCGACAGCGTCGATGTCGTCATGAACGTCGCGGGCATCGCCACCTGGGGAACCGTCCAGCGGCTGACCGACACGCAGTGGCGGCGCACCATCGATATCGACCTGATGGGCCCGATCCACGTCATCGAGGAGTTCGTGCCGCGCATGATCGCGGCCGGACGCGGCGGGCACCTTGTGAATGTGTCCTCGGCCGCAGGGCTTTTCGGCCTACCCTGGCACGCGCCGTACAGCGCGGCGAAATTCGGGTTACGCGGCGTCTCGGAGGTGCTGCGCTTCGATCTGCGCCGATATGGGATCGGTGTCAGCCTGGTCTGTCCCGGCGCGATGGCGACACCCATGGTCGACAGCGTCGATATCGCGGGCGTCGACCGGGAATCGGAGGCACTGCGCCGTGCGATGGCGATCTTCGCACGTCACGCTGTCACCCCCGACGCGGCGGCGAAAACCATTGTGCGCGGGGTGGAACGCAACAGGTACATGGTTTTCACCTCGCCCGACATCCGGGTCGGGTACTGGGCGCAACGCTATGTCCCGCCGTCCTACGACCTGGCGATGCGGGCAATGAACTGGGCGATGTACCGGTACATCGATAGGCCCGCCGCCCCGCCCGCGCCATAGCTCCCGCCGCCGCGACAGGCGTCACGATCAGCGATCAAGGGCTGGCGGAACCGGATTCGCTGATCGGCTGCGACCCGGCCGGAAGGAACATTCGGTTCGGTCTCACGGCCGGGGGAGCTTCCCCGGCGCTGACCTGGCGATTCGGTGTCGCTCGGCGCATTCGGGCGGAATCCGTCGCTAAGGATTTGCGGCAGATAGTGGCATACCATCTGCCGCAAATCGTGAGTCGTCCTGCCGCGATACCCCTTCCGGGTGGCTGCGGCGGCATTCAACTGCCGAGGGCGCGCTTTTGTGGGTGGATCGTCTCGCCGCGGGCGAGCATTTCAACGAACTGGGTGATACGGCGGGCTCGGGTCTCGGCGCGTTTGGCGTTCGCGATCCGATAGAGAACGGCGTAGCGGTTTTGGGAGGTGAGGATGTCGAACATCGCTTGTGCCTCGGGTTTCGCGGCCAATGCGGCGGCCAGGTCGGCCGGTACCTCGATGCCGGCTTGTCCCGCGTAGGCCGTGTCCCAGCGGCCGTCGGCCTTGGCGCGTTCGACCTCGGTCATTCCGGCCGGATGCATCCGGCCCTCGCTGATCAGACGGGTGACGATCGAAACGTTCCGCGCTGACCAGGGACTTTGCCTTCCGCGAGGGGTGAAGCGCCGACAGAAGGTGATCTCATCCCGCCGTCGTAGCCGACCATCGATCCAGCCGTGGCACAGGGCTTCGTCGAGCGCCTGGTCATAGGTCAGGCTGGTGGGCCGGGTCGTGTTCTGCTTGGCGAGAACCAGCCACACTCCTGCCGAGCTGTCGTGGTGCCTGCTGAGCCACTCCCGCCAGGCTCGGGTATCGGTAACGGTTAGTTCCAGTTGTTCGTCGCTCATCGTCATCTGCCCTGATGATCATCGATTGGGGTTGCTTGGGATCTCGCCGCATAGAACGGGGTCCGTCGGAAGTGGCGGTGGATCGGTCAGCGGTGGAGCTGACCGATCACGTCCTTCGCCACGTCGACCACCGCGGCCTCCGGACGGATGACGCCCGCCCGCCTTCACCAGGTCTTGCCGGCCTGTTCCCGGATCGTGTGGTTGATCCGGTTGAAGAAGTTGGTGAGTGCGATATTCAGGATGATCGCGAAGATCTGCTTCTCGTCGAAGTGGGTGGCAGCAGCGTCCCAGATCTCGTCGGTCACGCCCGGCGAGCCGTCCTGGATCCGGGTGGCGGCCTCGGCCAGCGCGAGCGCTGCCCGCTCCTCCTCGGTGAAGAACGGGGTCTCCCGCCAGGTGACCACGCTGTGCAGCCGCTCCTCGGTCTCTCCATGCTTCTTCGCCTCCTGGACGCCGGCGAACACACACGGGCTGCAGCCGTTGATCTGGCTGGCCCGCAGATGGACCAGTTCGAGCACGAGCGGGTCGACACCACCGGCGTGAATCGCCTTTTGAAGATGCTGGATCCCTGTGATCAAGTCGAGATTCGCCACGCTCTTCATCCGTGCTTCCACGGGTTCCGCCGTCGACTCCCCGCGCTTCGCAGTAGAATATGACTGACTCATACATATAAACTAGGGCTATGCCGCAAACCAAGTCAAGCCGCCAGCACGCGGCCAACGTCCTGGGCGCTTTGAGCCTCGTAGTCGCCGACCGGATGAACACCGCCGTCGAAGCGATTGCGGCGCTCGGCCCGTCGGCCCCGGCCACCCTCGCCGCGATGCACGAGTTCCTCGACGGCGGATCGGTCACACAGCTGAGCTCCGTACTCGGCCTGACCCACTCGGGCACCGTCCGCCTCGTCGACCGCCTCGCCACCGAGGGCCTCGTCGAACGCGTCGGAGCACAGGACGGACGGGCTGTCTCCGTTGTCCTGACCCAACATGGCCGGCGCACGGCCGAACGGATACTTCGAACGCGCGAGGAGTCACTGGCGACCGCACTGTCCGCGTTGTCTCCGAACGAGATCGACAATCTTGCAGCAGCGCTGGACACGATGTTGACCACAGTGACCCTCGCCAGAGCCGAGGAACGCTCCACCCGCATCAACCGCCGTCCACAACCTTGGCTGTGTCGCCTCTGCGACTTCGCCGCGTGCGGCCGTAGCGAGGGCGACTGCCCAGTCGCCAACGTGGTGACGGCCGGCAAGACGAGTTAACCGAGACTCCGCGTTAGCACAGGTCAGCGATATTCGTTGTCGGACTTCGTCCTGGGAACGACGAATTCTTCTACCTCGCCATGACCAGTCGATTGGGACAGCCTGTTCCCCCGGTCACCGACTGGCGCGCAGCACTGTGGAGTCTGCCCGGTGTCACCCAACCCGGCGCGAAGCCCCGGAGCGACGATCCGAGCAGTGAGAACCGATCTCCGGTTGCCGGGTGTGCCGACCGTCGACACCGACGCACTTGGGCACCACGGCGATTCGCACACAGTCGCGGAAGGTCTGCGGCACCGGTGTCACAGCGTCCAGGACTCGTCGTCCAGTACGACGCCGTTCGCGCGGGCCCATTCTTTTGCACGGTAGTCAACCTCTTCAGCAGACTCACCTGCGGATCGCGCCGTTCTCGGTCAACAAGTTGGGCTCGGTCACTGCGAACATCTGGACTGTCGGCGTTGCAGTGTGGCCGTTGTGCAGCGTGCGCCGATGCAGACCTGCCCAGTTGCGGGACCAGCGGCCTACGAGGCCCGGAAATACTGGTCCGTACGCTCGCGCACGAGAGTGCGCACGTTCATCGATACGTGAAGGCAACATCGATTCGATGACACATTGTCCGGAGGAGCAAACGTACGTGGCCGAAGATGTCATTGTCGAGACCTGGTGTAGGAGATCGCCGTTGACCAACGAGGTTTCACGGATGGTTGTCGAGCGGGTCGATGTTCTCCCGAGCCGCGCCGGTTGGATGTTTGTCACCGGTGTGCTCACCGGCGAGCCGGTCAACGTCGGCGACCAGGTGTCGATCCGCAACGGTAACCAGGCGACGGTCACGACGATCAAATCGGTCGAACTGCACAGTCGGCCGGAAAAGACGACGATTGTGTTGGATGCCGAACTCCGGTCCATCGTCACCGTCGGAACCGTTGTTCAACGCCAGCAATGACACGGACGATCAGCCACACGCAGCAGAACTCCTTCCTGCAGGAATGCGGGGTCGATGACGTGTTCGCGGCCGACGACATAGGTCCACCGCCCACGCGGGTCCGTATCGGGCGTGTTGGGTTTTCGCGGTGTCATTGGCTGTGATCCACCAGTGCGGCAAGCCCTTCGCGGCTGCTGATGCCAGTGCGTTGAGATGCCCGGAACAGGTGGCCTTCCACGGTCCGGACCGAGGTGACGAGTTGTTCGGCGATCTGACGATTGGACATCCCAGCGGCGACCAGGGCGATCACCTCGCGTTGCCCCGCGCGGTCAACGAGCAGCGACATTGCAGGGCACGGAGTGCGGGTGTCGCCGCGCCGGTCGCTGCTGCGAGCCGCTCAGCCGACGCCGCTGCGGTCAGCGCGGCACCGCGAAGACCACGGGCCCGCAACAGGTTCGCCGCTTGGGCGAAAGTGTCGGCCGCGGCGACCCGGTCACCGAACCGCTTATAGCGCCCCGCGGCCTCGCACAGACCCTCGGGGGGCGCCGCGCTCCAGCGACTCGGCATGCAGCACGGCGGCCATGACGCGTGGTCCTTCGATGATTTTTGCGAGTTCGGTGAGGCGTTGCGCTTGCTTGTGGTCGCCGAACTGGACCGCTGTTTGTCGGCACAGGACCTCGTGGGCGAAGAATTGCTGCTCACGCGCCATCTCGGCAGCCTGATCGGCGAGCGATACAGCGCCGCTGGTGACCCCGGCAGCAGCGTTGACCCATGCTGCAGCGCTGGCCTATGCACCGGCGGGCCCGGTTTTCCGGCCTTGCCGCGGCGACGTTTGCCGAACACGCTTTACCACCGATTCGCCGAGCAGATCCGCCACGCGGTCCGCCCAGCCATCATTTCGGGATCCATCCGATGACGTTGTCGAAATGGATGCGTCGAGCCGACATCGATGCGGGTGACAAACTCGGAACCAGTAGTGGCGAGTCGGCCGAGTTGCGGGAATTGCGGCGCCGCAACCGCCTGCTCGAGCAGGACAACGAGGTCCTGCGCCGGGCGGCGGCGTATTTATCGCAGGCTCAGTTGCCGGGAAAATGGTCTACCCGCTCGTGAAAGAGCTCGCCGCCGATGGGATTCCCGTCGTGGTGACGTGCAGGGTATTGAAGCTCGCCCGCCAACCCTATTACCGGTGGCTGGCCCGACCGGTCATTCCGACCGCGATCGTCGAGGCCTACCGAGCCGACGCCCTGTTCGATGCCCACCGCGACGACCCGGAGTTCGGATACCGGTTCCTGGCCGATGAAGCCGAAGCGGCGGGTGAGCCGATGTCAGGGCGGACCGCGTGGCGGATCTGTTCGACGAACAGGTGGTGGAGCGTGTTCGGCCACCACGCCGTGGGAAGAGCAGCAGACCGGGCCCGCCTGTCCATGACGATCTCGTCCACCGCAAATTCACCGCGGACCGGCCGAACATGTTGTGGCTCAGCGATATTTCCGAGCATCGGACCGGTGAAGGCAAGCTCTATATCTGCGCGGTCAAGGACGTGTTCTCCGGGCGGATCGTGGGCTATTCGATCGACTCACGCATGAAGTCACAGCTGGCGGTGAACCCGTTGAGCAACGCAGTTGCTCGTCGTGGTGAGGTGGCCGGCTGTGTCCTGCACACCGACCGCGGCTCTCAATTTCGCTCCAGGCGGTTCGTATACGCGCTCAACAGGTTTCCACATGATCGGGTCGATGGGCGGGTCGGTGCGGCCGGTGACAACGCCGCGATGGAGAGCTTCTTCAGCCTCCTGCAACGCAATGTCCTCGACCGTCGCCAATGGGCGACCCGCGAACAACTCCGGATCGCGATCGTGACCTGGATCGAACGCACATACCACCGCCGACGACGTCAATCCCGACTCGGCCGCTTGACCCCGATCGAATACGAAACCATCATGACCCCAGCAGCCGTGCAGGCTGCCTAACTCCTGTCACCACATCGTGCAGCAGCCCCGCCCTCGGGCGCGTGGGCTGCTGATGCCCAATTGTTCACCGTGCCATAAATACGTGGCAGACCACTGGCCGATCTGCGGCAGAAGAACGGCTACTCGACATGTATTGGCAGCTCGATGCACAAGCTGCACGCGACGCAACCTGCGTAGCTTCCGAGTGTGCAGAGCAAGCATGCTGCTGCGCACGCAGCATTGGCCGCGTTTGAGATCCTCTCTGCCACCAAGATCCGCAACCCGAACTCGGTATTCTCCTTCAGCGCATTCCGCAGGTGGGTGTTCCTTTTGAGCTCTTCGCCAAGCCGATCAATGTGGTGACAGTCCGGTATTACTCGCTTCTTCAACTCGCCGCTCAGGTGCTCCACATGCCCATCGCCTGAAATCTCGACAAGGTATTCCTCGTCGTTCTGCACAACCCGGCTTATCGGGCTTTCCCCTGATGGGATGAACGCGATGAACACCCGGTTGCCACTGCGGTCGATGGACTCCAAGACAACCTCGTGTATCGCACGAGAGATGCTGCTCGTCTCGATGAGTTCGCCGCCCTCGAAAGCCGACACGGTCAGTCTCGATCGGAAGCCTTCGACGATGTACCTGATCTCGGGGTAGTCAGAATCTGCGACTTCCACGGTGTTTTTGCGAACAGGTTGGACTTCCCACGTACCCATAGCATGCCCCTTTCACCCAAGGAACGACATGGCCCGAGCCCTCCTCACACATGCCACCTACCTGCCCATATTGTAGGTGGGCGGGGCGCTGAAGAACCCAGAACGCGGGCACTCGAAAGGGGGCTAATCTTCAGGATTGGCGTGCCGTTGACAGGTCGTTTGTTATCCGATTCTTTCCCGACTCGCAGACATCGAGCCGCACACCGCCCTCGATGACGGCCCCATGGAGACGCATACCCGGGAGCCAACCGAGCGCGGCAACTACTGACTTGTCCATCAATCGACCGCTCTGATCGATGCGCCGAAATCCGTAGGTCCATCGCTGTTCACGCGATGGGGCGGGAAGGCGCAATTCGATCACCGGGAGTGCCGAGTACGCGGTCGGCCTGACACTCGGGCTGCTCACGGTCGAAGCGGTCGCATCCGGTGTCAACGGCGAGATCAGCGAAACGTTCATCGACGCCCGCTTGACCCTGCGGCGAGCAGTTCGGGTGCTGCAACGAGAGATGAAGTGGTGTCAGTCGGGTGGTAGGACACCGAATACGAGGGGTATGCGCTGCAAAAGAGTGCCAGATCTCCCGTACTATCGCGGTCGGATACTCCGCCGGGTGATCGAAGGGGGACGGTGTGGGACCACGGCTGCCGACGACCATGCACAACGGTGCGGCATGGTCGCGGCGCTTCGCGGGGACGACGCCTGGTGTGATAGTCGCGGTCGTCGTCGTGTCGGTAGTGCTGTGTCTGCTCGCCGGATTCACCGGCGCGAATCAACTGGGCGGCAAGGTATCCCGGCACGAGCAGGTACTCGAGCACACCGAGCCGCTCGCGTTCGCCGCGCAACGACTCTATGTGGCGCTCTCGGCCGCCGACGCGGCAGCCGCGGAAGCCTTCCTCTCCGGTGGTATCGAAACCCCCGCCGTGCGCGCCCGCTACCAGCAGGCCCTCGCCGACGCCGCCGCCGCGCTGGCCGAGGCGACCGCGGGCGCTTCCGATGCCAGGACCAGGTCCATTGTCGCGCGCATCTCCGCCGAACTGCCCTCGTTCACCGGTCTGGTGGAAACGGCACGGGCCAATAATCGTCAGGGATTCCCGGTGGGCTCGGCCTATCTGCGCGAGGCGTCGGCACTCATGCAGGACTCGCTGTTGAAGAACGCGCAGGACCTGAGCACGACCAGATCCGCCGCGGTGCGCGACGATCAGCGCCGGATCGCCGCCATGCCAGTGACCACCATCGGATTGCTGCTTCTGGTGTTACTCGCCTGCGGCGGCGGCTCCTACCTGTTGTTGCGGCGCACCAATCGACGGATCAACCTCGGACTGGTCGCCGCGGCGGGCGCGACCGCGTTGGCGCTGGTGTGGATCGTGGCCTCCACCGCGTTCGCGGCCGCGGCCATGGATAACGACGATTCCGGCGCGAGCAAGGAATTCCAGACACTCGCCGAGGCGCGAATTCTGGCGCAGCAGGCGCGAACCGACGAGACGCTGCAACTCATCACCCGCGGCGATATCGCGGCGGGCGAGGAGAGTTACAGCGCCCATGTCGCGCAATTGCGTGAGCGGGTCGTGACCGTGCTCGGCACCGGTTCGCCCGCCGACACCAGCCTCACCGAATGGACCGAGGGCCACCGGGTTCAGGTCGAGGCATACCGCGCGGCGAATTACAACGCCGCGCTGGCGCAGGCCATCGGCGCGGGACCGGAGAGTTCGGCGTCCCGATTCGCCCTCGTGGACAAGACACTCGGCGCCGATCTCACCCGCACCCGAAACGAATTGCGCGGCGGTGTCAACGACGCGGGCGACGCGCTGAGTTGGAGTCCGGCGGTGACACTGCTGCTCATGCTCGGCGCGGCCGCCGCCATCGTGGTCGGCCTGTGGCCTCGGCTGAAGGAGTTCCTGTGAACCACGGGCCGATACGCGCCGCACTCGCCGCGGTATGTCTGCTGATCGCCGGATGCGGTGCGGGCATACCGGCTCCCGACCCGCTGCCCGCTACCGCGGTGAATCCGGCGCCGCACGAATTCGCCGAGATCACCACGCCGCCGCAATCGGCGACCGACTGCGACTCCGAGGCCACCCTGCGCCCCGGCGCGCTGCCGAGTCCGGGTGCGATGCCCGCGGGTTCGGCGATGGCGGCGATCATCGCGAACGGCCGGGTCCGGATCGGCGTCGACCAGAACACCTATCTGTTCGGTTTCCGCAACCCCGCCACCGGCCAGCTCGAGGGTTTCGACATCGATATCGCCCGCGAGATCGCCCGCGCCCTGTTCGGGGATCCGGACAAGGTCGAATTGCGTTCGGTCACCGCGGCCGAACGCCTTACCTCACTACGGGAGAAGAAGGTCGACCTCATCGTGCGCACCTTCTCCGCGACCTGCGAGCGCCGCCAGGACGTCGACTTCTCCGCTGTCTACTACCGTGCGAGCCAGCGCATCCTGGCGCCGAGGGGGTCCGGTATCCGCTCCAAGGACGATCTCGGCGGCAAACGTGTCTGCGTCGCGAAGGGCACCACCTCAGCGGCCCCGCTGTTCTCGCTGCCCGCCCGGGTGACGGTGCTCGGGGTGACCAACTGGACCGACTGCCTGGCCGCGCTGCAACAGGGGCATGTCGACGCCATCAGCGGCGACGATCCGATCCTGTTCGGGCTGACCGCCCAGGACCGAAATCTGGAAGTGGTCGGCGATTCGATCGGTGAGGGTGCCTACGCGGTCGGCGTGGCCAAGGGCACCCCGGATCTGGTCCGCTTCGTCAACGGAGTGCTGGAACGAATCCGCCTCGACGGCACCTGGCAGCGGATCTACAACGAGCGGCTCGGCGTGCTCGGCACCGCCCAGAGCCCGCCCGTTCCCCGGTACTCGGATTGAGGTGGCCCGTGCCGACCGCACCGGATCGGGACCGATGAACATGGTGGCCGGGCCGATCCTCACCCTCGCCGAAATCGACGCCGAGTTGACCTTCCGCACGAATGAGTTCGCCAAGATCACCGCGACGCTGCTGGAACTGGACAAACACCAGGGACTGACCCTGATCCGCCGGTTCCCGCCGACCGGCCTGACCGAACGGCAGTGGCTCGCGGTGCGCGACGCGCTGGAATTGATGTGGCAGGACTACGGGCGGATGCGGGGGATCCTGGATTCCGCGCGAACTCTGCGCGGCACCCGCTCCCGGCTCGACGACAGCGATCGCGCCGAACTGACGCGATTACTGCGCGGACGCCCCTACGAGGCGTCGCGCACCCCGATTCCGATGGCCCAACGTTCGCTGACCGGGCCGAGTGAGTCTGTACTGTTCGTCGGTCTGGCCGATACGTTGGACCGTATGCGCACGACCTTTCCGCGTATCGCCGAATTCCTGGACGCGGTGGACGCGGTGAACACCCGCGTCATGTCGGGGCTCGCACCGCTGCAGGACCGGCTGGACCGGGCCGGTGTGATCGCGGGGGAAATGGATGCCGTCGAATCCGGAATCGCCGAGCTGCTGCGGCGTTCGGCCACCGACCCGCTCGCGCTCACCGGCGACGAGATCGATGCGCGCCTCAGCGAACTGGACGCGGCCCTGCGGCACGAATCGGCGCGGTTGTCCGAACGCGCCGCGTTGGCGGCGAACTGGCCCGAGGCCATCGCGCACACCCGAGCTCGCTGGGAGGCGTTGCGCGACACGACGGTACGCGCCGCGCAGGCCAGGACCGAGGTCGAGGCGAAGATCAGCACCGGGCCGCTGCCGCCGGACGCGCAGACGATCGCGCCACTCGGCGCGGAGCTCGAGGCGCTGGGGAGACGAACGGGCGCCGTCGCGGACCTGGTGGCGTTGCGTGGGCGTATCGCCGAGGCAGCCGCGCGGGCCGCGGCCACCGCCGAGCTGTATCAGGGTCTGCTGGATCGGCGTGACGAATTACGTGGACGGCACGCCGCCTACCGGGCCAAGGCGGCGCGGCTCGGTATCGACGGCGACGCCGATCTGGTCGCGGCCGATCGGATCGCGGGCGGGCTGCTGTCGCGGCGCCCGTGTGACCTGGCGGCGGTGACCCGTGCGATCGCCGACTACCAACAGCTCATCGGGGAGAAGTCGGGGAGGAAGCCATGATCTGTGCTGAGCCGGGGTGCGGAGGAACCGTCGAGGACGGATATTGCGTGGTCTGCGGCACCGCACCGGCTGCCATCGCGGCTACCGCCGGCGCGAGCGTCGGCGATGGCCACGGTTGCCCCGAACCGGGCTGCGCCGGAACGATTTCCGACGGGTACTGCGATACCTGCGGCACCGCCCCCGATCCGCAGCCCGCTACGGTCGCCGCGGTATCGACCGCGACACCAACGGCGACGACGGCCACAGCGGGGACGGCCACGGCGGGGACGCGGTCGTCGGTACGCACCGGTCGCTCGTCGTCGTCGAAATCCAGTTCTCGGGGTCATCTCGGCGCAGGCATGGTAGACGTCCCCCGGGTGCCACGCGTCGATCCGATGTCGGCGATCATGTCCGATCCGCTGGTCGCCGAGTCGAAGCGGTTCTGCGGTCAGTGCGAACGTCCGGTCGGCCGCAGTCGCGACGGGCAACCGGGGCGCGCCGAGGGGTTCTGCCCGCACTGCGGCACCCGATTCTCCTTCACGCCGAAACTGTCTCGCGGCGATCTGGTCGGCGGGCAGTACGAGGTGGCCGGCTGTCTCGCGCACGGCGGGCTCGGGTGGATCTATTTGGCCACCGACCGCAATGTCAACAACCGCTGGGTGGTATTGAAGGGCCTGCTGAACGCGGGCGATGTCGACGCCATGGCCGCCGCCTTGGCCGAGCGGCGCTTTCTTGCCGAGGTCGAGCACCCGAGCATCGTCAAGATCCTCAATTTCGTCGAGCACGTCGGGTCCGACGGCGTCGCGGTCGGCTACATCGTGATGGAGTATGTCGGCGGTACCTCGCTCAAACAGATCCTGCGCGACCGCCGCGACACCGGCGGCGGTTACCTGCCGCCCGCGCAGGCCATCGCCTACGTCCTGGAGATGCTGCCCGCGTTGGGCTATCTGCATTCGCTCGGGCTGGCCTACTGCGATTTCAAGCCCGACAATGTCATGCAGACCGACGAGCAGCTGAAACTGATCGATCTCGGCGCGGTGATCTCGATGGACGATCGGCACAGCGCCATCTACGGCACCATCGGTTACCAGGCGCCCGAGATCGCCCATACCGGCCCGACCGTCGCCACCGAGGTGTACACGGTCGGGCGCACTCTGGCCGTCCTCACGATGCATGTGCCGCAGCAGGGCGGGCATTTCGGCGCGCTACCGGGTCCCGACGCCGAACCGCTGCTGGCGACCCACGACTCGCTGTACCGGTTGCTGCTGCGCGCGACCGATCCCGATCCCGACGCCCGATTCGCCTCGATGGAGGAATTGGCCGACCAGCTCACCGGTGTGCTGCGCGAGGTGCTTGCCGCCGAGGACGGGCGACCGCGTCCCGGTATGTCGGCCTTCTTCGGACCACCGCGCGCCGTCTTCGGGGTCGGCGGGGGCGTCGCGCCGGCGGATGTGATCGCCGCGCTCCCGGTTCCGCTGGTCGACCCGGCCGATACCGGTGCCGCGCTGCTCGCGACCACCGCGGGAACCTCCCCGGCGCAACTGGAACCGGCATTCGCGGCCGGCTTGCGTTCGGTGGTCACCGGGCGCGCGGAATCGGTGGAGATCCCGCTGCGGCTGGTGCGCGCCGCACTCGAGATCGGTGATCACGGCGACGCGCTGCGCCGAATCGACGCACTCGCCGCCACCCTGCCGGGTGATTGGCGCCTGTCCTGGTATCGCGCCCAGGCCCTGCTGCTGGGAGGCGACTTTCCCGGCTCCTTCGCCGAATTCGACGCCGTGTACGGCGCATTGCCCGGTGAGCCCGCGCCGAAGCTGGCTCTGGCCGTGGTTGCCGAACTCGCCGCCGCTGACACCGGCGGCGACGATCACGGTGCGGCCGACGTCCACCGTGCCACCGGCTTCTACGACACGGTGTGGCGTACCGACCGCGGTTTCGTCAGCGCGGCTTTCGGCCTGGCCCGCCTGCACGGCGCCGCGGGCAGGCGCGAGGACGCGGTGACCGCGCTGGATCAGGTGGAGCCCGTGTCGGCGCTGTATACCGAGGCCCGTATCGCGGCGGTGGACACGATTCTCGCCGGACGCGGCGCGGCCGAGTTGAGCGAACCGGTGTTGCGTGCGGCGAGCGACCGCGTGCAACAACTCGCGATCGATTCCAAACGGCGCGGCGCCCGAATTCGCATGCGCGTGCTCGAGGCCGCGCTCTCGTGGCTCGAGGCAGGCGGGACGCCGAGTAGTCGGGCCCCGCTGCTCGGCGTCGGCCTGGATCGCGAAGGTGTGCGCACCGGTCTGGAACGGTGCTACCGCGAGCTGGCCAGAGAGGCCGACGACATGTGGGCCAGCATCGAGTTGGTCGATCGCGCCAACTCCATTCGACCGAGGACGACGTTGTGAACACCGACCGCGACGCCGACGAGCGGTCCGACCGAGACCCCGACGCGCCCACGCTCCCGTCCACTACACCGCGTCCGCCGCGAGTCGACCGGGCACGCGGCGTCCCCGACGCACGGGTGAAATCCGGGGAGGAACCCCCGATCACCCGGATTCCCCCGACCGAACCGTCCCCCGCGACCACTGCCGAAAGTGCCCCCGTGAACCCGACCGCGAGTATCGATCCGAGCGTATCCACCGCGGCGCGCCCGCCGATCACCTCCGTATCCCGCTGCCCCGGCTGCGAATCCGCGGTCGCCGCCGCCGATCGGTACTGCGAGTCCTGCGGTCGTGAACTGGGCACGCGCCGCGTCGCCCTGCCGCGGACCGAGCCGCTGCCCGAGGCCGATTGCGACGCCTGCGGACAGCACTACGATACCGACGGATACTGCCGGGGCTGCGGACAATTGCGGCCGCAACCCGACCGTTTCGAGGCCGATCTGGGTGCGGTGTGCGTCGTCACCGACCGGGGTATCTCGCACGCGCGCAACGAGGATTCGGTGGCCGCCGCCGTACTCGACGATGCCGCGGGCGCGCCCGCGATCACGGTGATCGCGGTCTGCGACGGGGTGTCCACCTCCGAGGACCCGCAGGCGGCCTCGGGTGCGGCGTCCCGCGCCGGGGTCGATGCCATGCTCGCCGCCTTGAGTTCGGGTCGCAGCCCGGCGGAGGCCGCTTTCGCGGGGCTGGCCGGCGCGGCGCAGGCGGTCCGCGAGGTCGCGGTGATCGAGGGACATGCGCCGTCGAGCACCTACGTGTCGGCGATCGTACGTGGTTACGGCACCGGCGTCGTCGAGATCACCGTCGCGAATGTGGGTGACAGCCGGGCGTATTGGCTGAACGAGGGCGTCTCGTCGGATATCTCCTCGCGCGCGCTGTCCTCCCAGCGGCTCACCGTCGACGATTCCTACGCGCAGGCTTTGGTGGACGCGGGCGCGATGGACGAGGAGTCGGCGATGAGGGATCCGCGTGCGCACACCCTGCTGCGGTGGCTCGGCGCCGATTCCGGCGCGAAGCCGTGGTCGGACAGCTGTGTGCGGACTTTCCGCACCGGCGGCGCGGGCGTGCTGCTGCTGTGCAGCGACGGATTGTGGAACTACCGTCCGGACGCGACGGATCTGGCGGAACTGACCGCCGGCCCCGACCGGATGGCCGTGGCCCGCGAACTGGTGGAATTCGCGCTGCGCTGTGGCGGCAACGACAACATCACGGTCGCGTTGGCCCCCATCTCATGATCGACCAGCCAGGAGAAGTACTGTGAGTTCTGTTGCGGAAAACGGCATTTCGGTGGCCGTGGACCAGAACGAATACTTGGCCGACGGCGCGGGCACCGTCGACGCCGTTGTCACCATCGAGACCGGCGCCGAATTCGTCGCGACCGGACAGCCCCCCGAACGGGTGGAAATCCTGATCATCGACTGTTCGGGGTCGATGGGGACCGGCGGGAAATTCGACGGCGCCCGCACCGCCACCCTCGCCGCGTTGGACGTGCTGCCCGACGGCACCCGTTTCGCGATCGTGCAGGGCACATCGATGGCGAAGTTGATCTATCCCACCCATGTACCCTCGGTGCCCGCTGACCGCGAGACCCGCGCGGCGGCGCGCCAGCACCTGCAGAAGTTGCGTCCCACCGGCGGCACCGCGATGGGCACGTGGCTCGGCCTTGCCAGGCAACTGGCGAAGAAGCACGAGGGTGCGATGGTGCACGCCATCCTGCTCACCGACGGCAAGAACGAGCACGAGGATCCGGCGACCCTGGCCGCGGAGATCGAGCAGTCCGAGGGCGCGTTCACCTGTGACTGCCGCGGTGTCGGAACCGACTGGCGGGTAGAGGAATTGCGCGCCATCGCCTCCGCGCTGCACGGAACGGTCGATATCGTCGCCGATCCGGCTCGACTCGCCGAGGATTTCGCCGCGATGGCGCGGTCATCGATGGCGAAGGCGATCCCGGAACTCACTCTGCGCGTGTGGACGCCCGCGGGTGCGGCGGTCCGTTTCGTGAAACAGGTCGCGCCGACCATCGAGGATCTCACGGGCCGGCGCACCGAGGTGGGCGGGCAGGTGGGGGAGTACCCGCTGGGCGCGTGGGGAGCGGAGGAACGCGACTACCACGTGCAGGTGCGGGTGGAACCCGCCGCACCCGGTCGGGAGAAACTCGCCGCCAGGGTCAGCGTGGTCGCGGGCGAGGAAGTCGTCGGTCAGGGGTTGGTGCGCGCGGTGTGGACCACCGAAACCGATCTGTCGGCCCGGATCAGCAGGCGGGTAGCGCATTACACCGGTCAGGCCGAACTGGCGCAGGCCGTGCGGGAGGGTTTGGCGGCCCGCAATTCCGGCGATGCCGAAACCGCGACGGCGAAATTGCGCCGCGCGGTGGAACTGGCGGCGGAATCGGGTAACGAGAGCACGGCGAAATTGTTGCGCGGCGTGGTGGAGGTGGACGAGCACAATGGCACGGTGCGTCTGCGCGCGTCCGTGAACGCCGCCGACGAGATGGCCCTCGACGCCCGCTCCACGAAGACCAAACGGGTCCGCAAGGAGGGGTGAGACAGATGGTTACCTGCCCGGACGGGCATCGTTCACTGGCCACCGACTATTGCGATGTGTGCGGTTCGCCGATCGAGGGCCCGGCCACCGGCGTGGCGCTGTGCCCGTCGTGCCGCCAGCCCAGCAGCGGCCGATTCTGCGAAGCCTGCGGCCACGACTCGGCGCTCGGCGCGAGCGGGGAGCCGCTACCGTCGGTCGGCGACGCGCGACCGACGGTCGTGGAGCGCGCACCCGACCCCTCCACGGTGCCCGAGAATCCGCCGGTGATCGCGACCGTGACGGAAGTGCGTCACATCGCCTGGATCGCGACCATCACCGCCGATCGCGAATTCTATGACCGGGTGGTGGCACGCGAGGGCCCCGACACCGACCGGGTCGATTTCCCGAGCTACTTCCCGCAGCGACGAATCACGTTGCGCGGCACCGATATCCTCATCGGAAAGCGCAGCGTGTCCCAAGGGGTGCAACCCGATATCGACCTCGGCCTCGCCCCCGCGGACGCCGGGGTGTCCCGCGCGCACGCCATGTTGCGACTGACCCCGACCGCGCTGACGATCACCGATCTCGGTTCCACCAACGGCACCAGTCTCAACGGAAGCGACGATCTGATCCCCGCCGACACCCCGGTCCCGCTGCGCAGCGGCGACCGGATCCACCTGGGCGCGTGGACAACCATCACCCTGTCCACCGAACCGGGCTGACGCGCATCGCCTCGGCTACCTCTCGCCCGCTGCACTCGGCTCCGTCTGATCGAGCATGGTGAGGTAGGTGTCGAGCTGGGCCGCGCCGGCGAGCAGGTTACGGCTGCGCGTGCTCAGCCGGTCCTGCCAGGAGTCGAGGAAGGCGCTCAACGCGTCCGCCCCGCCCGCCTCGCGCAGCGAATCGAGGAACTGGGCGACCTGGGGCAGCGGGTAGCCGCCCTGGCGCAACTGCCGTGCGATCTCGGCGTCGCGCACACAGTCCGGTCCGTATTCGCGATAGCCCGTTGCCCGCTCGCGTACGGGGTGCAGGATGCCCTGGGTCTCCCAGGTGCGCAGCGTGGCCGGGTGCAGGCCGAGTCGGCGCGCGAGTTCGCCCACGGTCAGCGGTCGACCATGGACAGGGGTCGGTGCCGTGCTGGACAGGGCGCCGAGGGCCGTTGCGACCTCGGCACGGGTATCGCGCTCGGCGAGCAGCGCGATGTGTGCGGCATCGATGAGCCGGTAGACGGACTCGGTGTCGCCGCGGTTGACCGCGCGCATGATTTCCACTGCCCGCTGGTGCCGGTGGCCACCGCGCAACGCGAGGAAGGCGCGCAGAGCCTGCGCGTGCAGGGGAGTGTAGCGCCGGTAGCCGGTCTCGCTGCGTGCGGTCGGCGGGAGGACGCCCGCGTCGTCGTAGTTACGGATCGCCTGTGTGGACAACCCGTGTTCCCTGGCGAGGTCGATGGGTCGCAACGTTCACCTCCGATTGAGACTTGACTGCGTTCAGCCCCAGGTAGACATCGCTCGAGCCTCACTCGGATCTTCAACGATACGGTCGAGAGTAATGCAATTCCGGAAGGGGTGTTCATGTCTTCTGCCGTATCACCGCGTGAGATCGGCCGCCAACTCGACGACCCGGCAAGCCTGGGCCGCGCCGTCGATGAGCTGCTCGCCGCACGGACCGAGCCACCGGCTCTGCTCGCCCTCGGCGAGCCGACACACGGGATCGAGGCGTTCCCGTCGCTGCGCAACGAACTACTCGGCCACCTCGTCGAACGGGGGTATCGGTCGATCGTGTTGGAGACCGATTTCTTCGCCGCGTCTGTTGTCGACGACTATGTGGGCGGGGCGACGGCGGAGATCGACACGGTGCTCGCGACCGGGTTCAGCCACGGGTTCGGCGCCGTGCCGGGCAACCGTGAACTCGTCGAATGGCTCCGCGCGCACAACGCGGGCCGCGCGCCGCGGGATCGGGTTCGCTTCTACGGCTGCGACGCGCCGGTGGAGTACTCCGGCGCACCGAGCCCGCGACGCGCACTGTCCTGGGCTAATGACTACCTGCCCGTTGCGCTGCGGCCCGGATCGGTCCGCGACCTCGAGGTATTGCTCGGCGAGGACACGGACTGGACGAACCAGGCGGCCATGTTCGACCCGGCGGCGTCCATCGGCGCCTCCGACCGCGCGCACGCCCTGCGTATCGTCGCCGACGACCTCGCCAGCGCGCTACACCGCGCGGCACCGGCCCTGCGCCCCGCCGACCCGACCGGCTACGACCACGCCGTCGCGCACGCGCGCACCGCACAGGGCCTGTTTCGCTATCACGCGGCCATGGCCGACCCAGCACCCGATCGCATAGCGACCCTGCTCAGCCTGCGCGCCGAGATGATGGCCGAGAACCTGCTCGCGATCCTCGCGCAAGAGCGGCGACGCGGGCCAAGCCTGGTGTTCGCGCACAACGAGCACCTGCGGCGCGCGCAATCCCACGCGCGGGTCGGCGCGGACGACGGGAACTGGTGCAGCGCTGGCGCGCTCGTCGGACTCACCCTCGGTGAGCGCTATGTGTTCCTGGCGACCGACGCCAACCCCGCCAGCGATCCGGGCACCCTTCAAGGCGTGTTGGCCGAGGCGACCACGCGACGCGCGCTGTTCCCGACACCGGCTCTGCGCGCCGCGCTCGCCCCGTCGATCGGCACGGGCACACCGATAGTGCCCGGCCACATCCCGCTCGAACCGGCAGACTTGGACGGCGCCGACGCGGTCATCTTCATCGCCGACACCGACGGAAAACGGCATCAGTACTGGTGACTATCCGCGAACCGATTCCGTGACACCGGAATACGCCGCCTCCCGCTGGACCCCGAGGAGTTGCCGTTCGGCGGCGTCGATCACCTCGATCGCGGTGATCGACAGCAACCCCGGATCCGGCTCCGTGGACCGCACGTCACCGGCTCGGCCCGACCACAGGGCGATATGGGCCATACGCTCCGGCGGCGGCCCGGACAGCTCCGGCGGGGTCGGGCCGAAGATCAGCACCGACCGGGTTCCGAAGGCGGTGGCGAGATGACCGACGCCGGTATCGCCACCGATCACCAGCGCCGCCCCCGCCACCGTCGCGGCCAGTTGACCGAGCGTGAGTTCGCCTGCGACGACCGCGCTTTCCGGTAGGCCCGCGTGTTCGGCGACATAGCGCGCCAGCGGCGCCTCGGCGGCGGTGCCGGTGATCACGACCCGATACCCGGCGGTGTGCAGATGGGCGGCGACCAGCGCGAAACGTTCGGCCGGCCATCGCCGCGCGGGCGAGGCGCCCGGGTGGATCACGACGTGGGTGCGCGCGCCGAGCGATTCCTCGGGCGCCGCCAGCGCGAGGTCGGTCGGATCAGCGGGGATTCCCGCCGACTCCAGCAGCCGACACCAGCGCGCCGTCTCGTGGATGTGGCTCGCCCACAGCGGACCGCGTACCTGCGGATAGTCCGGGTTGCGGTAGCTGATCAACTGGGCGGGCTCGGTGCCGAGCAGGTCGGTGATCGCCTCGGACCCCGGGGCGTGCAGATTCACCGCAGAGGTGGGCGGCGGGGCATTCCAACGCAGATCACCCACGAGGGGTGTCGCGTGCAGTTCGTCCACGCAGCCCGACAAATCCACGATCGGCCGTAGCCAGCCGGGAGCGGCGAGAACCAGGTGATGGTGTGGTCGGGCGGCGCGCACCGCACGTAACGCCGGCAGCGCGGTGAGCAGACCACCGAGGCCGCGCGCACGCAGGATCAGGGTGACAGCCGTCGTCGGTCCCCTCATTTGGGCACCAGGATGCCGGTCAGATCCGCCTCGCGGATGGGGGTGTCCGGATTGGCTTGGGCCGAGCACATCAACTGGATCGCGGCCAGGGACGCGTCGACCGCCTGCTGGCTCGGCGCCTCGTCGCCGCTACTCTCCTGTTCCAGGAATTTGGTGACGGTCACCCTCCGCTTGTCCTGATCCTGGGCGACGAATTCGCTGCACGGGGTGTCGCCGCCCTTGTTGACGGCCTTCTCGGCCTCGTCGCATCCGGTGACGGATAACGCCACGGCGACGGCCGCGATGGCCAGTAGGCTCGGTCTCATGTGAATCTCCTGCTGCTGCATCTGTTTCCGGACGACTCGGGGGCCAGAATCCCGGGAGTCCGGAAGCCGGGTCGGGGATATCGAGCGCGCTGAGCGCACGGTCTCGCATCCTTTCGGCGCCTATAGCGGCGTTATTTCCGATCGGATACCCCGCGCGGTGATCGACAATCAGTGGCCGTGGTCGTCGAATTGCCGCTGATCTTGGTTCTTCTGAACGCGCCGATGTTCGGCCCAGACGAGAAGGACGCCGCCGGCGAGGCACAGCACTGCGACGATCGCGCCGATCACGGCCCACCCCGCGAACCCGTAACCGGCGGCGGTCAGCGTCAGCGCGATGGCGACGATGCCGGCCGCGGCGAGGAACATGCCCGGCCAATTCCGGGTGTCTTCGATCGATTCCCCCGCGTGTGTGCGTGTGGTCCGGGTGTAGTCCGGAAAATTCTCCTCGGTCACGATGCCCTCCTCGGTGGTGGCATAGTCGAACTGGGTCGGTCCCCGACATACCCTCGATCCGGCCGCGCAATCACCGGATGGCGCCGACTCGTCCACAGATGGGGTGCCGTAATGGCCGTTCCTGCCGAAATCCTCACCATCCCGCCCCGCCGACAGATGTGGCCGCTGTACGCGGCGGGCTTCACGACCGCGTTCGGTGCGCACGGCATCGCCGCGAACCTGGGTTCGCAGACCGGTGACCTGCGCGGTTCGCTGCTGTACCTGGGCGTGTTGCTGGCACTGTACGACGGCGCCGAGGTCGTGCTGAAACCGGTGTTCGGCTCGATCGCGGACCGGGTCGGCGCCCGGCCGGTATTGATCGGAGGGCTGGTCGCATTCGCCGCCGCCTCCGCGCTGTTCGTCGTGGTCGACGACCCCGGCTGGCTGTGGCCGGCCCGACTCGGCCAGGGCGCGGGCGCGTCCGCGTTCTCACCCGCCGCCAGCGCCCTGCTCGCCCGCATGCACCCGAAAGTCAAGCAGGGCAGTGCATTCGGCAGCTACGGATTCTACAAGAGCATCGGCTACACCCTGGGTCCGCTCCTCGGCGGTGCCGTCGTCTGGGCAGGCGGTCTGTCGCTGCTGTTCGCGGTCATGACGGCCATCGCGGTCACGGTGGCGGTCTGGGCGGCGTGCGCGGTCCCGTCGGTTCCCCCGCTACCACGCGCCAGGCAGACCCTGGTGGATCTGGCGCGGCGACTGTCGGAGGGATCGTTCCTGCGGCCGACCGCCGCACTCGCCGCGGCGACTGCCGCCCTGTCGGTCGGTGTCGGATTCCTGCCCGTATCGGGGGCGGCCGCCGGTCTCGGACCGGTGGTCACCGGCGCGGCTGTCTCGGTCCTCGCGGCGTGCGCCGCGCTGGTACAGCCGCGGGCGGGGCGGGCGTTGGACGCGCGGCGACTTCACGCCCGCACGGGTATCGCCGCCGGGCTGGTCATCACCGCGGCCGGGCTGGGGGCTGCGATGCTGCCCGGCTTGGCCGGGATATTGCTCGCCGCCCTCGGGATAGGGATCGGCACCGGCCTGATCACACCGCTGGCCTTCGCCGCCCTGGCCGCGTCGACGCCCGCCGAGCGGATGGGGCAGACGATGGGCGCCGCCGAACTCGGCCGCGAACTCGGCGACGCGGGCGGGCCTCTACTTGTCGCCGCTGCCGCCACCGTCGCCACTCTCACCACCGGCTACGCGGTCCTGGCCGTGCTGATCGCGGCGGCCCCTATAGCTGTGGCCCGGCGTGCACGACCTCGCCACCTGTGACGACGTCAGCGGCGCGGTGGGGCGCCGCCCGGTGGTAGGCGTGCAGGGTGGCGGCGGCCACCCGGTCCCAGTTGTAGCCGCGTCGGGCCCGGTCGTCGGCCGCCGCACCCCAGGTTTCGCGCAGAGTCGGATCGTCGAGCAGCGGCCGCACCGCCCGCGCCACCTCGGACGGATCGGGCGCGTGGACGAGCTGCCCGGTCACCCCGTCGACCACGGTGTCACGCATACCGCCCACCGCCGTGGCGACCACGGGCCGGTGGCATGCCATCGCCTCGAGCGGTACCAGGCCGAACGGCTCGAACAACGGCGTGCACAGCACCACGTCGGCGGAGCGGTACAGCCGCGCCATACTCACGTGCGAGACCGGTCCCAATATCTGGAACCGTTCCTGCACACCGTGTTCCACCGCGATACGACGCAATCGCCTTCCCTCTCCGTTGTCATCGATATCGTCGCCGACGGCGCTGCCCGCGAGCACCAGTTCGGTGTCGGGCAGCTCCGAGAGCGCCCGCACCGCGATATCGAATCCCTTGCGCCGCAACAGTCGCCCAGCCGACAGCAGCCGGTGCCCGGCGCCCCGGCTCGCGCTACCGCCGGTGCCGGTGAAGGCGCCGGTATCGACACCGCCTGGCACCACGGAGGTACGCGAGCGCGGCACGCCCATGCGGACGAGTTCAGCGGCCTCGTCGGAACAACTGGCCAGCACATGGGCGGCGCGCAGGGCGATGAGTCGTTCGAACCGGATCCGCGATCGCGGGCTGGTATCGGCCAACCCCTGGTATCGCCGCCGCACCGTGCCGAGTCCGTGGAAGGACACGATCACCGGCAACCGGTGCGAGCGCGCCGCCAATTCCGCCGCCAGCGCGGAACTCCAGTAGTGGGCGTGCACCAGATCCGCCGGGTGCAACGACCAGTGCCTGCGCAGGAAGGTCCCGAACTCGCCCAGATGCGGCAGGATCTGATCGCGCGGCAGCGGCGCGGCCGGTCCCGCGGGCACGTGCACGACGATATATCCCTCGCGGGTCACCACCTCTGTCCTGGTATGCGGATCATCGCGGCGGGTGTACACCGTCACCTGGTGCCCGGCCCGCACCAACGCCGCCGACAGCGCGGCCACATGGACATTGCGGCCACCTGCCTCGGGACTGCTGGGCTCGGCGAGCGGGCTGGCGTGGGCGGACACCATGGCGATTCTCACGGCTGACTCCGTTCTGTTCCGGCCCGTCCCGAGCCGCGTGCGGCATGTGCCCGTTATGCCCGGGGGCGGGTGCCCGCAAACACCGAGGCCCCGCTTCGGCAGGACGCGGGGTGGGCAGGTGCTCGGTCCTCGTGCCACACTGGGGGGAGGTTGAGACGACAGCCGCCCCCTTCCCGGGAGGTATGTCATGTCCGTAGAACCCTTGCTGCGCGTCCATCTCGCTGCGGCGCGCCCCAACGGGTCGAGTCCACCGAATCGCCGTCGCCGAATGTGGAGTCGACGTGTCGATCGGCGCAGGCGCACCGTCGTCGTGCGGGTGGAAGGGGAACTCGACGCGAGCGGCCAACCCGAATTCCGTTCCACTCTCGAGCGGGCGGTGCGGGAACCCTGCCGGGCCGTCGTCGTCGATCTGCGCGCTACCCGGTTCCTTGGAATCCGTTGCGCGGCAACAATTCTCGAAGTGGCGAAGCGTGCGTCGGGTCAGGGCGTCGCCGTTCGGGTCGTAACCGGAGCACCCGCTGTGGAACGTGCGCTCGAGATCACCGGCGTGCGTTCACGCTGTGGCCGCCACCCATCCATGCGGGCGGCGCTGGACGGGTAGCGGGCGGTGATCGACCGCTCGGTTTCGGCCTTCGCCCACCGGGTAAGCGCACTCCAGAGGAAAGCTGCGGTCGCTCGACTTCAGCTGCCGCCGGCAGCTCATGACCGCCCCGTACCGGCGGCGCGAGACAAGGTGGTGATGGGCATGGGGGACTGGGCTTCCCGATCCTCGACGACAACGACGACGGTGGCGGTGCGAGTACCCGCGCAGCTCGAACAACTGATCATGGTCCGCGCGCTGGCCGAGACCATTTCGCTCATCGCCGATTTCGCGTTGGACGAGGTGACCGATATCCGGCTGGCACTGGACGAGGTGGCGACCTCGCTGATGCTGGACGCCGCGCCGGGCACGAATCTGGAATGCCAGTTCAGCTACGACGACAACCGGATGTTCGTGCACGTGTCGTCGGTGGCGACGTCGGAAACGGCGATGGGCAGGGACGGATTCGGTTGGCATATCGTCCGGACGCTGACCGATTCGATCGCCGCGGTGCAGCGTCCCTACGACAGCGCGATCGGCGGATATCCCACCCTGGTCGATTTCAGTTGGGTGCGCGCGGGGTAGAACGATGGCAGGTATTTCCAGATCGCCCGGGGACAGCTACGACAATATCGAGCCGCTTCTGGAGAAGGTGGCGTCCTTGGCGGCCGACGATCCGCGCCGCGCGGTGCTGCGCGACGAAGTGATCGAGCGGTGCCTGCCGCTGGCCGAACATATCGCCCGCAAATTCGCCGGGCGCGGCGAGATGTTCGATGATCTGCTCCAGGTCGCACGCCTGGGTTTGGTGCAGGCCGTCGACCGCTTCGATGTGACGCGCGGTTCCTCTTTTCTCGCGTTCGCGGTGCCGACCGTCATGGGTGAGGTGCGCAGACATTTCCGCGACCACACCTGGGCGGTGCGAGTTCCCCGGCGCACCAAGGAAATCCAGCTCGGAATCGGCCCCGTGGTGGAGATGTTGTCGCAGCGGCTCGGCCGTGGGCCGCGCGCCAGGGAGATCGCCGCCGAACTCGGGGTCGATCTGGCCGAGGTCACCCAGGCCTTGATCGCGGGCAACGCCTATCAGGCCGCCTCCATCGACACGGTCACCGGCGACGACACCGAGGCCAGCGCGCTGCCGTTACTGGACAACCTGGGCGTCGAGGAGCCCTCGTTCCATCTCATCGAGGACTATTTGGCGGTGCGGCCGTTGATCGAGGCATTGCCCGAGCGTGAACGCCGCGTGCTGATCATGCGATTCTTCGAATCCAAGACGCAGTCCCAGATCGCCGAATCGCTGGGGGTTTCGCAGATGCACATTTCCCGCATCCTGTCGGGGACCCTGCAATCGCTGCGCGAGCAGGTGTTGCGGGACTGATCCCGGGCCGGTCCCGCGCGGGGGAAGTCAGTGCAGATCGGGCGGCGTCGGATCGGTGGGTCCGGGCACCGGGGGCAACGGCCGATTCGGTGTCGGCCCCGGCACCGGCCTGCCCGGTTCTGGCCTGGGATGGGGGACCGGTTCGGGAACAGGCGGCACCGGCGAGGGATCCGGTTGCGGAAAAGGTTCCGGGGAAGGGGCCGGATCGGGTTCGGGGATCGGTGGCACCGGATCGGGGATCGGTGGCGCCGGTTCCGGTCGATCACCAGAGTTCGTGGCGGAACTGTGCATATCGATCATGTATTGCGGGTACCCCGCGGCCCATGGGCAAACCACAGGAAGCCCCCGGTTCCCCGATCCGAGTCCCCGCGCGGCGCGGCTCAGATCGGCGCGGCTCAGATCACAGTCGACGCCGCGTTTGCCCGCGTGAACCGTCGGGTACGCCATCACCAACCGGACATCCGACGTTCACGGCTCAGGGAGGGGCGTCATGAACTATCAGCGACGACCGAGTACCCGGTCTCCACTTCCCGGGTCGGGCCGCGCACGGTCGCTACCCACCAGCCAGGATCCCGACTCGCCAGGTGCTAGATCGCAGTACGCCGAAAGAGCGCCGCGCACGGTCCAGACCAATGTCACCCGCAATCACGAGGTGATCCGGCGCTGGGCCGAGCAGCGCGGCGCACGACCGGCCACGATGCCTGGCAGCGAATACAACGGTCATCTCGGAGTGCTTCGCTTCGATTTCCCCGGTTACGGCGGGGCGGTTCTGCGCCCGGTGGACTGGGAGGAGTGGTTCGCCACCTTCGACGAGCGCGGGCTCGAGTTCCGCTACCAGGATCAGCGCGCCGACGGCAGCCGCAGCAATTTCAACCGTTTGGAAAGTCCGCCGGACCGGTCCTGACCGCCCCGGCCCGCTGCCCCCGCGCGAAACGCGCGGGGGCAGCGCCGTCGTGTCCGAGGACAGCAGCGCGCCGACCTGCGACGAAATGTGACGTTTACCGAAAGGTAGGTTCGGGTATTCCGGCGCTTGGCAAGTTTGGCAGGAAGGCGGAATGTCGCGTCGGCACGGGGATGCGATTCTCCGCAGGGGTCGCGCGTCCGCGTGTGTGTTACCGGGATGAGGACGAGGGTGCGCAGCGAGGTGTGGTCATGACGACGAATCTGATGATCGTGGACGACGACGCCGAGGTGCGCGGAGCCTTGCGCTCGGCCATGGAGGACGAGGGCTACGAAGTATCCGAAGCCGAGGAGGCCGAGGACGCGCTCACCCATTTGCGCAGCAACGGTGCCCCGGATGTGATGATCGTCGAGTTGATGCTCGGCGATATGGACGGTTTCGACTGCATTCGCGAGATCCGGCGCGACCACGACGTGCCGATCATCGTGATCAGTTCCCGCGACGACACCCACGACGTGGTGGCCGCGCTGGAGGCGGGCGCCGACGACTACGTCACCAAACCGTTCGAGATCAAGGAGATCTCGGCGCGGATGCGCGCATTGCGTCGCCGCGCCCGCCTCACCGCGGAACGCGAAACCTCGGCCAGGGAACTGCTCCTCGACGCCCACCCCGATGCCCCGCTCGTCCTCGATCGCGACGGCGGCGCGGTGCGCCGCGGCGACGAGGAGATCCGTCTCACCATCACCGAATTCCGATTGCTGTGTGAACTCGCGGAAACCCCGGGCCGGGTATTGAGCCGTGCGGTGCTGCTCGAACGGATATGGGACGACAATTTCTTCGGCGACGAACGCATCGTCGACGTCCATATGCGTCGGCTGCGCACCAAAATCGAGCTCGACCCGTCCAGTCCGTCGATTGTCGTCACCGTGCGCGGACTCGGCTATCGGCTCGATATTCGCCGCTGACCCCGAATTCGCCGACCGCGCGGATTCAAACGTCGCACGCGTCACAAAAAATGGCCGACTGCCTGCGGATGTGATCTGTTCGTAATACAACCGTAAAGAGATCGACTACTTCACCTCAAAGTTGCCGGGCAAACCTGGATAAGTACTGCAGACCCGACCTGGGAGTTGTATGTCACTACCAACTTTGTCCGATCGGCTCGCCACCACGGTGCTGCGACCCCCACGGGTCGGCGACGGCGCCCAGATATGGCGGATCGCGAAGGATTCACATGTTCTCGACGTGAATTCCAGCTACGCCTACCTGCTGTGGTGCCGGGATTTCGCGGGCACCTCCGTGGTCGCCGAAGTAGACGGCAGGGTGGCGGGTTTCGTCATCGGCTATCTCCGTCCCCGTGATCCGGAGACCGTTTTCGTCTGGCAGGTGGCGGTCGACCGCTCCCAGCGGGGGCGAGGCACCGGTACCGCCTTGATCGAGAATTTGCTCGACACCGTCGCCCCGCAAGGTGTTTCGGCGCTCGAAACGACCATCTCGCCGGACAATCCGGCATCGATCGCGATGTTCGCCTCGGTGGCCCGCCGCCGTGGCAACACCATGACACGGCAGCCGCTGTTCGATCCGGGCGCTTTCCCGGACCGCCACGTCGCCGAGGATCTGTACCGCATCGCACCGACCGCTCAGGAGGAACTCCGATGATCACCGCCGAAACCACCGTCTTCGACGAGCTGGAATCGAATGTGCGCGGCTACTGCCGGGCGTGGCCGACGGTATTCACCACCGCCAAGGGCAGCTGGTTGCGCGACGAGGAAGGTAGGGAATACCTCGATTTCTTCGCGGGTGCAGGCGCACTCAATTACGGGCACAACAATCCGGTGCTCAAACAGCCGTTGCTCGATTACCTAGCCGGTGACGGCATCACTCACGGCCTCGATATGTCGACCGCGGCCAAACGCAGGCTGCTCGAGACATTGCGCGACACCCTGTTCGCGCCCCGCGGCCTGGATTACAAGGTGCAATTCCCCGGTCCGACCGGCGCCAACGCGGTCGAGGCAGCGCTGAAATTGGCGCGCAAGATCACCGGGCGCGAGACGGTGCTCAGTTTCACCAACGCCTTCCACGGTATGACTCTTGGCGCGCTCTCGGTGACCGGTAACGCCGCCAAACGCGCGGGCGCGGGCGTGCCCCTGGTACACGCGGCGCACATGCCCTACGACGGCTATTTCGACAACACCACCACCGATTTCCAGTGGATGGAGCGGGTGCTCGATGACACGTCCTCCGGTTTCGACCGTCCCGCCGCCGTGATCGTGGAAACGGTGCAGGGTGAGGGCGGTGTGAATGTGGCGCGCGCGGAATGGCTTCGGCATCTGGCCGGGTTGTGCGCCGAACGCGAGATCCTGTTGATCGTCGACGACGTGCAGATGGGTTGCGGACGCACCGGACCGTTCTTCTCCTTCGAGGTCGCCGGGATCACCCCCGATATCGTGACGCTGTCGAAGTCGATCGGCGGCTACGGTCTGCCGATGGCGCTGGTGTTGTTCAAACCCGAACTCGATCAGTGGGCTCCGGGCGAGCACAACGGCACCTTCCGCGGTAACAACCCGGCCTTCGTCACCGCGCACGCCGCGCTGCAACACTATTGGTCCGACGACGCGCTGCAGATCTCGACCGAGACCAAGGGCGCGCGGATCGCCGAGGCGCTGAGCCAGGCCGCCGATCATTTCCCCGGCATCAGCACGCGCGGGCGCGGACTCGTGCACGGCATCGTCTTCGAGGATCCCTCGCAGGCGGGCAAGGTGTGCCAGGTGGCCTTCGAACGCGGACTGCTGGTGGAAACCTCCGGGTCCAGCGACGAGGTGGTGAAACTACTGCCGCCGCTGACCGTCACCGACGACGAGATCGATCGCGGACTGCAACTGCTCACCAGTTCCATCGAGACGGTGTGCACCGGCTGGGGCCGGTTGCACCATCGCGGCCCGGCGCAGACAGGTGCGCGCGCATGATCGTCCGTACCACCGACGAGATCACCGGCACCGAACGCGATGTCGAGGGCCCCGGCTGGCGCAGCAAGCGCATCGTGCTCGGCGGCGACGGCGTCGGATTCTCTTTCCACGAGACCACCATCGCCGAGGGCACCGAACACCTGTTCCACTACCAGCACCACGTGGAGGCGGTCTGGCTGGTCGAGGGCGAGGGCACTCTCATCGACCTGGACAACGACGTCACCTACGAACTGGCCCCCGGTTCGATGTATCTGCTCGACGGCCACGAACGGCACCGTCTCCTCGCGCGCACCAGAATGCGGATGATGTGCGTGTTCAATCCTCCGGTAACCGGACAGGAGGTCCACGACAGCAACGGCGTCTACCCGCTGGTCGCAGCGCAGGCCGGGTGAGCAATGGTATTGCGGCACATGGCCGATCCGGCCGACCACTATCCGACCCGGCTCGGTGAGCCGGGTCGGCGGGTGCGACGTCGCGATCCCACGGTCTGGGGGACGATCGAATTCCCCGAACTGGCCGGATTCGACGCCGACGGCTTTGCCGCGGTGGAGGATCTGCTGACACCGGCCGAGGTGGCCGAATTCAGCGCCGAGATCCGCCGGGATTCCGCGGTGCGGGCTTCTACTGGCATTTCGGATTTCGAGACCTGGCACGCCGAAGACGGGATGCCCGTGCCGCGCGCGGTCAGTCTGTCCATCGCGTTGACCGACAACTATCCGGTCGCCCCGTTCTCCGCGCCCGCGCCGCGCCCCACCTGAATCGCGGCCAGGGATTTCACCCCCGTAGGCAGTGTGCCGTGCGTGGTCCGTGCGGGTGGGCCACGCACGGCACGGGCGTACAGCGGTTCAGTGCTGATTCAGGGTGCGGAAGAAGGCGCGGATGTCGTCGACGAGGAGATCGGGGGCCTGGAGAGCGGCGAAATGGCCGCCGCGGGGGTATCGGGTCCAGCCGACGATGGTGTTGGAGAGTTCGGCGAGTCCGCGCACGGCGTGGTCGCCGGGGAAGTTGGCGACGGCGGTCGCGACCGGGGACGGCCGGTGTTGCCGACCCCAGACTCGGGCGGCTTCGCGGTAGAGGCGGGCCGCTGATCCCGCGGTGTTGGTGAGCCAGAAGATACTGGTGTCGGTGAGGATGGCGTCCCGGTCGATGGGGGTTTGCTCGGTTCGGGTGGGGTCGTAGTCGACGAACCATTCGAGATTCCAGGCCAGTTGGCCGACCGGAGAATCGTTGAGGGCGTAGGCCACAGTCTGCGGCCGGGTGGACATTTCGGTCGCGTAGCCGGAGCGCCCGTACCACCACATCTGGTTGTCACGGGCCTGTTTGCGGTCGGACTCGGACAGTCCGTCCAGTTCGCCGGGGTGGGTCGGGGTCGCGGCCGAGGCCAGCGCGTTCACGTGGATGCCGAGAACGCGGTCCGGTGCGATACGTCCGAGTTCGGGCGAGATGATGCTGCCGAAATCTCCGCCTTGTGCGCCGTAGTGGTGGTAGCCGAGGCGGCCCATGAGGTCGTCCCAGGCCGACGCGATGCGGCGGATACCCCAACCGCCGGTGCGGGTGGGTCCGGAGAAGGCGAATCCCGGCAGTGACGGCGCGACGACATCGAAGGCGTCGGCAGGGTCGCCGCCATGGGCGCGGGGATCTGTGAGCGGCCCGATGATGTCGAGGAAGTCGTGGACGGTGCTCGGCCAGCCGTGGGTGATGATCAGTGGCGTCGCATCCGGTTCGGGCGAGCGGACATGCAGGAAATGGATGTTCTGGCCGTCGATCTCGGTGGTGAATTGCGGGATCTTGTTCAGGCGCGCTTCGTGTTCGCGCCAGTCGTAGCCGGTGCGCCAGTAGTCGACCAGCGACACGAGGTAGTCCTTGTTCACGCCGTAGGACCATCCGGCATCGGGCAGTTCGTCGGGCCAGCGGGTGCGCGCCAGGCGGTCGTGCAGATCGTCGAGGTCGGCCTGCGGAATGTCGATGCGGAACGGCTCGAGTGAGGTCATGGCCCGTACTGTGCACCCGGTGCAGGACAGGTTCGGTCCGCTACCGCGGGGATAGTGGTGTGCATGTTGGAGACATCGGCTCGGCTGCTGCGGTTGCTGTCGCTGTTGCAGATGCGGCGGAACTGGTCCGGCGAGGCGTTGGCCGAACGGCTCGAGGTGACGACCAGGACGGTGCGCCGTGATATCGGCAAGTTACGTGAGTTGGGGTATCCCGTGCAGGCCGGAATGGGGCGGCGGGCGGCTACCGGCTCGCTGCCGGTGCGACGGTGCCGCCGCTGCTGCTCGACGACGAGGAAGCGGTGGCGGTCACAGTCGGATTGCACACCGCCGCCACGGCCGGGATCACCGGCATCGAGGAAGCCTCGTTACGGGCGGTGACCAAGCTGGAGCATGTGCTGCCGGCGCGGCTGCGTGGCCGGGTGCGGGCCTTGGAACAGGCGATGACCACGATCCCGCCGAGACGGGACTCCACGGTGGATACGGCTGTGCTCACCGCGATTTCGACGGCGATCCACGCAGCCGAGACGCTGCGTTTCGATTACATCGATCATCACGGTGAGCCGTCGCGGCGGGCGGTGGAACCGCACCGGGTGGTGTGCTGGGGCCCGAACTGGTACCTCGTCGGCTGGGATGTCGAACGCGCGGATTGGCGCACCTTTCGGGTCGACCGAATATCGCCGCGCACCCCGAACGGGCCGCGATTCGCTCACCGTCGGCCACCCGACGGCGATGTCACCGCCTATCTGCGTCGCAGGATCGGATTCGAGTTGTGGCCCTACCACTGTCTGTTCCGGATTCAGGCTCCGGCGTCGGCTCTGCGGGGGCGTGCGCAAGGGATCGTGACACCGATTGACGAGCACACCTGCCTGCTCGAAATCGGTTGCGACTCACTAGATCTGGCTCTGCTCGTGGTGGGGATGCTCGATGTCGACTTCACGGTCGAGTCACCGCCGGAGTTCGCGGCGCGTCTGCGACTGCTGTCCACCCGTTTCGCCGCCGCCGCACGGGAGCCGGACGATCACCCCGGGGTCGACCACTGACCGGTGACACCCCGCGCCGACACGAAAGCCTTAGTGGTAGAGGCGGATTCGATACCCGTCCCGGGTAGCGCACGTGCGGTCGGGCGACCCTGCCGCGGATGGCTTGCGGCCACACTATTCAGTGTTACTATCTACTAGTAGTCAGTGCTACTAAGTAGTCCGAGGAGGTAGTCCATGGGCAAGCAATTGACCGAACTGCTCAAGGGCACGCTGGAAGGCATCGTCCTCGCGATCTTGTCCGTGCGGGCCGCGTACGGCTACGAGATCACGGCGTGGCTGCGGGAGCAGGGCTTCTCCGACATCGCCGAGGGCACCGTCTACGCCTTGCTCATCAGGATCGAGAAAAGGGGCCTCGTGGACGTGGAGAAGATCCCGTCGGAGAAGGGGCCTCCGCGCAAGGTGTATTCCCTCAACGCTCAGGGGCGGGAATATCTCGACGAGTTCTGGAGGACCTGGAGCTTCCTCTCCGAACGGCTCGAACAGCTCCATGAAGGAGACAAATAACCATGTCCATCTCGAATCTCACCTCGAAGGTGATCGGCGACATCGGCGATAAGCGGCGCTGGTGGCAGTACAAGGCACGCGCGAAACAGCTTCCCGCGAACTACCGCACGGCAATCGAAGCGTGCGAGCGGTACCTGATGTATTTCGGATCGGGGGGCGGCGTTTCGCTGTTCGAGGATCTCGTCGATCTGTTCGAGCAGAGCGCGGCGGACCGAACCCCGATCCGCGAGATCGTCGGGGAGGACCCGGTGGAGTTCATCGAGGCGTTCGCGCGGAACTACCAAGAGGAGTCGTGGATCAACCGCGAACGGGAACGGCTGATCAGCGCCATCGAGAACGCCGCCGGAGAAGGCGGGAAAGGCAGGGCCGTTCGTTGACGACACAGCAAACTCCGGCGATCCGTGTGCAGGGTCTGGAGAAGTCCTACAAGAAGCTGCGTGTGCTGCGCGGCGTGGATTTCGACGTGGCGCGCGGCAGCATTTTCGCCCTGCTCGGCTCGAACGGGTCGGGCAAGACCACGGTCGTGAAGATCCTGTCCACGCTGCTCAGGGCCGACGCGGGAACGGCAGAGGTCAACGGCTTCGATGTCGCCACGCAGGCGACACGAGTGCGGGAGTCCATCAGCCTCACCGGACAATTCGCGGCCGTCGACGAGATCCTCAGCGGGCGTGAGAATCTCGTGTTGATCGCCCGGCTGCGCCACCTCGACGACCCGGGCACGATCGCCGATGACCTGCTCGAGCGTTTCTCGCTGACCGACGCGGCCGCGCGGAAGGTGTCGACGTATTCGGGTGGCATGCGTCGCCGCCTCGACATCGCGATGAGTCTCATCGGGAATCCGCTGGTCGTGTTCCTCGACGAGCCGACGACCGGGCTCGACCCCCAGGCGCGCCTCGAGGTGTGGCGGGCCGTGAAGGGACTCGCTGAGCACGGCACCACGGTGCTGCTCACGACGCAGTATCTCGAAGAGGCCGAACACCTCGCCGACCGGATCGCGATCCTGCACGAGGGGCGGATCATCGTGAACGGCACCCTCGCCGAACTCGAGCAGCTACATCCGCCGGCCAAGGTCGAATACGTCGAGAAGCGGCCGACCCTCGAGGACATCTTCTTCGCCGTCGTCGATGACGCCGGTGAACGCACCGTCGGCGCGGACAATTAGGGGACACAGATGACCAAGCACTTCTTCGGCGACACCACCGTTCTGCTGGGACGATCCCTGCGCCACATCACGCGCAGCATGGACACCATCATCACGACCACGATCATGCCGATCGCCTTCCTGCTGCTGTTCGTGTATGTGTTCGGCGGCGCGATCGACTCGGGGTCGGATTCGTATGTGAAATACCTGCTGCCCGGCATTCTGCTCATCACGGTCGCTACGGGCATCTCCTACACCGCGTTCCGGCTTTTCCTTGATATGAAGAGCGGTATCTTCGAGCGATTCCAGTCCATGCCGATCGCACGGTCCTCGGTGCTGTGGGCGCACGTGCTGACCTCGCTGGTCGCCAACCTGATCTCGCTCGTGGTCGTCGTGCTCGTCGCCTTGGCCATGGGCTTTCGCTCCGGCGCGGGGGTATTTGCCTGGTTCGCGGTCGCCGGCATCCTGTTCCTGTTCACCCTGGCGCTGACGTGGCTCGCCGTCATCCCCGGCCTCACCGCGAACTCGGCGGACGGCGCGAGCGCGTTCTCCTACCCGCTGATCTTCCTGCCGTTCATCAGCTCGGCATTCGTACCCACCGACACCATGCCAGGCCCGGTGCGGGCCTTCGCCGAGCACCAGCCGGTGACCTCGATCGTCAACGCGATCCGCGACCTGTTCGCAGAGCAGCCGGTCGGCACCGGCATCTGGATCGCCCTCGCCTGGTGTGTCGGTCTCCTCGTCGTCGCCTACATCTTCGCGATGATCACCTACCGCCGCAGGATCTCCTAGCGCACGGCAAATCGGGATCCGCTCGGGGAGGCTCAGCCAGAACCTACCGATTGACCGGATTTCGTGGCGCGTTCCTCGGCGGCGGACCTGCGCCACATCTCGGCCTCGGCATGATCACCTCGCCGAGCGACAAGTTCGGCGAGGCCGGCCATCGCCTGCGGTTCCCGCAGTTGCGCGGCCGAACGCCACCAGTGCTCGGCCCCGGCGAGATCCCCGCGCCGGAACCGCACCACACCCAGGTCGTAGGCGGCGGTCGGGTGTCCGGCCGCGGCGGCCTGTTCCCACAACTCGCATGCCGGGTCTTCCTCCCCGCGACCGTACATCGCCACCGCGAGGTCGTAGAGGGCGTTGCGGTAGCCCCGATCGGGGTCGTTCGCCGGCTGCATTGCCTCCACGGCTGGGCCCGCGGTCTCGTATCGCGGCGCGTCACGGGGCGAGTTGGCCTCTGAGGCACCATATTCGGGCTCGGCGACGACCGGCCGCGGCGGTGGCGCGGGCAACTCGTCGGGCTCGGGTGGCCGTGCCACCTGCTCCACGACCGGGGGCGCGTGCGGTGCCGCGGCGGCGGTGCTGAGCCCGACGACCAGATTGGCGAAATTCGGCGGACCCTCACCGATACTGCACCACAGGGCGATTCGTCCGTCCGGGACATCCTCGACGAGGATGCCGTAATTACCCGACCACGATTTCTTGATTCCGAGTGCGTCGACCCACACCGGGGTCAGTGTGAACAGCGCGTCCGGCCCGGTCGGCGTGAGTTCGAAAGTGGCGCCGCCGTGCAGGACGGCGCTCCATACGTCCACGCTGTCGGCCTGCCTGCCCTCGAATGCGATGAATCCGTTCATCACCGCCAGTCCGATGCCGTGACCGCGCAGTCCGGCGGGCGGGGCCGCGGACAGTAATGTCACCGTGAGGGCTATCGGCGCGGGACCGAATTGCTCGGTGTACATCGGGTAGATCATGCTGCCGCTCCACCGGATCGGATCCGACGTGCGATAGAGGTCGGCGAGCGGTGGGTTGTGTGTCGAATTCTGGGCATGCCATTGCGAATACGACTTGTCCATCGGTCGCTTCCCACCTCTCCACGATCTCTCCGCGCTGCTCATCGCCGACTGATCACGCTGTGCGGCGGGTACAACCTACTCGTCGGGACGCGACTCGGCGCACCAATCCGACGCCTATTCCAGGGCGCGCGGAGGACTGTTATGAAAGTGAGTTGTTTCGCTTGTTCCTGACGCAATTTCGCGTTCGCACCGAGGTGAGGAAGAGGAGCCGAATTTATATGTAACCGACAGTTACATTAACTGCGATTCTGTGCGAAATGCGGAATGGGGGGCACCCGCGACGGGGCTGCCGACCTGTCCGACTGTACCCGATGCGTCCCGCATGCGACGCGCCCACCCGAAGGGAGCGGCCGCCGAACTAGGCAACTCCGGCGCGATATGGCACGATTTTCCAGGTGACCAGCACTCCCGCCACGGCACACCACCTGCGTGAACTCGCCCGGCTGCGCCGCGTCCGCGACAGGATGGACCGGGAGTACGCCAAACCCCTCGACGTCGAGGCGCTCGCGCGCGGAGTGAACATGTCGGCGGGACATCTCAGCCGCGAGTTCCGCCGCGCCTACGGCGAGTCGCCGTACTCCTATCTGATGACCCGCCGCATCGAGCGCGCCATGGCACTGCTGCGCCGCGGCGACCTCAGCGTCACCGAAGTCTGCTTCACGGTCGGCTGCTCGTCTCTGGGCACTTTCAGCACCCGCTTCACCGAATTGGTCGGCGTCCCGCCCAGCACCTACCGACGCGAGGCGGCGGCCGAGACAGCGGGAATGCCGTCGTGCGTATCGAAACAGGTGACCAGACCGGTCAGGAATCGAGAAGCACCGGTAACCGAGCAGCAATTAGCCTGACTGTCATGGACATCACCATTCACTCGAGCTTCCTGCCGCAGGACGACCCGGACGCAGCCCTGGCCTTCTACCGCGACACCCTCGGCTTCGAGGTCCGCAACGATGTCGGCTACAACGGACTGCGCTGGATCACCGTCGGTCCTGTCGGGCAGCCCGCGACGTCCATCGTCCTGCACCCGCCCGCCGCCGACCCCGGCGTCACCGAGGACGAGCGCCGCGTCATCACCGAGATGATGGCCAAGGGCAACTACGGCCACATCATCCTTGCCACCACCGACCTCGACGGCGTCTTCGACAAACTGCAGGCCAGCGGTGCCGAAGTCGTCCAGGAGCCGACCAACCAGCCCTACGGCGTGCGCGACTGCGCCTTCCGCGATCCCGCGGGCAACCTGATCCGCATCAACGAGTTGAGCTGAACCACAGACACGGCCCCCGGTGAACTGTGCACCGGTTCGCCGGGACCGACGGCCGAGCGCATCGATGCGCCAGCACCGAACGAGGACGCACAGACATATCTGCTCGAACCGGATCGAGCAGCGCGACGCTGTGCCCCGCCCAACAGATGGAGACACGATGAGCCCGGCCACGAGGACCGTCACGCGGTCACCCGAACCGCACCTCGCCGACAGCCACGATCTGATCCGCGTCCACGGCGCGCGCGTGAACAACCTGAAGGACATCAGCGTCGAACTCCCGAAACGTCGGCTGACGGTGTTCACCGGTGTGTCCGGTTCGGGCAAGAGTTCGCTGGTCTTCGCCACGATCGCCGCCGAATCGCAGCGGATGATCAACGAGACCTACAGCGCGTTCGTCCAGGGATTCATGCCGACGCTGGCGCGCCCCGACGTCGACGTGCTCGAAGGCCTGACAACAGCGATCATCGTGGACCAGGAGCGGATGGGCTCCGATCCGCGCTCCACCGTCGGCACCGCCACCGACGCCAACGCGATGCTGCGCATCCTGTTCAGCCGACTCGGCAAACCCCATATCGGTTCACCCAACGCCTACTCCTTCAACACCCCCTCCGTGCGCGCCAGCGGCGCGATCACCGTCGAACGCGGTAACAGCAAGACCGTCACGGCGTCCTTCAGCCGACTCGGTGGCATGTGCCCGCGCTGCGAGGGCCGGGGATCGGTCACCGATTTCGACCTGACGCAGCTCTACGACGACACCAAATCCCTCAACGGGGGCGCGCTCACGATCCCGGGCTACAGCGTCGACGGCTGGTTCGGTCGAATCTTCAGCGGCTGCGGCTTCTTCGACCCGGACAAACCGATCCGCGCATTCACCAAGAAGCAATTGCACGACCTGCTCTACAAAGAGCCGACCAAGATCAAGGTCGACGGCATCAACCTCACCTACGAGGGACTGATCCCGAAAATCCAGAAGTCGATGCTTGCCAAGGACGTCGACTCGCTGCAACCGCATATCCGCGCCTTCGTCGAACGGGCGATCACCTTCACCACCTGCCCCGAATGTGACGGCACCCGGCTCAGCGCGGAGGCCCGCTCCTCGCGCATCGGCACGGTCAATATCGCCGACGCCTGTGCCATGCAGATCAGCGACCTGGCCGAATGGGTGCGCGACCTCGACGAGCCGTCGGTGGCGCCGCTGCTCACCACCTTGCGCCACACCCTCGACTCCTTCGTGGAGATCGGGCTCGGCTACCTCTCACTGGACCGGCCCTCCGGCACACTGTCCGGCGGTGAAGCCCAGCGCACCAAGATGATCCGTCACCTCGGCTCCTCGCTCACCGACATCACCTACGTCTTCGACGAACCCACCGCCGGCCTGCACCCCCACGACATCCAGCAGATGAACGAACTGCTGCTCCGGTTGCGCGACAAGGGCAACACGGTGCTCGTCGTCGAACACAAACCGGAAACCATCGTCATCGCCGATCACATCGTCGACCTCGGCCCCGGTGCCGGAACAGGCGGCGGCACCGTCTGTTTCGAAGGCACCGTCGAAGGACTGCGGGCCAGCGACACCATCACCGGCCGCCACTTCGACGACCGCGCCACAGTGAAGGAGACGGTGCGCGAACACACGGGCACCCTCGAAATCCGCGGCGCGTCGGCGAACAACCTGCGCGATGTCGACGTCGACATCCCCCTCGGAGTGCTCGTCGTCGTCACCGGCGTCGCGGGCTCGGGCAAGAGTTCGCTCGTCCACGGATCCATCCCCGCAGGCGATGACGTGGTGTCCATCGATCAGGGCGCGATCCGCGGTTCACGACGCAGCAACCCGGCTACCTACACCGGCATGCTCGACCCGATCCGCAAGGCCTTCGCGAAGGCGAACGGCGTCAAACCCGCACTGTTCAGCGCCAATTCCGAAGGCGCGTGCCCCACCTGCAACGGCGCGGGCGTCATCTACACCGACCTGGCGATGATGGCGGGCGTCGCCAGTGTCTGCGAGGAATGCGAGGGCAAACGATTCCTCGCCTCGGTACTGGACTACCACTTCGGCGACCGCGACATCAGCCAGGTCCTCGCGATGTCGGTGGCCGAGGCCGAAGAATTCTTCGGCTCCGGCGAGACCAGGATCCCGGCCGCCCACAAGATCCTGGAACGCCTCGCCGACGTCGGACTCGGCTACCTCACCCTCGGCCAGCCGCTCACCACACTGTCCGGCGGCGAACGCCAGCGCCTCAAACTCGCCACCCATCTGGGCGAGAAAGGCGGCATCTACGTCCTCGACGAACCGACCACCGGTCTGCACCTCGCCGACGTCGAGCAACTGCTCGGACTACTCGACCGCATCGTCGATTCCGGTAAGTCGGTCATCGTCGTCGAACACCACCAGGCGGTCATGGCGCATGCCGACTGGATCATCGACCTCGGTCCCGGCGCGGGCCACGACGGCGGCCGGATCATCTTCGAAGGCACGCCCGCCGATCTCGTCGCCGACCACACCACGCTCACCGGTAAGTACCTCGCGGCCTACATCGGCAAGTGACGACAACGGTCCGGCAGCCCCTCATGCCGGGCCGTACCCGTCACGCCGATCGTCGGGATCGAACTCCGTCCCGCCTTCGGGAAAGGCGCCGCAGACCGATCGGTCGGCAAAATGGTTGGTGCACAGGGCAAACAGTCAGTGAGTATGATTTGCCGACGTGGAACCTGTTGTGCCAGAACACCTCGGCGTGAGGTGTCGGTCCGAGTCGATGATCATGTTACCCCGGTGGCGCATCAGCGCGGGATTCCAGCTCGCGGCAAGGGCCCTACCAGCCGCTGTCGCACGATCGACAGCAGAGCTATGCCCAGGTACAGGCGCGTGACTTTGCGTCAACATCGCGCCGTTGTGTGGATTGCGTTCACATCATTCAGCGGCGGGGTCGACAACGCTGCACTCAGGGCCCGCGCATACGCACGCACGAGATCACCCAGCACATCGTCGAATTCCTTTCCCATACCTGGAGTCATGCATTGACAACACCACCTGAAGCCCACACATCCCCTGTCGATTGGTACGAGGCGCCACCGACCATCACCGGTGCCGACCATGCTCCGGTTCCGCTGTACACACCGGATTTCGCCGCCAATCCACATGGGTTCTACGCTGAGATGCGCAAGGTATTCGGTCCGCTTGTCCCGGTGGAGCTGTCACCGGGTATTCCAGCCACGCTGGTGATCGGCTACTCCACCGCGGTGCGAATCTCCAACGATCCCGTACATTTTCCGGCTGACCCGCGCGCGTGGGAGAAAGACGTACCCTCCGACTGCCCGGTGCTGCCGATGCTGCAGTACCGTCCGAACGCTCTGCGTAGTGCGGGACAGGCCCATGCGCGTTTTCGGAAGGCCAGCGTGGACAGCATCGACGCTATCTACCTGTTCAACCTTCTCGCGGACATCGAGCAGATCGCCATCCCGGTGATCAACGCATTCTGCCTCGAGGGAGAGGCTGATCTGATCAGCCAGTACGCGTTCCCGGTCACGTTCGCGTATCTGAACGCCATGGTCGGTTGCCCGGCGGATATCGGACAGAAGGTCGCACGAGGTATGGCCATGATGTTCGAGGGCAACGACGCCGGGGAGGGCAGCGCGCTCTTCGCCAGTGCGCTGGCGGAACTGGTGAACCTCAAGCGGCTCCATCCCGGTGACGACGTGACCACCCGATTGGTGAACCACCCGGCCGAGCTGACCGACGAGGAGCTCGTCCACCAACTGGTGACCATCTACGGTGCCGGGATCGAGCCGCTGACGAACCTGATCGCCAATACTCTGCTGCTTATGCTCACCGACGACCGGTTTTCCGGGGTCGCAGCGCTGACGACGCGTGATGCGTTGAACGAGATGTTGTTCAAAGACCCGCCGCTGGCGAACTTCGGTATCACCTACCCACCGCAGCCGATTCACATCGACGGCACCTGGTTGCCCGCCAACCAGCCGGTGGTCACCAGCATGGCGGCCTGCAACAACGATCCGGCGATCGTTGGTGAATTCACCGCCAACAACTCGCATCTGGCGTGGGGCACCGGGCCGCACACCTGCCCGGCTCAGAACGTCGCATACCCGGTCGCGCAGCACGCCATCGATCAGCTGTTCGACACGCTGCCCGAAATCCGGCTCACCTGCCGTGCCGACCAACTGACGTGGCGACCGGGGCCTTTCCATCGATCCCTGGCATCGCTGCCCGTCGCTTTTCCACCATCGCCGAACTTGTTCTGACGGCGCCTTTCGTTCATGGTCCGAGCGCCGCCAGCCCTGGTGGCGAGTTCGTCGTCGACGATCCCGCCGCCAGGGTCAACCTACGGTCGCCGTAACCAGGCGATGCTCTCGCTATCGAGCCACCGAGCTCAGAGCGTTCGCGCACTGCGTCGTGTAGGTTTCCGTGTCGAACGCCGTGCGCAGGGATCCTGCCTCGAGCTCGAACGCCGCAACGAGCTCGAGCAGATGCGGAGCCAATCGGTCATGCAGCTCGCCGCGCATGTCCCGCAACGATCGTGGCGTCGCGAGGATTGGGCCATCGGGGGACATATCCGCGCCGTGAGCCTGGTACTGGCGGACGGCGAAGAGGGTGAGCAAATCCTCGACCACTTTTCGGGGGCCTGCGGGAAGCCGACCTGCGCGCTGAGCCAGGGCCTGAGCCGCCCGATGGGTGGTATGCGCCTCGGCTGCGGCCAGGGCCAGATCATAGACACTGTCCCACCGTGCCTGCCGGTCACCGGTGGCGTTGGCGTAGGTCTCCAACGTTCGGTGCTGCAGGTAGGTCGCGCGCGCACCCAGCCAACCCAGCCAGCTGTCGGGGGTGTCGATATCGCCGGGCTCGAGGTTGTCCCACGATCCTGGCGTCCATTCGTCGGGGAGGGAAAGACGCCGGTACGCGGCGAGCAGGGCGATGACGTAGCTGTCGCCCTCAGCGGTGGCCGCGGCGTCACGCAGAGAGCGGAACACCACGATCTTGTTGTGGGCGAACACCCCCTGGGCGCCGAGCCTGTCGCGCACCTCGTCGCACACCCGCAATGCGGTGGAGGTGGCGACGTACTTCGTCAACGACACGAGGTCGGTGAGCTGTGGAGCCTGCTCGTCGGCCTGCTGGTCGGTCGCTTCGATGAAGGCGTCCAACGCGAGTTCGACCGCCGTGGTGGCGACGTAGGTATCGGCCACTGCCTCCAACAGTGGCGCGCAGTGGGCCGGAACCTGCGCGAGCGGGATCCGAGTGCCGACCATGCTTGCGATATCGCGCTGGGTGGCGTGGCGTGCGGCAATGGTCAAGGCGGCCCGGGAAACAGCCGCGGCCATGGCAGAAATACATAGTCGTCCCACGCGCACTCGACTGATGGCGCGCCATACCTGGTTGTCGGCGGGCATCGGCGAGATCAGTTGGTTGTTCTCGTCGATGCGGGTCCCGGTATGCGACAACAGGCACTCGCGCGACAGGCGCACATGATCGAAGCGGGTCAAAGAATTATCCATTCCCAGGCCCGGCTTCTCGGGCAGCGGCCGGATGGTGATACCCGGCCGAACCTGCCCATCGGCATCGGCCAGCCACACCAGGAACGGGTAGGTGCCGCGGTCGGTTCCCTCCAAGATCAGCCGGGCGAAGACGACGCCGAACCGCGCGACGCCATCCACGGGCGGCGGAGCAGTGGTCGGCATGAACTTGATCGCCGTGTCCGTCGGCGTGTCGAGAATGAACCCGCCGCCATCGGCAGGGTCGAAGACGGCGGTCGTCTCCAGATTGTTCAGATCACTGCCGTGGCCGACCTCGGTGAGCACGTACGCGCCCACGGCGCGCCCCTCCAACAGCGCGGCCAGAGCAGCGGCAACCTCGCCGGTATTCGAGTGCTGCTCGAGCAAGGTTCCCAGGACGAGGTTCACCTGCACCGTGAGCAGGGCCCCGAGGTGCGGGTCCACGACGGTGGCCTGCTCATGCAACGTCAACAGATCACGCAGATCGGACACGGTCTCGGTGGCCGACAACTGCGGGAGCAACTTCAAGTACCGTTCGTATGCTCGCTTTCCCGGGTCCTGCGTGGCAGCCCACCAATCTTGGTCGAAGTCCGCGGCGGCGAACATCTTGTTGTACTGCTGGGCCACGGCACGTCGATCGCCGAACAGCATATCCGCGAGATCACTTGCATTCTCGTGCGAAACCATAACTCCGCCTTCTACTCATTGCCGAATCCTCTACGGCAGCAAGATCGACCCCCAAAGAAGCTTTGCCGCTGATAAGCCAGGCAAAGAATCGACCCTTCAGATGGTAGCAAGCACGAATGAAAACGCAACTGTGAGAACAGCTTTCAGCGTTCGGTGCGAAATTTGCGGGAACGCCGAAATGCCCGCACCCGAGTCGCGCGCCGAATCGCCGTCACCGAACGTCGAGCGTCGATGAGAGCTGGTCGTCGAAAGCGCAGAATCTGGTGCGGGGGAGGATATTCAGTCATCCAGAAACGCCGCAGCGCAGGAAGTAGCCCGCCCGGTGCGGGCAGCGATGGTCCGGTGTCGTCGGGTCATCACCCACCTTTCCAGCAAATCCCGATGAGGGTGCCCCCTCGAACGCCGCCGTCGAAGCGACCGGCCCGAAGGGGCGCACCGCATTACGAGATGTTGCGGTTATCGGTCGAAAGGGCCCGGCGCGCAGAGGCAACGGGCGAACCGAGAGCGTCGAGTAGATCTGCCGCGCGCTGCCGCTGCGGTGCTCACCGGAATCGGGTAGTGTCGCTTGCTGAGAGGACGCGGGATGCGCTCATGGCAGTGCCCCCCGATTCGGCATCACACATTTAGAACTCCCCTGCTCATGCATCCGCGGCCGAATTCGACGCCACACCCGACGAATCCGACCGATCTTTCCGAGCACGACCGCAGTATGTTTCGGTCTGCCAGGTTCAGATCATACTCATCGACAGCGAGCCGTGCTGTCCGAACCACGCGGCGGCGACGCCCCGGCCGTCCTCCCGCAACACTCGCGCAGACCATCGAACGCGCACGCGGAGGCGTTCGGCTACCGCCCCTTCGGCACGGCAAAGTTCTTCCCCCGCATACCGGTCGGATCGCATCGGTGGTCGACACGGACACGCGCGGGGCTACCACGCACTGCGGAGAGCCGCTGGCTCGTGAACGCGCTCGACCACTGTGCCGCGCTTCAGACACCAGCTGTCGATCAGCTCGGTAGCGAACGCGCCGGAGCGGCGTATTCGCGGAGAAGGTTGCGGCGCACGGCGTCCTGGCCGACACGGCGCATCGGCCCTTTCGAAACGACGCTGTAGCCGGTTGAAGGCGGTAGATATCCGCGACCCCGAATTCCCGCGCAGGACAACCAGTCGCGGTGCGCAATCAGCGTCCATACCCGCCATCGAGCGCACCGCCGCGAACCGCGGTCGACAGTTCGACCGGTTCGCTGACCGGGGCCACCGTGATGCGACATAGGAGTCGAGACTCGAACGGACTGTGGCGAGCGGGCCCGGGCACGGTGCGAGCAAGCGGAGCCCTCGAAGTGAAACGGTCCATGGTTACTGATCCGTAACGGCGTTCGTCGTGGATGGAATTGCTGCTTGCGCTCGTTTGCGGGGCATCCGAACGGCCCGGGTTACCGTTCGACGGCACCGTCCGGATAACCATCCGGTATCCGCTCGTTACCGACGCGACGTTTTACGACCCCGACCTTGATGTTTTCTTGCCTGGTATCTGTTCTGTTCGCAGCGAACACTGAGGGGGCGAGACACGTCGGGGAAGAAGTGATTCACGAAAGGTTCAAGCAGAAGGAAGCACCATGTCAACCAAAGTCAGTAGGACGGTAGCCGCCACCGCCATAGCGTTGTCCCTGGGCGCCATCGCACCTCCCGTCGCGTCAGCCGCCACGAATCCCTCCCTCACCTCCACCACGACCGCCGCCAAACCGTTCGGCATCGGCTGGGGGAGCTACGGCTCGGGAAGCTTCGCTCCGGGCGGGTTCGGCTCGGTCCAAATCTGTTTCCCCTTGGGCAGCGTCATCGCCTGCATCTGAGAACATCCACTCGACTGCGGTCGCGACGTCGGCGAGTCAGGGCTGGTCATCACCGGGTGTCCACCACCGGGGCATATGGCCCTGACTCGCTGACGAATACTGCGGTTCGGGGGTGAATGCCTCCGCTCTGCGAACGGCTCCCGCTCAACGGCGGAGTTCTGCGTTGAGCCGTGCGGCCTGTCGTGTGAGATGGTCGCGTTCGGAGAGGTTGGGCGCTGATCGGGCGGCTTCGGTGTAGAGCCGGGTTGCGGTCACTGGATCACCGTCACGTTCGTGCAGGTAGGCCGCGACGGCGGCGTAGCGCGGTAGGACGGGGTCGAGTTCGGTCAGGGCGACGAGACCGGCCCGTGGTCCGTCGGCTTCGCCGACCGCGACGGCTCGGTTGAGGCGGGCCACCGGGCTGTCGGTGAGGCGCACCAGTTCGTCGTACCACTCGACGATCTGCACCCAGTCGGTCTCCTCGGCCCTGCGGGCGTCGGCGTGAAGCGCGGCGATGGCGGCTTGGGCCTGGAACTCGCCCAAGCGGTCGCGGGCGAGGGCTGTTTGGAGCACGTCGACACCCTCGGCGATCAGACCGGTGTTCCACAGGCTGCGGTCCTGCTCGGCGAGAGGTACGAGCCTGCCGTCTGGGCCGGTCCGTGCGGGGCGCCGCGCGTGGTGGAGCAGCATGAGCGCGAGCAGGCCCGCCACCTCCTCCTGGTTGGTTTCGGCCGCCAGCTGGCGAGTGAGCCGGATCGCCTCGCCCGCGAGGTCGACGTCGCCGGAGTAACCCTCGTTGAAGACCAGGTAGAGCACGCGCAGCACCGTGGCGACGTCACCGGGCTGGTTGAACCGGACGCCCGAGACGGTCCGCTTGGCCCTACTGATCCGCTGGGCCATGGTCGCCTCCGGCACGAGATAGGCCTGCGCGATCTGACGTGTGGTCAGGCCGCCGACCGCGCGCAGCGTGAGCGCGACGGCCGAAGCCGCTGTCAGGGACGGGTGCGCGCACAGGAAGTACAGCTGAAGCGTGTCGTCCACCATCTCGCCCGGGCCGGGCACGGGCTCGGCGTCTACGCGTACCTCGCGGTGCCGACGGGAGGTATCGGCACGGGCGGCGTCGAGGAACTTACGCCAGGCCACGGTGACCAGCCAGCCCTTGGGATCCCGCGGCGGGTCGTCCGGCCACCCGCGCACCGCTTCGACCAGGGCGTCCTGCACGGCGTCCTCGGCCGCCGCGAAGTCAGCTCCGCGGCGGACGAGGACGCCGGTCACGGTGGGGGTGAGGGTCCGCAGCAAGGCCTCGTCCACCGTGCGTCACTCCGTGATTGTCGGGGGCGCGGCCAGGAACGGGCGCACCTCGAGCCACTCGTGGATCGGCTTCCCACCCGCCCCCGGAGCCGCGGACAATTCACCGGCCAACTCGAGCGCCCGCTCGTAGGTCTCGACGTCGATCACCATCCAGCCCGCGATCAGGTCCTTGGTCTCCGCGAACGGGCCGTCGGTGACCGGGGGCCGCCCCTCGCCGTCGTAGCGGACGAACGTGCCCTCCGGCGAGAGTGCCTGACTGTCGATGAACTCGCCGGTGCCCTCGAGCCGAGCGGCGAAATCATGCATGTACTGCACGTGGGCCGAGATCTCCTCCGGCGTCCACTGGTCCATCGGGACGTCGCTGACCGATGCCGGCGCGCCCCGGTAGTGCTTGAGCAGCAGGTACTTGGCCACCGTGTTCTCCTTCGTGCGGTACGGCCCATTGTGGCCGTGTTCACTTCGGGGACGAAGCCGCGTACGGGTTCTCGACATCACGCGAGAAGATCGCGTGCGGAACGCGAGTCCGATCGCTTCGGTTGGTCGCAGGTCGGCACCATCGGATTCGATGTGTTCGACGCCCGAAGCCCCGAAAATCCATCTGTTCGTCACTGTGACGTAATTATGGAGAGATTGGCCACCGTACAGGCGGGGGGAGCGGCGGCGCCATGTCGGCGGGTCCGCAGTACGACTCTTGCCACGCGAGACTCCTCTCCGCAGGGCCCGCGGCGTGGACGAGGAAGTTCACTTGTCACCGGACACCTACGGTTGGGGACCTGGACCGGCAGGTGGTGCCTGCACGTCGTTGTCGGCAATGATGAGGGGTCGCAGGGTCTGTGCGGCGATGTGCATGCCTTGGAGGGTTTTGTCGAGGGTGCCGCCCCAGACGGGGTCTTCGTGTTCGACAGCGACGTCGCCGCCGTATCCGGCTGCGTAGAGGGTGTCGATGATCTGGTTCCAGTCGATCTGGCCGCGGCCGGGGACGCGGTAGCGCCACCATCCGACATCGGTGGGCGAGGTGCGTCCGACTGTTTTGCCGAACACACCGTAACGGGTGCGTGTGCGTTGGTCGATCTGGATGTCCTTGGCCTGGACGTGGCCGACGATGCCGGCTTCGAGGGCGTGTGCGAGGGCGTCGACGGGGTCGATCCCGAGCCAGGGTAGGTGGGAGGGATCGTAGGCGAGGCCGAAGCCGAGGTCGGCCATCCAGTCCCACAGCTCGGGCGAGTAGGCGAGGTTGGCCGGATACCCATCGGGGTGCCAGCCCTCCATCGGGCAGTTCTCGGCCAGCAGTTTCACATCACGCTCGGCCGCGTACCGGACCAGCGGTGGCAGGTGTCGTTCGGCCAGTGCGAGGTTGTCGGCCACCGGCAGGGTGACGTCGCGGCCGATGAACGTGGTGACATGGCGAACCTCGAGGGTCACGGCCGCGTCGATGCAGGCGCGCAGGTGCCGGTGGATCCGGTCACGTTCGGCATCGTCGTGGTGCAAGTTATTGTCGCAGTAGGTCACCGCGGAGATGCTCAGGCCATGGTGGCCCATCAGCTCGGTGACCCGGGCGGCGTCGGCGACGCCGAAACCAGCGACGTCCAGGTGGGCAGCTTGGTGGATGTGCTCGCTGCCGACCGGCCAGGCCGCTATCTCCAGCGCCTGATACCCCGCCTCGGGGGCCCAGGATGCGATCTGTTCCAGCGACATCTGGCCGAGAGCAGCCGTCAGCACTCCGAGTTTCATTCCTTACCTTCCTGTCGATGTTGCGGGTCGGTCGTCGCAGTCATGGCTACGGCCCGGCGGGCGAGACCGGGGCTTGACTCGGTTCTTTACGGGCAGGGCCGACCGCTGGTCATCGGGGTTTCCTGGATGTGGCGGAGCCGCGCGGCGGTATCGCGTGTCATGGGATGACCCAGGCCGTGGCTTTCAGCCTGGGCGCGCAGGATGTATTGAAGTTCCTCGATTGTCCAGGCGAGGGCGCGGTCGTTGCGCAGCTCTGCCTGAATGCCGGCCAGGCAGAGGTACTTCGAGGTCTCCAGCGTATCGGGATGACGTTCTCCCAGGACAGACTTACGGACTTTCAGCAGGCTCTCCAGGAGGGGAATGGCTTGCGCGCCTTCACTGTTGAGCACGAGCATCTTCCCCAACGAGTGCCGCGCATCGAGGGTTTCGGAATCGTCAGGGCCCAGAACAGTGGACCGGCCCTCGATCACTCTTCCGTAGCCCTTTGCCGACTCCTCGACCAGTCCCTGTTGCCCCAGTACCCAGTTCCCCCTGCACTCGAGATGTCCAAGCGTCGAAATATCGATTTCCTGTGCTCGGACAAGGCTGGTGTTCAGTGTTTGGAATCCCTCTGCGGCTTGCGGCAACTGGTCACGGCCGACGAGCGTCCACAACAGCAGCATTTCCGTCCGCGGGTCAGCAGAGTTCTTGATCCGCTGTTCGTCTCCTCTCAGCCGACGCAGCAGTCGTTCGGCCATTCGGTAGTAGCCCAGTTCCGACCATGCCTCGGCCCAAGCACGTCGCACCCGGAATCCGCGCTGATCGTGGCGGCCCAGCACCTGCAGATGCGGGGAGCCGGCCCGCATCAGACGCACGGCCGTACGCTCGTTTCGATCCGCGATCAACGCCTCCGATACCGCAGCCACCGCCTCCAAGACCATCGCCGAGCCCGGCGCACCGAACCGCCCTGCTGGATATGCGCTCAGTAGTTCCCGCATACCCGTGACCAGCGACCAAGTCCTCTGACGGTCGTCGTGGCTCAGGATCCGCAGGTCACGGCCCGGAACTGCCAGCAACTCCAGGATATCCACCGTGCTGCTGGCAGCGTGGCCGGTGTGGCGGCGGCGAGCATGCGTCGCCCCGGCGTGACGGGGGACGATGGTGCCGGTTGCCGGCATGCTGTCAGTTGAGGTGTGATCCGAGACCTCCGGCGAGGCTTGATTCGTACCCGTAGCGGCGTGGTTCGCGGCGCGCCGAGTCTGCCCGTGGTGGAGGTCCCGCCGTGGGGTCGCTTCGCAGCCCGGCAGGAAGACCTCAGCTTTATCACACTCCTGTTGGGTGATCTTCGTGGGTGGGATCGGCGTCGGGCCTTTCCGGGGTTCGGCCCACTCGGCGCGGTTGCTCGGATCAGTGTTGAGGCGGTCGAACAGGTTCTGCAGCGCGAATTCGGTCTTGCCTGGAGTGATGAATTCAGCGACAGTCTCGGCGATCTCGTTGAATAGTCCAGCGATCTCCTCGACTGAGGACTGCTGGTCATCGTCGGGAGGCAGGTTGGTCTGGTCGTCGTGATTCACTCGACCTCCCCTCGTGTCCGTGCGGGGCCGGTTCTGTCCTTGATCGTGCAGTCGGGACCAAGCAGTTGCTTGAGCTGGTTCCGTGCGCTGTGCAAGCGCTGACGAACCGCGTTCTCAGTGAGGCCCAGGTGGGCGGCGATCTCAGCCGTGCTGTAGTCCTCCAGGATCAGTGCGACGGTCGCCTTCGCGGCAGGCGACAGATGTTGCAGCAGCTGGGTGACCCATTCCTCATCTTCCCAAGCTGACAATGCGACCTCTGCCGAGGTATCGGGCACCTGGAGAGAGTCCTCTTCTGCCAGCCCGCGCTCTCGGCGCTGAGCCTTGCGAATTTTCTGGCAGATCTTGAGGAAGTGGGTCTTGGTGGCCTTGCTCACCCAGGGCGCGGGAGTTCTGACGGTGTCCCACTTGCGCCCTAGTTCCAAGAACGCCTCTTGAATTGCTTCATCAGCAACCTGTGGGGTTGCTCCCAGGTAGATCAGCATCGTGAACAGTCCGGGGTGACTCGCGCGGAAGAGTTCCTCGAGTTCGATGCGGACCTTCTCAGGTAATTCAAGGCCCGATGGGTCTGGAGGTTGAGGGGCAGCGATTCCCCCTGCGGGTTCTGGGGGATCCACGTGGGCCAATGCACAGTCTCCATCTCCTCAGATGGTTGGCGAAGTGTTGTGACCTTCGTTCGTTATCTAGGTCTCGGCCAGCGGTCTGGCGTTAGGACCAGGCCGAGATTCGTAAAGATCTCGGTCCGGCTTCGAGGGGGCTCGCTAGCGGCGGCCCGCGATCGCTGCGACGACCGCGATGACGGCGGCTGCTGCGGTCGCGAGGAGGGACTCGGTGGCTTCGTAGGTGGTGATAATCAACGCCAGGTACGGGGTCAGGCCTTCCGGCCTGCCAGACCCTTCATCTCCTGCGTTGGTGTCTTGTTCCTGCTCGGCCGGTACTGGGTCGGCGACACCCGACCCGGGCGCCGGTCCGCCGCGGTTCTCGCCGAACGTGTCGCTCACGCTGCACATGATCATCGCCTTTCCAGAGGACTGTGACGTCCTTTAGGTCGCGATGAGCGGCGTGGAGTTAGCATCGGCCTTTCAGTAGCCCGCGCTGGTTTCTGACCGTCGATCTTGATCATCCTCTGGCCCCCCGCCCGATATCCCGGTGACCATCAGCAATGCTGAACGGCCAGCCGGAAGTGATCTACCGGCCTCAACGTCGGGCGAGCACCGACTGAGGACGAACTCAGCGTGCGCCTTCGAGCTCGCGATATTGGGCGCGGGCGATATCGAAGGCTTCCTGTTCGGTCTTCTCCCAGATCTCGGCGACGTAGCGACCGCGGACGAGGACGCAGAACCAGCGGCTGGTGGCGGTGCTCGTGGCCGACCAGCAGGTCGTGTCGGGCACGTCGGGGGAGGCCGCGGGGGTGAGTTTCGCCTCGCCGAGGGTGTAGTAGGTGACGGTGGCGGCACCGAGGGACCCGGCCAGGGTTTTCGCGCCGGCCTCGTCGCGGGTGCGGAAGAGGTTCGCGTCGCCGACGCCCATGACGTCCATGCCGACCTCGGTGAAGATGGTGCGCAGGCGGCGGTGGTCGTAGGCGAGCAGGGCCGCGCCCGCGGGACCGTAGGCGCCGGTGGCGGCACCCCCGCTGCCCGTCGCCAGTGCGAGGACACCGGACGGGTCACGTTGGAGGGCGGCGTATTTCGCCGGGTCGGTGGGGACGAACGTGTCCAGCAGGGGTCGTTGCAGTTCGGCGGCGGTGACGGTGAGGGCCTCGGTGGTGGCGGGGTCGTCGGCGTTCACCGCGGAGTAGATGACGTATTCGCGATACGGCGTGAATGCCATGCTGGCGTAGAAACTGCTCTGGTGGGCGCGGCTGAACCTGGTCTCGGGTGCCTGGGCCAGCGGGACCGCCTCGCGGTCGGCGGTTTCGAGCATGCCTTTGCTGGTGATCGCCGCCTGCGCGAGGTCGTCGGCCTCGGTGGTGGCGGTGGCGGCGTCGGTGAAGCGGATCACGCCGTGGGTCAACCCTTTTCGCGGATGTCCGCCGGGCGCGGAATGGTAGGTGAGGTACCCGGCGAGCATGCCGTTGTCGTCGGCGGCGGCGGTGATGTCGGGGTTGTGTCCCACGTTGACCAGTAGGAAGGGACGGGTCAGCGGACCGGAGCTACCCGGGGTGGTCAGGTCGGGGTCGATGTCGTTCGGGTGAGCCACGACGTCGGCCATGCGCACTCCCTCTGCGAGCGCGCCTTCGGCGGCGAGGTCGACGGCGACGGGTTTGCTCGTCGGGGCGGCCGAGGGTTGTGCCTGCGGTGTGCCCGCCACGGTGGAACAGGAACTCATCGTGATCGCGACGGCTGTCAGCGCCGCCCCCCACATCCAGCGATACATGTCCCGATCCTCGCAGACCGGTCGTCACCGGCACCATGCCACCCATTCGCCCGCACCAGGGCGGTCCGCTTCCATCGGGACGCCGCGGTTGCGCGGTCGGGCGATCTCCTTCGTGCTCACCACCGGTGCCCCCACCTCCTTTGCGTGCCGCATCCGCCTCGGATCAGGGCTGATCTTCTCTACGGAACGGGCCTGGGGGCAAGTCTGATGAGTTGGGTGACGTGCTGTGGTGTCAGCTCTTCGAGAGCGGTGACCCCGAGCAGGCGCATGGTGCGCTCCACCTGTTCGGACAGTATCTCGATGGCACGATCGACACCTGCCTCGCCGCCCGCCATCAGTCCGTAGAGGTAGGCGCGTCCGACGAGAGTGAAACGAGCGCCGAGCGCGATCGCCGCGACGATATCGGCGCCGGACATGATTCCGGTGTCGAGCATGATCTCGGTGTCGCGTCCCAGTTCTTTCGCGACCGAGGGCAGCAGGTGGAACGGAATCGGCGCCCGGTCGAGTTGCCGCCCACCGTGATTGGACAGCACGATGCCGTCCACGCCGATATCGGCCACCGCCCGTGCGTCGGCGAGGGTTTGCACGCCCTTGACGACCACCGTGCCCGGCCATTGGTCGCGGATCCAGGCGAGGTCGGCGAAGTTCACGGTCGGGTCGAACATGGTGTCGAGCAATTCGGCGACCGTGCCCGACCAGCGATCCAGCGATGCGAAGGCGAGGGGTTCGGTGGTGAGGAAATCGAACCACCACCGCGGGCGCGGTAGGGCGTCGAGCACGGTCGCGGGCGTGAGTGCGGGTGGGATGGACATGCCGTTTCGCTTGTCGCGCAGGCGCGCACCGGCGACCGGCACGTCCACGGTGACGAGCAGGGTGTCGAATCCGGCGCGTGCGGCCCGTTCGACCAAGGCCATGGACCGGTCCCGGTCTTTCCACATATACAGCTGGAACCAGTTGCGGCCGTGCGGGTTCGCCCGGGCGACATCCTCGATGGACGCGGTGCCCATGGTGGACAGGGAGAACGGGATCCCCGCCCGGCCCGCCGCGCGAGCGCCCGCGTACTCACCCCCGGTCTGCATCATGCGGGTGAAGCCGGTGGGCGCGATGCCGAACGGCAGCGATACCGGGGCACCGAGCACCTGCCATCCGGTACTCACCGTGGAGACGTCACGCAGGATCGCCGGATGGAATTCGATGTCGAGGAACGCTTGCCGAGCGCGGGTGATCGACAGTTCCGCTTCGGCTGAGCCATCGGTGTAGTCGAAGGCCGCTCTGGGTGTGCGTCGTTTCGCGATCGCGCGCAGGTCCTCGATGGTGAGCGCGGCATCCAGGCGGCGCTTCGTCCTGTTCAGCTGCGGCTTCTTGAATTGCAGCAGCGGGGCGAGGTCGCGAGGTTTGGGGAACTGCCGTTTCATCAGCCTGCTTTCCTGGTCGCGGTGGCCTGTCGCGGGGCGTGGTGCCGGAGCGCGAACGCGGCGGCGACCACGGCCCGCAGCGCGTCCAGATCACCGGTGAGCAGTCCGTGCGTTCGGGCCTGGATCAGTATGTTCCCGATCGAGGTGGCTTCCACGGGCCCGGCCACCACCGGCAGGCCCGCGCGGTCGGCGGTGAGCTGGCACAGCAGCCGGTTCTGCGCGCCTCCGCCGACCATGTGCAGGGTCCGCACCGAGGTCCCCGACAGCTCCGCGGCGGTGTGCACACCGTGCGCGAAGGCGGCGGCGAGACTTTCGACGATGGCGCGCACCATATCCACCCGGCTCACCGGGGCAGGTAGGTCGCGCTCGGCGTACCAGCCCGCGATCCGGGCGGGAATGTCGCCGGGGGGCAGGAACCGGGGGTCGTCGACATCGAAGACCGCCGCCGGAGCGGGGCTGGCCGCGGCCTGGTCGAGCAGTCGCGTCAGGTCGATGCGGGCGCCGTCTCGCTCCCACTGCCGCACCGATTCGCTCAGCAGCCACAGTCCCATCACGTTGTGCAGGAATCGGATTCGACCGTCGGCGCCGGCCTCATTGGTGAAATTCGCCGTCCGGCTCGCGGCGGTGATCACCGGGGCGTCCAGTTCGACACCGACCAACCCCCAGGTGCCGCAGGAGATGTAGGCCGCGGATTCGGCCGCCATCGGCACCGCCACCACCGCCGAGGCCGTGTCGTGTGACGCGACAGCGGTGACCTGTATCGCACGGTCGAGGCCGAGTCGTGTCCGCACCGAGGGCAGGACGGAGCCCAGCGGCGAACCGGGTTCCACCAGCTCGGGAAACAGTCGCGTGCCCGGGCCGAGCCGGGCTCGCAGCGTCGGTTCCCATTCGCCGTCGATCCCGAGCAGTCCGGTGGTCGAGGCGTTGGTTCGTTCGGTCGCCATGGCGCCGGTGAGCCAATAGCCGATCAGGTCGGGGATCAGCAGCGCGCTGTCGGCGAGGCCGAGATATCCCGCGAGTCGATCGGCCGCCAGCTGATAGATCGTGGTGAACGGAAGGAACTGTAAACCGTTGCGCTCGTACAGTTCCGACGGCGCGATGGCCGCGTGTACCGCTTCGACCCCCGCTGCGGAGCGGGTGTCGCGATAGTGGTGCGGCAGCCCGAGCAGTCGCCCCGCGCGCAGCAGTCCGTAGTCGACGGCCCACGAATCCACGCCGAGACCGATCAGTTCCGGCGCCCGCCGCGCGGCCTCGGCCAGGCCGACACAGACCTGTGCGTACAAGCCCGCGATATCCCAGTGCAGCGCCGCGCGTTCACCGTTCCAGATCTCGACCGGCTCGTTGTCGAAGCGTGCCACCTGCCGCAGGTCGAGGTGGTCCGGTCCGACCGTGGCGAGCATGACTCGGCCGCTGGTGGCGCCGAGATCGACGGCCGCGACCTGTCCGGTGCGTGACATCCTCATCGGAGGAAGGCCGCGGCCACGCCCGCGTCGACGGGCACGTGCAGGCCGGTGGTGTGGGAGAAATCGGTGCCGCACAGGACGAAGGCGGCGTTGGCGATGTGCTCGGGCAGCACTTCACGTTTGAGCAGGGTCCGCTGCGCGTAGAACCGGCCCAGGTCGGTCTCCTCGACGCCGTACACGGCGGCGCGCTGGGCACCCCAGCCGCCCGCGAAGATCCCCGATCCGCGCACCACACCGTCGGGATTGATCCCGTTGACCTTGATGCCGTGCTCCCCGAGTTCGGCTGCGAGCAGCCGAACCTGGTGTGCCTGATCGGCTTTGGTGGCCGAGTAGGCGATATTGTTCGGCCCGGCGAACACCGAGTTCTTCGACGAGATGTAGATGATGTCGCCCCCGAGACGCTGATCGATGAGTGCCTTCGCCGCGGCCTTGGACACGAGGAACGAGCCGCGTGCCATCACCTTGTGCTGGAGGTCCCAGTCGGCGGCGGTGGTCTCCAGCAGGGACTTCGACAGGGACAGACCGGCATTGTTGACCACGATGTCGATGCCGCCGAAGGCGAGCACACAGGCGTCGACGGCGGCCCGCACCTGCGCCTCATCGGTGACGTCGGCGCTGATCCCGATCGCGACGTCGGCGGATCCGATCTCGGCGGCCACCGTGGTGGCCTTGTCGCCGTCGAGGTCCGCGACGACCACGCACGCGCCTTCGGCGGCGAGGCGTTCCGCGATCGCCCTGCCGATACCCGACGCCGCACCGGTGACCAGCGCGATTCGCGTGGCGAGCGGTTTGGGCGCGGGCATCCGGGCCAGTTTCGCCTCCTCGAGCTCCCAGTATTCGATGCCGAACTTCTCCGCTTCGTCGATCGGGGCGTACCGTGAGATCGCCTCCGCACCGCGCATGACATTGATCGCGTTCAGGTAGAACTCACCGGCCACGCGCGCGGTCTGCTTGTCCTTGCCGTAACTGAACATCCCCACGCCCGGGATCAGGACGATCGCCGGGTCGGCACCACGCATCGCGGGTGAATCGGCGGTGGCGTGACGTTCGTAGTAGGCGCGATAGCCCGCGCGGTAGGACTCGTGCAGCTCGGTGAGCCGGGCCCGGCATTGCTCGACACTCGCGTCCGCGGGCAGGTCCAGCACCAGCGGCGTGACCTTGGTGCGCAGAAAATGGTCGGGGCAGCTGGTGCCCAGCGCGGCCAAGCGTCGATGTTCGCTGCGAGAAAGGAATTCCAGCACCGGGTCGGTGTCGGTGAAGTGGCCGACTTGCGTCTTGTCGGTGGACACCAGCCCACGCAGGAACGGTGCGAGAGCCACAGCCTTGGCGCGACGGTCCCCGACGGGCAGGGGCGCATATCGTGGCATCGGGAATCCGAACGGCTCTGGGCGGCCGTGGTTCTCGATGAATCGTGCTACGCCATCGATGATCGCGAGTGAATTCGCTTCGGCTTCGTCGGAGGTCTCGCCCCAGGCGGTAATGCCGTGGCCGCCGAGGATCGTGCCGATCGCCTGCGGATTCTGTTTCTTGATCTGAGCGATATCGAGTCCGAGCTGAAAGCCAGGACGCCGCCACGGAACCCAGATCACGCGGTCGCCGAAGATCTTCGCTGTGAGTTCCGCCCCGTCGGCGGCGGTCGCCAGCGCGATGCCGGAATCGGGATGCAGATGGTCGACGTGGGCGGCGTCGACCAAGCCGTGCATCGCGGTATCGATCGAGGGCGCGGCACCGCCCCGGCCGTGCAGGGTGTAGTCGAGTGCGGCGACCATCTCGTCTTCCCGATCGACACCCGGGTAGACCTCGGCGAGGGCTCGAAGCCGGTCCAGCCGCAGCACCGCCAGCCCCTGCTCGGTCAGTGTGCCGATGTCACCACCGGAGCCTTTGACCCACATCAGGTCGACGGGGCCGCCGGTGACCGGGTCGGTGTCGGTCCCTTTGGCGGAGGTGTTGCCGCCCGCGTAATTGGTGTTCTTCGGATCCGATCCGAGCCGGTTCGACCGGGCGATCAGCTCCGCGATCGTGGGGTGGGACATGGTGGAGTTCCTCGATTCAGCTCACGGTAGGTTCGGCAGTGGGCAACGTAAATATCAAGCACCCCAACCTGATTGGGGTCCGCCGACGCGTTCGGCATCGACCTGCTGCTGGTAGCCCGACCGGGCGAAGGCCGCCATGGGGTCCTCCGGCAGATCACGGTCGGTGCGCCATCGGGCCAGGCGGGGGCGGACATCGGTATAGAAGGCATCCATGAACACCGCGTTGGCGGCCAGCACATCGCCGGATTCCTGTGCCTCGGTGAGCGCTTCGGTATCGACCAGGCCCGCGCGCGCGGTCATCTCCTGCACGTTCAGTACCGATCGGATCTGTCCGGGGATCTTCGCCTCGACGTTGTGGCACTGGTCCAGCATCAGCGCCACGCCGGAACCAGCGTCGAGCCCGCCGCCCCGGATCACCTCGAACATGATCCGGAACAGCTGGAACGGGTCGGCCGCCCCGACGATGAGATCGTCGTCGGCGTAGAAGCGGGAATTGAAGTCGAACGAACCGAGTTTCCGCAGCCGCAGCAACTGCGCGACGATGAACTCGATATTGGTGCCCGGCGCGTGATGGCCGGTGTCCAGACACACCACCGCCCGCTCGCCCAGCGCGGCGACGTGGGCATAGGCGCTGCCCCAGTCCGGAACGTCGGTCATGTACAGGGCGGGTTCGAAGAACTTGTATTCCAGCACGAGCCGCTGATTCGCGCCGATGTGCTCGTAAATGGCGGCCAGCGATTCGGTGAGCCGGTCCTGGCGTCGACGGATATCGCCCTGGCCCGGATAGTTCGTGCCGTCGGCAAGCCAGATCTTCAGATCCCGTGACCCGGTCTCGTTCATCACCTCGACGCACTCGAGATGGTGGTCGACAGCTTTCTGCCGCACCTTCTTCTCGACATGGGTGAGGCTGCCGAACCTGTAATCCTCGTCCTGGAAGGTATTGGAGTTGATGGTGCCCAGCCGCACGCCGAGGTCATCGGCATAGGCGCCGAGCGCTGGGTAGTCGTCGACCGCGTCCCACGGAATATGCAGTGCCACAGTGGGTGCCAGTCCCGTCAATCGATGGACGGTGGCCGCGTCGGCGATCTTCTCCTCGACGGTGCGGGGAGTGCCCGGGGTCGAGAACACCTTGAAACGGGTGCCGGAGTTGCCGAATGCCCAGGACGGCAGTTCGATCGACAGATTGTCCAGTGCGTCGGCGGGGCTCATCAGCGGACTCCCACTTCGTCGTCGGGCACGCTCGTGTCGGGTGCGGTCGCGGCCACGCTGCCGTAGCGTTCGATCTCGATCTCTCGCAATGTCTTTCCTTGCGTGCGCGGTGCGAACACGGCGCCGATGACCAGCGCGACCGTCAGCAGGGCGACCAGCAGCAGTCCCACCGTGGTCAGGCCCGTGGCGGCGAGCAGTGTCGGGAAGAAGTAGCTGAGCAGGCCCGTGGCCGAGCGCACCACGAGGAACATGAACCCCTGGGCGCTGGCCCGGTACGGTGTGGCGAACAACTCGCTGGTCCAGAGGCTGTAGAACGCTTGGGCGCCGATGCCGGCGGAGACGCCCCACAGCACCGCGAAGATCAGCAGGGTCGACATGCCCGCGTCGGTGAAGAACACCAGTACACACCACGCGAGTACCCCGAGGGCCGCGCCGACGACGTAGAGCAGGCGTTGGGAGCTGCGGTCGGCGTAAGCCATGAAACCGAAATAGGTGGCAGCGACCGTGCAACTCCACACGAGTACCTGAAGCAGGTTCTGCTGCACCGCGCTGTGCACGCCCGCGCTGTCGTACACCCTGGGCATGAAGATGCCCGCCTGCCCGGCGACGGTGTTCCAGAAACCGTAGATCCCCATCAGCACCAGCAGTGCCGTGATGTTGATTCGCCGGGAGAACAGTCCGCGCAGTCCGGAACCGCCGAGGGCCGATCCGGCGGGTGCGGTCGCCTCGTCCCTCCAGATCTGGGATTCGGCGAGCCCTTGCCGGATCCACCACACCACCGCCGCGACGACGAACAGGTGCAAGAAGATCAGCCGCGAACCGAACAACGCCAACGGCGCCAGCGCGGTGGCCAACGCGAATCCGATCAGCGGGCCGATCGACCACGCCAACTGCGCCGTGCCGACATGTCGCGCGCGCTCGGTGGTCGGCGCCTGCTCGGCGATGTAGGTCCACGACGCCGGGACACCCGCACCGACCGCGAGACCGGTGATCACGAAGGCGGCCAACAGCATCGGGAAACTGACCGCGAACGCGGCCAGTAGGACACCGACCATATAGACGATCAAGTCGTAGGTGTAGATCGCCTTGCGGCCGTAGCGGTCACACAGTGGACCGCCGATCCCGGCGCCGACGGCGGCACCGAAGGCGTTGGCGCTCAGCGCAGCGAGCAATCCGACGGCGAAATCGCTGATGCCGAAGGCGTCCTGCCAGAACGTCAGGCTGGTCGCGATGGCGATGATCGAACCGGCTTCGATGTAATTGGACATGGCGACCGAGATCGTCGCCTTCCACCCAGTGGTGGATCGTGCGCCTACCTTCATTATTTCCTCATCGATCAGTGATGTGGCGTTCGCGTGGCGGAAGTGGGGGATTGTCAGTCGAGGTGGAAGTACTCGGTCAGTCGCCGCATCGAGGTATCGGGGTGCGCGCCGGGCGGGGCCTCGAAGAATTCGGCCATCGATTGCTGCCAGCGGGTATTCACCTCGGTCGATGCCATCGCCTTGTGCGCGCGCTCGAAGTCGTCGGTCTCGAGGTATCCGACCACCAGGCCGTTCTCGGGGCGCAGGAACAGCGAGTAGTTCGACCATCCGGCGGCGCGCAGCGCCTCGAGCATGTCGGGCCACACCGTCGCGTGCGCGTCGAGGTAGTCGGCTACCCGATCCCGACGCAGCGTCAGCAGGAAACAGACACGCTCGCGGGTGTCACACATGCAGGCCTCCACTGATCGAAACGTCTCAATCAGTGACCGTTGTCGCTGATTGCGACCACTCTAGGACGCCTCATCGCTTTAAATCAACAGAGAGTCGTTTACTTTTCGACTGAGTGTTGATTTTTTAGAACTCGGTGTCTTACTGTGTGGCGCGTCACTGTTTCTCGCAGCTGTGAGCCACATCGCGGCACCGCTCGTCGCCCCGCCGCGGTAGCCGGTGGCCCATATCGACAACAACATTGAGGGAACCTGCCATGTATCTACGACGAAGCGCGCTCGCCGCAGCTTTGCTGGTCACTTCCGTCGCGCTCGCCGCCGCACCAGCTGCGGCTGAACCGCGCCCGAGCGCCGTGTCCGCGGCACCGAGCGCGGCACCGAGCGCGGCTGCGCCGGTGGCCTACCGCGGCGAGGTCGTCGACGGTCGAGTACTGACCACGCTGAACGGCGGAACTTTCGCTCGGGCCGCCGACCGCGACGTCGTCGAGATCCGTGACAGCGCCGGTCAGGTGATCGACACCGTGCCATTGCAGGTCCGCCTCGACGGCCACCCGGTCGCGCTCGTTCACGAGATCTCCCTCGACGGCAGGCAATTGCGGCTGACCCCGCACACCGACGGGATCGATCGCCCGGCGCTCACCCCCGTCGCTTCGCCGGTGGAGAACCAACTGGCGATGAACGACCTGGTCAATGCCGTCAGCATCGGCACCTCGATCGGATCGCTGGTCGGCACGGCGATCGGCGCGACCCTCGGCATCGGCATCGGATTCGTCCTCGCCGGAGCCTCCTGCGTGGTGATCAGCCTGGGCTGCGTGGTCACCGTGCTACCGACCGTCGGGCTCGCCGGTGCCATCGGCGGCCTGGCCGGTGCCGTGCTCGCCGGCGGCCCCACCGCCGCCGCCGCGCTCTACGAATACGTCACCACGCTCAATGCCGCGCCCGGGCAATCGAAATTCGCCGCCCACGCCCCCGGCGTCGCCGAACCCGCCCCGGCTCTGCGCTGAACGGAAATGATCCCATGAGAACCCGAATCACCCTGCTCGCAGTGGCACTGGCCACCGGGCTCGCGCTACCCACCACCGTTCCAGCGACGGCGGCACCGGAGCCCACGCCGACCTACCGCGCGGGGGTAGTCGGCGGTATGGTCGTGGCCGCCGTCGACGCCGCCACTGTCGTCTCGGCGCCCGGCGACGACGCGCTGTCCATCATCGACACCACCGGCGCGCAGTTGCTGCGACTCCCGCTGCACTACACCCTCGATGACCAGCGATTCCCGATCCGCTACCGGATCTCCGACGACGCTCACTCGGTCGCCCTCGCCCCCGGCCGCGACACCCACCCGATCGCCTCTCCCATGGAGCACCAGCTCGCCCTCAACGATCTGGCTACCGATCTCACCGTCGGAACCCTGGTCGGAACCGTCGCGGGCACCGTGCTCGGTGCGTTGGTCGGCGCCGCCATCGGTCTGGGTTCCTGCCTGGTGGTCGGTCCCGGATGCCTGGCGACCACACCGGCCGCCATCGCCGCCTTCGCCGCGGGAGGAGGCGTGCTCGGCACCGTCGTCGTCGGTGGCGCCGGGATGGCCGACGGGCTGTGGAAATACCTCACCACCCTCAACTCCGCCCCCGGCCAGAGTCCCTATGCCGGGCGCGACGGAATCCTCGACCCCGCGGGCACGGGCGTGCCGGACGCCAACCTGCGCCTACCCAGCGGCTCGGCCGGTGGGCTCAAAGCGGGGTCTTCGGGCGGCTGAGTTCGTCTCCGGTTGCTGTGGTGTGGCGTTCGAGTGCGCAGCAACCCTCCGTCTTTCCCGCGGACGGCCTCGTCACTGCCCGGTCTCGCCACAGTGCGGCGCATTCGTGGTCGGTCCTCGAACAAGTCGAGAGGAAACCTCGTGAAGGAATCGAACAACCGTGCTCACACATCGCGGCCGCGGAGACGACCGGTCGACCCGATCCCACAAGTCCGGGCCACGCCCCCGAACGGTGCTGCGGGATCCGGCACCTTCCCACCGGCGGGCGTGCCAGCGACTCCGCGACGTGCCGGTGCGCAAGGGGAGGAGCCGATAATGATGAGAGTCCGCGATGTTCTCGACATGTTCGAGAAATGCCCGCGCTGCGGCTCCTTCGCCGAGGCCGTGGAGACCGTCCGAACATTCGGAAACGGTCGCGTCGAACGGACGATCCTGCTGACGTGCGGTTCGCCGTGCGGGTGGCACACGATCGTCCGCTGAACCGCCGCGGCGGGCACGGCGGCACGCAAAACCGCCGCCCGCAGGCCCGAATCGGCGTTCATCGCCTCCGTCAAGCTGCTGCACCACGGTGGTTTCCCGCTGACTGGCAATGCCGCGTCGCCTCGTCCGAGTTTCTCGTCGCGGGGAGTTCGTCAGCGCGGTGCATCCGCCATCGGAATCGATCCTATGGCGTCGAAATCATCGAGAGCGGTGGAGAATTCAGCGAAATGGTGGCACTCGAGGCTCGAGGTACAACCGTTCGCACGGCAGACGCGGCAGCGAGCCGTCCTCGAGGGTGTCGCGGAGCAACTCGATCGTGAACCAGGGCCTGTGGGTCCAATCGCAGATCAGATTGCGTACCGCTGCCATGGTGGCGGCGTAGTCGAATGCCTCGCCGCCCAGCCAGATCCGCAGGTGTACATCGTCCACGCATTGCGTCGATCGTGTCGCGGTAATGGCCGATCACCTCCTGAGACATCGCACCGTCGATGTTGTCCGGTTTCCGCCGTGCTCCTGAAACGGCACCGCTGACCACTTGTCCACGCCTGCGCCGACTGCGGTTCGCGGCGGTGCATCCACGTATCGGGCGCTCGCGGGGCCGGATCGGAGCAATGTGGATCGCCCCAGTTTAAGTCGTTGGGTCAGTAAAAATCAACATAACGTCGACTCTTATCGTCTCAGAGTTTACTGTCGAACTCGTGCCCAAAAATGGTTTCGCCGACAACTCTGCAGATTGTCGCGACGTCGATAAATGGCGCACCGGTTCGAGTGATGCAATGGCTCGACCAGCGCTGACCGCGGGTCGTCGACCGCTGCCGCCGCACCGGCCGTGAACATGAGTCAGGCCCTGCCCAGGATGTCTCGGGCATGGCCTGACTCGCGCGGCAGGCAGGTCGTTCGCCTGTACGAGCGGTTTGCCGATGAGCCCCGGCGGAGGATGGAACGCGGGGCGGTGTTCAGGTGAAGGCGGCGATGTCGGCTCGGCTGGCGGCGGCGAGTTGGAGTGTTTGGCCGACCAGGGCCATGGAGAGGTCGCGCATACGGGTGAAGTCGATTTTGTCGATGGTGGGCATTCCGGCGTTGAGTAGGTAGTAGGGGCCGGTGATGTAGTTGGAGTCGGCGAGGTTGCCGATGCTGTAGAGGTAGGTGCCTTCGCCGGGGAAGTACAGCGGGGGGCGGGGGATTGACCGTAGTGGGGCCAGGTGGGGTTCGGTGTTGACGGGGCTGTCGGGTTTGCCGAATTTGTTGGGCAGGAACGCGCGTGCGACTCCGGCGGGTGCGGCGTTCGCGCGGCGCAGCATGGAGGCGGCGGCGTCGACTCCGGCTCTGCCGCCGGAGGAGAAGAAGATGCCGGGTTCGTGGCGGCCGGTGGGGCGGACGTCGCCGTCGGGGGTGGGTAGGTATTCCATGGCGCCGAGGTGTTCGACGGTGATGGCCGCGGTCAGTCTGGGGACGAGGTCGTCGATGTGGTCGGCGAGGAAGCTCAGCGTGCCGATGCCGTCGAGGAAGTGGCCGCTGGCGAGCAGGATCGCGATGGTGCGGGGCCGTGCTTGGATGGGTAGTCGGGTGAGGTATTGGGCGGCGGCGAGGATGCCGTATTGGCCGTTCTCCTCGAGGCCGTTGGTGCCGTCGGTGTGGGTGTGGAGCAGGGTCAACTCGTCCGACATTCCGGGGATGAAGCCGACGACGTTGTGGCTGACGACCTCGTCGATGTCGGCTTGCAGCACGATCGTGGCCGTGCCGCGTTGGGCGGCAGCGGTTTTGAGTCGGGTGCCGGTGTCGCGGTCGACGTAGAGGCTGGGGATCTCCCGGAATTTGCCGTCGTAGGGGAAGTATTGGCCGGTGGCCCAGTGCTCGTTCAAATCGAGGATCCCGATCGAACCCGCGGCGCCGAGGGCTTTGAGTCGGTCGATGCGGTCGGCGGCGCCGTTGAACCAGGGCCGGGTGTAGAAACCGGTATCGGACAACTCCGCGCGTGGATCGAGCAGGGTGCCTGGATATTGCAGTGCTTTGAACGCCAGTAGCGGCAGGGAGGTCAGTGGTACGTCGTAGACGACGATCGCCCCGGCCAGCGGCGGGATGGACGACGGGTCGGAGAAGGCGTGTTCGTCGAGATATACCAGGGGCCCGGTGATTCCGGCGGCATCGGTGTTGCCGCTGTAGGGGACATACGACGGTGCCGGGAGTACTGTGCCGTCCACGCGCAGGCTCCAGTCGGTGGCCAACCAGCGTCGCATCGGAAAGGGCTCGAGGCGCACATCGGAAACACCCGCGGCCTGCAATTCACCGGCCAGTTTCCGGATATAGGTTTCGTGCTGCGGTGAGCCGGTGGCGCGCAGGCCGATGTCGTCGAGTTCCTGTCCCCAGGTGCGGAATTGGGCTTCGTCGATGAACTGCTCGCCGTCCACCGTGGCGGCCGCGGACGAGTTCAACGCGGCGTCGGGCCATCCGCTCCCGGGGCGGCCGAACGCGGGCGCGCCGGCGACCACTGTGCCCGCGGCGGCCAGGGCCATGCCCTTGAGTACGTCGCGGCGGGACAATCCCCGGGGGTGCGGGTTGTGGGGCACTGGTGCTCTCCATTCGGCGATACAGGTCAGGGGTTGATCAGGGGATGTCCGGCGCGCGGGGAACGCGGCCGGAAGTGTGAGGGCAGGACGAATCTGTCTCGTGCGCGCCCGATTCAGGGGCGGGTGCTGTGCCAGCGGGCGGCTTGGGCGGTGACCAGGTCGGTGAGATCGCCGAGGGTCAACGTGATGTCGGCGGCGTGCAGACCGAGATCGCCGGAGCCGGGAATCGCCAGTGGATGGGCGGCGTCACCGAGCAGCGCGGACAGATCGCCGTGCACTTGCAGCCAGGAGGACGTACCCCCGTCGACGTCGGTGGCGACCCGACAGGAGGCCGACAGCGCATTCGGGTAGCGGACGAACCCACCGGGCAGGTCGGGGCCATCGTTGTTGCCGGTCAGCTCCCGGGTCGCCACGATCGGGGAGATCGGCACGGCGGAGTTGTCCGCGCTGGGACGCAGCAGAGTGGCGGGGTTGACGCAGGCGGTCCGGTGCTCGCTACCGGGGTTCCAGACCATGCTGCCCGGCCCGGGGGTGGGTGAGTCCGCGGCGTAGGTGGAGTAGGCGATGACACAGCCGATCGGTATCGGCGCGCCGATCTCGCGTGAACACAACGGCAGATGCTGGAAAGTCGATTCCGGGTCGGTGCCGCCGCCGGCGAGCCGGTCGGCGGGGGTGCGGACCTTGCCGCCGATCGGCAGGGCACTGACCAGTTGCGCGGTGGTCTCGGGGTTGCCGTCGAAGCGGGCACGCGCCAGGTTCTGGATCGCGACAGCCCCCTGGGAATGCCCGAGCAACACGATGCCGCGCCGTTTGCCGGTCACCGGGTCGAGGTTGTCGTGGGACCAGTAGTCGTCGAAGGCGGCCACCACATCGTCGAAACCGGGGCCTTCGTAGGAATCGGTGCGGGTCACGACATTGACCGCGAGTTGGAGGAAGGTGTCCTGCCGGTAGAGCGGGGCGAACATCCGGCAGCGGCCCAGCAGCGGGCCCGCCTGTTCCAGGATCATGCTCACGTGCTCGGGCCGCGTCTGCGGGACGGTGCCCTCGATCGGGTTGGGTAGCAGGTCGGTGGTGCCATAGACATAGAAGCAGTCGACGTCGGCCGCCTTCGTGGTGGCAGGTGCGGTACCGGGACCGAGGGCCGTGACTTGTAACGACGCCATCCGCCCGTCGGGGAACCTTCCCTGCGGTCGGTCACCGAGTTCCCCGGCGCGGCCCTGACCGCAGGGGTTGTCCGTGAGCCCGGGGCGGCACAGCCAGGCGATCTGCGGCTCGGTCTCGGGTTCGGCATGCACGGGGGCAACACCGGCTGCGAGCAGGCCGACGAATACCCCGGCGGCCAGCACATGCCTCCGCAACACCCGTCGGGATCCCGAGATCTTCCACATCGTCGAACGCCTCTCCGCTGTCATTCCGCTCAGTCGTGCCCACTGTAGGACGTCCTGTCTTCAAATAACAACATGCTGTCGATTTTTTGTCGACAGTATGTTGATTATGGAAGGTATCTGTCCTACTGTGGCGTGTCGTTACTGCTCGAAGACGCAGGCCGGGTGGCAGCACCGATCGCCACTCCCGGACGTCGGCGGTTTTGAAGCGCGCACATGTGCCGGTACGACGACGAGGGGAAATGGCATGGATACAGGACGAACAGGAGTCGCTGACGCTCTGGCGGACACCGCGGTCGCCCCAACCGTCGGCCACAAGTCGACCGCGACAGTGCCGGTGCGCCCGACGCGGACCTGCGCTGAGTACGGCCCGAGGCCGTCCTCGGGCGGTTGACCTGCCGTTGGTTGTCGCGAGCGTCGGGCCGGGCGATCCTGCCCGCGCTCGCATCGAGAGGAGTGGTGGTTACTGTCCGGTCAAGCCCAGCATCCGCTGCGACACCACCGTCAGCGTGTCCACCAACCGCTGCTCGGCGGCCTCGTCGGCGGGCTCCAGGGAATGCTGGTAGGCGCTCTGCAACATCATCGCGATCATCGCCTCTGCCAGATCCCGCGCCGCCGGGGGCGCTGCCGCGGCGATACCGGCACGCTGGGCCCGATCGATCGATCGGGCGACATCGTCGACGAGCTCGTGACGGATCTGCGCCCAGAACTCGCGCAGATCCGGATCCGACTCCACCTGCAGGCGGATCGCGCGCAGCACTGGCCCCGACTCCTGCCACCGGCGCAGATAACCCGTGATCACCGCACGCAGATCGCCTACGCGCCCCTCGGCATCGGTCTCGAAACCGCCGATAGAGGAACGAATTTCAGCCGCCGCACGCTGCGCCAGAGCGCGCAGCACCGCTTCCTTGGAATCGAAGTAGAAATAGAACGACGACCGCGAAATACCCGCCCCCCGCGTCAGATCGTTCACAGTGATCTCGGCCAGCGATTTCTCCGTCAGCAGCCTCCAGGCCACATCCAGAATCGCCGCCTCTTTCAGATCGCCCTTGCTCGGCCCCCGGCGACGGCCCGACGACTTCTCCACCGCACGCGTCACTCGGCTACCTCCGTCGCGCCATCCTCGTCCGAAATTATCGACACATGGTTCAGAATAGGTGTTCGCCCAGCGCCAAGGGATAGGCAGCACCGCGTGGCGGGCGTGCCCGCGTTCCATCCGCGGCCGCCGAAAACCCTCAAATTGTCATCACGTGACGAAATTGGGCGGGAAAATGGGGGAGAAGGGGATTGGGGAGGCACGGCCTGACGCAATGGTCTACCCCTTTGGCTCACCTCCCGTGCGACGCAACACGACTCGGGAGAGGTCAGAAAAACTCGAGAGTGTCGGACGATGTCGAATCCACGCCAGATCGGATAACTTACGTCACAGTGACGCTAGCAGCGTTGCATAAATATGCGCATACGAATGAATCAACCAGCTACCTATCAGGTTTCCTGGAATCGACCCGCCTCCGGAGACTCTCAACTGCTGCCGGACGGCTCGCACCTTTTATCGGGACGGGCATCAGTCTAATTTCTTCCATCTGGCATAAATCCACCCGATTTGAACGCCGATAATCTACATTATGTCAAGTCAATCGCTGCCCGCCGCCGAAACTCGTCTCCCGGACCCAGCGGTCCCTTCGCAGCATCACTCGACGCCATCGGCATGACTCTGACCCGAACTACCTTGAAGGCCACCTACCGGCCGGGCGATCCTGACACCGTCGCACCCGTTCGATGCCGTGTCCCTGGTTACGTGAGCACCCCGACGCGCGTGCCTGGACCGCCCGTCAGCCCCCTATCCCGGCACGCGGCACGGATGGCGCCGCGTCGCTGCCACGACAGCAGCGCGACGCGGGCCATAGTGGTCGGATGGGTAACCAGGCCACGATCGCTGCCGCGTTCGAACCTCTGCTGCGAGCCACCTTGGGCCCCCACCCTGCGGTGGGGTTCGAATTCTGGGATGGCAGCACGATTCAACCCGATGGTGTAAGCCCCGGCACGATGCGCGTGCGATCCGCGGATGCGTTGCGCCACTTGGTCTGGGCGCCCGGCGAACTCGGCGTGGCGCGTGCCTTCGTCTCCGGCGCAGTGGATCTCGACGGCGACATATTCATGATGCTTCGCGCGCTCCAGTCGACCGCGCCGAACGACGCACGCCTCGGTCTCGGTGCGGCCTGGCAGGCCATCGTCGCGGCGCGCCAACTCGGAGTGCTCGGTCGCCGCCCGCAGCGACCACCGGAGGAGGCGCGACCGCGGCGCGGACCATTGCACACCAAACGTCGCGATGCGGCCGCGATCAGTCATCACTACGACGTCAGCAACGATTTCTACCGACTGGTGCTCGGACCGAGCATGACCTACTCCTGTGCGCGGTTCGTCCCGGACGACGACGGCTCATTGGAGGACGCCCAGCGCGCCAAGCACGATCTGATCTGCCGCAAACTGGGCTTGGCCGAACAGTCGGGCATGCGCCTGCTCGACGTGGGATGCGGCTGGGGTTCCATGGCGATGCACGCGGCGGCGACCTACGGGGCGCAAGTCGTCGGCGTCACCATAAGCGGCGCTCAGGTCGAGCTCGCCCGCCGGCGAGTCGCCGAGGCCGGGCTGTCGGGCAGTGTCGAGATCAGGCTTGCCGATTATCGGGACCTGCGCGGCGAAGAGTTCGACGCCATCTCCTCGGTCGGCATGTTCGAACACGTCGGCTCCGAGCGCGCCGCCGAGTACTTCGAGACCCTGCGCGCACTGCTGCGCCCGCGCGGACGGCTGCTCAACCACGCCATCTCCTCGCCGGGCGGCTCCATCATGCAGAATCGTTCCTTCATCGGGCGCTATGTCTTTCCCGACGGCGAACTCGTCGACGTGGGCGAAGTCGTGCTGGCCATGGAACGCGCCGGATTCGAGGTTCGTGATGTCGAGGCCATGCGCGAGCATTACGCACGCACTCTTCGCCTTTGGGTCGAAAATCTGGAAAAGGCTTGGGAACAGGCGGTTTCATTCGTCAGCGAAGGGCGAGCACGGATTTGGCGGCTCTATATGGCCGCCTCCGCGCTGGGCTTCGAGGACGGCGGACTCGGGATTCACCAGGTACTCGGTGTGGTCCCGGAAGCGACAGGGAACGCCGATATGCCTGCGACACGGCGTATCTGGGGATAGACCGAGGTCGGTCGGCGCTATCCGTGATCTGCGAGGCTTCGCCGATCTGCGAGGGCGTCGCCGATGCCTCTGTGACGACGAGCCGTCACCGCCGAGCGCCTACGGAACAGTCTCCGATGTGGCCGACTCGCTCATCTCGCGTTCGAGTTCGGCGCGTATCTCGGCGATGTAGTCCTCGGGATCGGAGCGGATGCGCGTGATCACCCGCTCCAGCGGTTGGGCTTGCGGCTCGTGTTCCATGCTCCACAGGGCCATCTCGAACAGCACCGGTAGCGCGTCGACCGCCCGGGGGGTCGGGACGTAGTGGACCTGGTTGCGTTCACCACTGCCCACTCGCGCTACCAGGTTCGCGGCTTCGAGGCGCTTGAGCCGGTCCAGTAGAACGCTGGTCGAGATCCGCTCGGCCGAATCGAGGAATTCCACCGGGCGTCGTTTGCCGACCAGCAGCATGTCGCGCAGCACCAGCAGCGTCCACGGATCCCCGAACACCTCGAGGAACATGTTCATCGGGCACGTCGATTTTCCCACCGCGCGTTTCATGTCCCCAGCATACCGACAACATTTGCATTACCAAAATGTTGCGGTATGGTCGGTCGGCCGGCTGTTCGAACGAGCGGTTCGAACGGACGAAAGTGGCACATTCCGGCAGCAATCGAACCGAGGAATCCTCATGCAACAGAACGTGATCGACACCGTCTCCGCGATGACCGCCGCCCTCGAACGCGGTGATATCGACACCGTCATGTCCTTCTACGTCGACGACGCGGTCGTGGCGTTCGAACCGGGCGCACCCGTGCGAGGCGAGGAGCACCTGCGGGCCGGGTTCGCGGCCTTCGCCGCGGTGAAACCGGATTTCCGCTACGACAACGGACACGAGGTCATGATCACCGGCGACATCGCCGTGCACATCGCCCCGTGGACGATGAGCGGCACCGCACCCGACGGCACACCGATCGCCCAGAGCGGACTGTCGGTGGCCACCCTGCGCCACCAAGCCGATGACAGCTGGAAGATCGTGCTCGACAACCCCTTCGGCGCTCGCCTCATCCCCTGACCAGTGCGCTGGCTACGGAGGGAAGTCCGGGTCCGCGTGCCGTCGGAGCGCTGACTCCAGTTACTTGCTATTGACAACTTCACTTGTTTTTTGCAAGTATCAAGGCTCCGGATGAGACCACCAAGGGAGCAATCTGATATGCCTACGAAGATCTCCGTGAGCTACCCGACCGCCGACCTCGAGCGCAGCAAGGCGTTCTACACCGCGATCGGCGCGACCATCAATCCGCTCTTCACCGACGAAAACGTCGCCTGCCTGGTGTGGGACGAGAACTTCCAATTCATGCTGTTGACACGCGAATTCTTCGCCACCTTCACCGACAAGCACATTGCCGACCCGGCGAAAACCGCACAGGTCCAGACTGCGCTTTCCCTCGATTCCAGGGAGGATGTCGACACGGTCGTCCAGGCGGGTCTGACGGCCGGTGGTTCCGAACCTCAGCCGGCCCAGGACTACGGGTTCATGTACAGCCGTGACCTGGAGGACCCGGACGGCAACAACCTGGCCTTCCTGTACGTGGCACCGCAGGGGGCCGAACAAGATCCGCAGGCGAATCCGGCCGAGCAGGCTCAGGTCTGAGTGGCTGCCCGCAGCTACGGGCAGTACTGCGGTATCACCACTGCCGTCGAGCTGGTCACGGAACGCTGGGCACTGCTCATAATCCGTGACCTGCTCGTCGGTCCGCGGCGTTACACCGACTTGAAGCAGGGCCTGCCCAAGATTCCGACGAACATCCTCGCCGCGCGCCTGAAGGAGTTACAGGAGGGCGGGGTGATCCGTCGCGTCGCACTGCCACGATGCGGACTCGTCTATGAACTCACCGGATACGGGCGTGATCTCGAGCCGATCGTGCTGGCGCTCGGCCGATGGGGATTCCGGTCGATGGGCGAACCCAAGGATGACGACATCGTCACCGCCGACTCGCTGACGATGGCACTGCGCACCGCGTTCAGACCGGAATTCGCTTCGATGTCACTGGATTTCCAAATCCAGGTGGGTGCCGTCGAGTTGCGTGCCCAGGTCGGCGACGGCGAGTTGAAGGTGTTCCAGATCGCTCCCCCGACACCGCCGGTGGGCGGCTCGCTGCCCAGCGGCGAGCCTGAACTGCGGTTCGTCACCGGCCCGGGTATCCGCCACCTGATCGCGGGCACACTGACCCCTGCCCAGTCCGTGGAGCAAGACGTTGTCACCATCCTGAAGGGCAATTCGAGACTGCTCGAGCGATTCGCGCAACTCTTCCGAATCGACACATGACCGCACTCCGGTCGCCCACGGCGGGGCGGCCCGGTTTTCATCCTCGGACTTTCGTCACCGGTGGGCGCGGGGCACTGGAGGTGCCTGACACGGTTTCCCACCGTACGATTACCCGCTCCTCCGAAATGGCACCAGCCGGAAGAAATAGCGTCTCGCAACTCCGCATCGGACAGCGCAAGATTTCGTGTCGGCGCGCGCAAATCTGCACTCGCCCAACGAGAAACATTGTGCTGCCGAGGGAGAACGGGATCCATGAGAATTCGTCTCGCAATTGTCGCCGCTTGCGGGGCTGTGATGCTGACCGGATGCGGTGGAGACGGTGATGATCCGAAGGAGCCGGTGAGCACATCGAGTTCGGTGCAGACACCCGCGACGACCACACCGGCACCGTCGAGCCCGGCGGCGGAACCCGCGGCGCCGACGCCGTCCGGTGGCGCGCAGCCCGAACCCACACCGGCCCCCGCCGCCGAGGTACCCGCCCCGCAGCCGCCCGCCGCCGAACCCGCGCCGCAGCCCGCACCCCGTCAGCAGACGCAGCAGGCACCCGCGCCTGCCCCCGCACAGCAAGCTCCGCCGACTCTCACCGACCCCGGCTTCGAGCCTCGGGCCGGTTACTGAGCAATGGGAATCATGTTCACAGGCAAGCTGTCTCGCCGATTCGCCGCGTTCGCGCTGGCCGCCGTCGCGTTCGTACCCGCCATGCCGACCGCCTCGGCCGAATCCGCACCGGGTAGCAGACTCGTCGTCATGGGCGATTCGTTCGCCGCCAACGGTTTCCGCTGGCAGGCCGACGCGAAGGAGTGCCTGCGCGGCCCCGCGTCCTGGCCGACGCAACTCAGCCAGCTCATGGGTATCGCGGGTACCCCGGACTTCCGAGACGATTCCTGCTCCGGTGCGGCGATCAAGACCAAATCGGGCTACTCCCTCGCCCAGGAAGCGATCAACGCCGACAAGGCGGGCGGGTTCGGAGCACGCACTCGGGTGATCGCCATGCAATTCGGGCTCAACGATTCCTGGGGCACCGAACACTCCACCACGCTGTGGGGTTCGTTGCAGCCGTGCGTGTTCAACCTGGAGCAGGGGTGCGGCCTGGACGCGGCCGCCGAAGGCAGGATCACCGACTACCGCGGGGTGTCCGGCGAGGAATACGCGGCGCGGATCCGCGAAGTGGTGACCTATGTGCGCTACTACGCTCCGAACGCCAAGGTCGTGCTGGTCGGCTATCCCGAATTCTTCCCCGCTGGGCAGGATTTCGCGTGCTTCGACATCCTCGGGGCGGGCGACTTCATCCAGCCCAGGGCCGAGGGGCTGATCGAATACCTGGACCGGATGGACGCGGCCCAGCGGGAGGCGGCCCGACTCCTCGGAATCGAATACTTCGACGCCAGAGCGATCACCGCCGGACACGGACTGTGCTCGAACGATCCGTGGCTCAACGGCGCCTTCGACCCGCGGACCGATCTGATCGGCATCCCGTTCCACCCGTCGGCACACGGTGACACGGTGATGGCGAACGCTCTGTACGAGCGGTACGGGAAGTGACGGCGGGGGCGGGTGTCCGCACCGGAGCCGCATCACCGGGCGCGGGCACCCGTCCCGCGCTCCCCTCGCTGACCGGATCGCGCTGGTGGGCGGCGCTGCTGGTGTTCATCCTGCACGCGCTGATATTCCTGCCGGTGTATCCGTTCCAGAAGTCGAAGCTGTTCCGCCACATCCACCAAGTGGTGCCGATGCATCTGGGCGCGGTCGGGGTGACGTTCTTCTTCGTGCTGTCCGGCTTCATCATCTACTGGTCGTTCCGGCCGGGAGATACCGCGGCGCGGTTCTACCGGCGTCGCCTGCTGAAGATCTACCCGACGCACCTCGTCGCGGCCGTGGCGTTCGTGCTGGTGGCGAACGTGCCACTGCACCGGTTGGTGGTGTGGCTGCCGAACGCGCTGCTGGTACACACCTGGGTGCCGAAGTGGACGATGGTCGGCGGCATGAACGTGCCGTCCTGGTCGTTGGGCGCGGAAATGTTCTTCTACCTGTCCTTCCCGGTGGCGCTCCCGCTGGTGCGCCGGATCCGCGGCGACCGGGTGCTGTGGGTGATGATCGGACTCGTGGTGTTCGTCCTCGCCCTGCACACCGCCTACTACCTGTGCTTCCCCGGCCCCAAGGGCATCGAGAACGTCTTCGCGCCGCGCCTGGTGCCCGGTGAGGTGTCACCATCCTGCGAACTGCACTCCTGCCCGATCTGGTTCGCGCAGGACGACATTCCGGTCGCCCTCTCCTACTGGCTCAGCTACACCTTCCCGCTCTCCCGGCTCCCCGAATTCTTCGTCGGCGTGCTCGCGGCCCGCCTGGTACTGGAAGGCCGCTGGACCTCGACCCGCCTCCAATGGCCGCTCACCACCCTCGCCGCCGCCTACGCGATGACCTGGGTGGTCCCGGTCAACTTCAAGATGTCGGCCCTGGTACTGGCCCCCATGACGGCACTCGTCGCCACCCTCGCTGCCCGCGACATCGCCGGAATCCGCGGCCTCGGCCTCAACACGGCACCGAGCGTGGTGTACCTGGGAAACATCTCCTTCGCCTTCTACCTCGTCCAGTTCCCGGTGATGGTCCTGATCACCCGATTGTTCATCGGCGGCAGACAATTCGGGATACTGGGCTGGGTCTTCTTCGCGGCACTCAGCCTGATCCTGTCCCTATTGGCGGCAGCGGCCGTGTACCGGTGGGTCGACGAGCCGATCATGCGACGCTTCGCCGGGAAGCGAAAGGCGGTGGCGGTGACGTGACCTACGACATTCCCTACGCAGGGTTTACCCGCAGCTGATCGCGTTCCGCGGAGCCTGCGACTTCGCCCTCCGGTAACAGAGTGTTCTCCATGGTGATGCAGGCGCTCGCCCGCGCCTGATCCCGGTTGGAGCCACCGACGGCGGCATCGGCGCGTCGAATCTCGCACTGGGAACCGATGAATGGCGAACCCGCACGAGGTTCGTCCGGCCGCGACGAATGCGGCGCATAGGAGGAACACACTCCCTCCACTCTCAACTTATAGCGCACCCCGGGGCTTGCGGCAAGACCCGGGTGATGCCCCAGAATTGCCCACCGAAGCCAGAACCTGCGGAAATGGGAGTGCCGAATTGCGTGTGTTGTCGTCGACGGATGGGTCGGGCGGGAACGGGGATCCGTTGGTGTCCGACCGCCACGATCAGCGTCGAAGTATCGACCGTGGCCCAGCGCGAAACGAACCTCACATGGGAGCTGATGACGTGAATCCCTTGACTACCAGTGTGTTCGACCTTCCCGACCACCTCGCCCGCAAGGCCGACCCGAAGCTCGTAGCCGCCGACGAACAGCATTTCGCGGCCATCGCGGAAAGCCTCGAGCAGTCGATCGCCGACCTGAACAAGCGCCTCGACGCCACCCGCAAAGCACCCGCCCGCGCAGGCCAGGAGGCCGTGGAGCGGGACTCGGAGGTCCACCGGCTGACCGCGCGCCTGCGCTCCCTGCGGCGCTTCGGCGTGGACCTGTGCCTCGGACATATGGTCAGTGCGGACAACCCGGAGCCGGTGTACATCGGACGGCTCGGCCTCTTGGACAGCGCGGGGAATCAGCTGCTGATCGACTGGCGCTCCCCCGCGGCAGAGCCGTTCTTCGGAGCGACCCATGCCAACCCGATGGGTCTCGTAAGACGCCGCAGGTATCGCTGGAGCCGCAACCGGATCAGCGATTACTGGGACGAGGTGTTCACCCCGGACGGGTTCGAGAGCAACGCCGCGCTCGATGATCAATCCGCCTTCATCGCCAGCCTTGGCAGCAACCGGTCGGCCCGGATGCGGGACGTACTCGGCACCATCCAGGCCGACCAGGACGCCATCATCCGTGCGGGATCTCGCGGCGCTCTCGTCGTCGACGGCGGCCCGGGTACCGGTAAGACCGTCGTCGCTCTGCATCGCGCCGCCTACCTGCTCTACTCCGACCCCGCACTTCGTCACCGCGTGCTGTTCGTCGGCCCGCACGAGCCCTACCTCGCCTATGTCGCCGACGTCCTGCCCAGCCTGGGCGAGGAGAACGTGCAACTGTGCACCCTGCGCGACCTCGTCATCGAAGGTGCGGCGGCGACAATCGAAGCCGACCCGGACGTGGCTCGCCTGAAGTCGTCCGCGGATATGGTGCGGGCGATCGAAACGGCCGTGCGGTTCTACGAGCAGCCGCCCACCAAGGGCATGACGGTCGCGACCGACTGGTCCGACATCTGGCTGAGCCCCGAGGACTGGGCCGAGGCGTTCGAAGCGCCAGAACCCGGCACTGCGCACAACGAAGCGCGCGAGCAGATCTGGGAGCTGCTGCTCACGATCCTGATGGACAAGTACGACGGTGACGCTCCGGGCGCCCAACTCCGGAAGTCGTTGCTGCAGAACGACGAATTGCGCACGACTCTCGACAACGCGTGGACGATGATAGAGGCGGCCGACCTGGTCGCGGACCTGTGGTCGGTACCCGCCTATCTGCGCAAATGCGCTCCCTGGCTCAGCCCCGACGACGTTCGGAAGCTGCAACGCGCGGACGCCGACCGGTGGACCGTGTCCGACCTGCCACTTCTGGACGCGGCACGCCAGCGGCTCGGCGACCCGACAGCGTCACGACGCGCGCGTCAGTACATCGCAGCGGTGAACGCCGAGCGCGAACGCATGTCCAGCGTCATCGACGACCTGATCGCCTCCGATACCTATGCCGACGGCGAAGGCTTGATGACCCAGCTGCGTCAGCAGGACCTACGGGAGATACTGGTCGACGAGACCGCACTGCCCGGCACGGAACCCGATCAGCTGGCAGGCCCCTTCGCGCACATCATCGTGGACGAAGCCCAGGAACTGACCGATGCGGAGTGGCAGATGTTGCTGCTGCGCTGCCCGTCTCGCAGTTTCACCATCGTCGGGGACCGCGCCCAAGCCCGGCACGGGTTCACGGAGTCATGGCAGGAACGTCTCGAGCGGGTGGGGCTCGACCGGATCAACCTCGCCTCGCTCAGCATCAACTACCGGACGCCGCGAGAGGTGATGACGGAAGCCGAGCCGGTCATCCGGGCCGTGCTCCCGGACGCCAACGTGCCGACATCCATCCGCAGCGGTGGCGTCCCGGTCGTACACGGGTCTGCTTCGGATCTGGGTTCGATCCTCGATACCTGGCTTGCCGAGCATGACGACGGGATCGCCTGCGTCATAGGCGATCCGACGTTCCGGGCGACGTCGCGCGTCCGGTCGCTGACCCCAGCGCTGTCGAAGGGGCTCGAGTTCGACCTGGTCGTTCTCGTCGACCCGGAAGCGTTCGGCACGGGCATCGAAGGAGCGGTCGACCGCTATGTGGCGATGACCCGAGCGACCCAGCAACTCGTCATCCTCACAAGCTCGGTCGGCGACCACAGGTGCTGTTCGGCACGGGCGTCTACGAGACCATGCTGTTGCTGTCGAATCGGCTCGATCCGCGGTTGAAGGAGTTGGCGGAGCTGAAAACCGCCGGTCTGGAGAAGTCGGTACTGGAATTCGCGGAGGCCATGACCGTGACTCCGGCAGTCGATATCGATGCGCTTCGCACACAATTGCTGACGCATCTGTCGAAGGCGCAGTTGACCGAATTGGCCGCGGCTATCGCCTGGGAGAATCAGCGTGCGCGCCTCAACCAAGGACTCGGTGTCCGGCCGACGGGTATAGCGGAGGGAATGGTCTGCGCACTACCGGAGCGATGAGTTCGGCTTCCCCGTATCCATTTAGAGCATCAGGCCGAGATCGAGGCCGTGTGTGGTCTCGATGTCGACACCCCTCTCGCCGCATCACGTCGGTAGTGGAAAAAAGATCGGGCTGATGAGGTACTTACGGCGCTCACCCTCCGGTGCGTTCGAGGCGACCGACTCGAGGACCTTTCCGAGCTGAGCTATGAGGTGGGCACGTTCGTCGTCGGTGAGCCACACAGGTAATTGAATGTAGGAGACGTTGTCGCGGTAGGGCTCGGCATCGGTGGTGTGCAGATAGTGCTGAAAGCTCGACGCCAGCACACTCATGGCGGCAGCGAACAAGGATTGATGGTCGTCGGTGGTCAACGCGGCCATCTCTGCGGGCGGCATCGCCGCGCCACCGGGGGCGAATCGGTAGGTCCGTTCGACTGCTCCGCGGCGCCGCTCTTCGCGATGCACGACCAGTATGCCGGCATCGAGCAGCACGGCGAGCTGGCGATACAACGTCGGCCGCGAGACATCGGGTAGCGAATCCAGTAACGAAGCGGCCGTGAACTCGCGGCCGTCCATGGCGGTGTTGATGATGCGGATTCGCACAGGGTTGCGAAGAACCTCTACCAGCTCCATATTCCAAAGTGGCACCTGTCGCAGGAGCGCGGTGTTACGCGAATCCGGTCGCGGCCGTCTCATGGTCGGACGACGACCAGATCGCCGCACTGGTCTACCCGGTCGCCATGATCAACGCCGCCACCCGGCTGAACGTGATCGTGCGCCAGCAGGGCGGCTCATACGAGGTAGGCATGTTCGACGCCGCGGTCAACTGACAGGCAGGCGAATCCCGGCCCGGCACAGCATCATTCGAGCCGGGCCGGAATTCGTCTCAGCTGAACTGGATAGTGGTGGTCGCCAATCCGAAGATCTTGCGACCACCGGACTTCGCCACGATATTGACGACCGCGCTCCGAGCGGCCGGATCCAGCGACTTCACCCGGCCGGAGTATTCGATCTCCCCACCCGACTTGGCGTCGACCACCGTGTAGTTCGACAGCCGGACACCGTATCGCGTGACCGCGCCCGGATCCCCCGACCAGGCGGATACGAATCCCGCTCCCAGTCCCATGGTCAGCATGCCGTGGGCAATGACATCGGGCAGGCCAGCGAGCCGGGCAACCCGGTCGTCCCAATGAATGGGATTGCCGTCGCCGGAGACGCCCGAATAGTTGACGAGGTCGCCACGGGAAACGCGCGCGTTCCGAATCGGGAGTTCCGCACCGACGGTCAACTCCTCGAATGACATGACCGTGGCCGGAATTCGCGCGGCGCCCTCCATCGAGAGCCGAAGCTCCCCCTCGGGACGACGTGGTGTCGGCTTCGCGCGCGCCTGCGCGATCTCCTCCGGCGTTCTGCCGCCTCCGAAGATATTGACCCCGTGCACCATGATGTTCTCCACGGCGCGGGTGATCTCCGGGTCCACCCCCTCACCGGCGATACCGACGACGGTCGTATGCATGACGTGCACGACCTCACCTGCCTGATCGGTGAAGGTATTGGTGACGGTGATCAGATCCTTGCCCGCGATCCGGCGAACCGAAGACAGTTCCACATCCGTGATCAGCACGTCACCGGCGACTATCGGCTTGTACTGCTCGAAAACCTGCTCGGTCTGCACGAACATGTCGTATCCGACCACAACGGTCTCGAACAGCAGCCGGTTGGCCGCCATCGCGGGAATCGAGACGAACGTCAGCGGAGCCAACAGACCCGCGTATCCGAGTTTCGTCGCCGCGTCCTCATCCCAATGCGCGGGGTGATAGTCCTGGACGGCTCGCGCGTATTCGCGGATCTTCTCCCGACCGACTTCGTACGTGCCTTCCGCCTGGTAATAGTGCCCCACTTGCGACGCGACATCGGGTGCATCGACTACCGAACTCACGTGAACCTACCCTTTGTTCGAGGAACGGACTCACGGCACGATATCGGAAAGCCGGGCACGAGCGTGCCCGGACAGTCGGATCCGAAGTCGACCCGGCGCGTCGGACCGTTACGGCCCGATCAGCTGCCGAGCTGAACCGGGAACGCCGCGAGATCGTTCTGGGTCAGGACCGGAAGATTCTGGATCTGCTCCCCCGGCACCGCCAACCGCAGATCCGGGAAACGCGCGAACAGGGCGGGCAGGGCGATACCGCCCTCCAACCGCGCGAGTGCCGCACCCGGACAGATATGCGGGCCGTAGCCGAAGGTCATATGGCGATTCGCGGTCGGGCGCGTGACATCGAAGACGTCGGCATCGGGGCCGTGCATCGCGCTGTCACGACCGATCGCACGGTAGGAGATGACGACGCCCTCGCCCTTCTCGATCGTCATACCGTCGATCGTGATGTCCTCGGTGGCGAAACGCATCAGCAGATGCGTCACAGGGCTGTCCCAGCGCAGCGTTTCCTCCACCACCAGATCCCAGCCGATCTCACCGGAACGGACCCGGTCGAGCTGGTCCGGATTGCTGAGCAACGCGCGTACGGCGCACAGGATCAGGTTGATCGTCGTTTCGTGTCCCGCGGCGACGAGAGCCTTCAGGTTGCCGACCACTTCCTCCTCGGTCAGCGGTTCCCCGCCGTCGGTGGCCTGGATGAGGGCGCTGGTCAGGTCGTCGGTCGGGTCGGCGGTCTTCTTGCGCACCATGGCGGTGAAATACGCGTCGAGTTCATCGATGACGCGCAACCGCTCGTCCTGCGGTGTCAACAGCGAGAAGAACGCCTTGTACCAGTCGAGCAGCATGGCGTGATCGCCGCGCTCGACGCCCATCAGCTCGCTGACCACCCGCATCGGCAGCGGATAGGCGAAGACCGACTTCAAGTCGACCGTCGCACCGTCGCGTCCCGCCTCGGCGAGATCATCGAGCAATTCGGCGGTGAACCGCTCGATGACCGGGCGCAGCGCGTCCAGACGGCGTTTGGTCAATGCCTGGGTGGTCTTGATCCGCAGCCGGCGATGCTCCGGCCCGTCGACGGTGAACATGGAGCGGCCCGCGTCGATCATGCCGATCAGCGGCCACTGCCTCGTCACCACGCCGGTCTGCCACAGCGACCATGCGTTGATGTCCTTCACCAGCCGCGTATCGACCAGCAATTGCCGGGCCAGCGCATGACGGGTCACCGTCCAGGCGGGCACCCCGAGTAACTCGATGCGGGTGATCGGATCCGCGCCAACGAGGTAGGCGGTTTCCCCGGCGAGATCGGCGACCATGGGGTCGATGACGAGGGGCTTGGCGTGTGGGCAGACCTGACTCATGGGGTACCTCCAACTGCACGAACCGGGGTGAAACGGACTGGAAGCGACGTCATTCCGCGCAGGAAGGCCGACGGGCGGCGCACCAGCGTTTCGGCGGGCACCGCGAGATCGATATCGGGCAACCGGTCGAGCAGCACTTCCAGACTGGTTCGCGCGATGGTCTCGGCGATCTGCTGCGCGGGAAATGGGCAGCGGTATTCGCCGTGGGAGAACGCGAAATGCGCGCAGTTACCGCTGTAGGCGGGTTCCACCGAATCGGCCACATGCTGGCGGACGTGCGGATCGGCATTCGCGGCCGCGAGACCGAGCAGCAACATGTCGCCGCGACGGATCACCTTGTCGCCCAGCCGGGTATCGCGGGCAGCCCACCGACCGGACAGGATCTGTGTCGGCGTGTCCTCCCACAGGACCTCGTTCATCGCCTGACCCACACTGTGCCGACCGCCGCCGAGCGCCGCGGCGAAACGATCGTCGGTCAACATCAGGCGCACCGAATTGCCGATCCAGTCCGAGGTAGGCAGATGCCCCGCGGCGGTGATCGCCATCAGGTCCAGCACGTATTCCTCATCGGTGAATCCACCCTCGTGCGCCAGCATCCGCGAGACCAGGTTGTCCCCCGGCCGCGCTTTGGTCGAGGCGAGCAGATGCTGCATCTGGCCGAAGAACTGTCCGTGGGCGGCCTGGGCGTCCGCACCGCCGTCGGCCAGAGCCTTCATCGTCCACGCGAGCTGGCCCCCGTCCTGGTCGGGGAATCCGAGGATCCAGGCCAGCGCGAGAATCGGCAACGGTTCGGCATAGTCGGCGACGAGTTCGGCCTCGCCCTTCCCGCAGAAATGATCGATCAGACGATCGGCCAGATCCTCACAGACACGGCGCAATTCGTAGGGGTCGACGGTGTCCATCGCGGACTCGACCATCTCGATATGGCGGCGATGTTCGGCGCCCGCGGTGTAGTACACCGACGGCATCGGCTGCCCGATCATCGGCCGCAGCGGCCAATCCCCGGGAATCTCGGGCCACTGGTTCCACAGTCCCACGTCGCGGGGAAACAGTTCGGGATCGCTGGTGACCTGATGCATCTCGCGATAGCCGATCACCAGCCACGCCGGGACGCCGCCCGGCAGCTCGACGGACACCACCGGCCCGTGGTCGCGACGCATATCGTTGTACAGCCGATGCGGATCGGAATGAAAACGCGGTCCACTCAGAGGAACCGGCGTCTGCTCGGTGCGCCCGGATCGTGCGCCACCCGATTCGTACGCGATGACGTCGGGGTTGGTCATGACGCTGTCTCCGATGTTCGGCTCACGAGGAGGCGACGGTCGCGCCCCATGGCGCGGCACGCGAACAGACGCTCCACCAACGCGATGAGAACGGCTTTACAGGATTCGCGGGATCTGGCGTCGCAGTTGATGAGCGGCACATCGGGATCGAGATCGAGTGCGTCGCGAATCCGGCGGGGATCGATAGATCCGCCGAAATTGTTGCAGGCCACGATGAATGGAACCCCTTGGTGCTCCAGTCGATCAATGGCGTACCAGGAGTCGGCGATCCGCAGCGGATCGACGAGGACGATGGCGCCGAGTGCCCCGGTGAACAGCCTGTCCCACAGGAACCAGAACCGTTCCTGCCCCGGCGCACCGAAGAGATACAGGACGTGTTCGGCGTCGATACTGATACGCCCGAAGTCGAATGCCACAGTGGTGGTCGTCTTGCCGGTGACGCCGGTGAGGTCGTCGACGCGCAGACCCTCCTGGGTCATCGTCGCCTCGGTATCGAGTGGGCGGATCTCGCTCACCGAGCGCACCATGGTCGTCTTACCGACGCCGAAACCGCCGACGATGACTATCTTCAGGCCCTGGCGAGTGTCCGAGTGCAGCGGCGCGTCGGCGCGGGTCGGCCGAGGGTCAAATATTGCGGAGTCCAACGAGCACCTTCTCGAGGGTGGTGGTGTCCGGCATCGAATTCCACGGCGCACCGGGGGTTGTCGCCTTGCCGATCTGAGGGTGACGGACGGTGATCTTGCCTGCGTGCAGGAGGTCCGAAAGCAGAATTGTGGTGATGCCGACGGGAATTCGCAGCTCCGCGGCGATCTCGACCACCGCGGTCGGGGCGCGGCACATGGACAGGATCGCGGCCTGCTCGCTGCTCATCCCCGATGTCGGCTCGGATTCGCTGACCACCAGGGTGACGAAGTCGAAACTTTCGTAGTCCGGTTTACTCCGGCCGCCGGTCAGTGTGTAGAGCCGGTCGGGATCCTCGTCGCGCCCTGATCTGCTCACGACACACTCTCCTCCCCGAAGCGCGGAGAGGTTGCCAGATGGTCGCCCAATTGCTCCACCAGTTCCCGCATATTGTGGCCGACGAGGCCTGCGTCGGCGTCCTCCCCCGCGATGACCGCGATATGCGCGCCCATACCCGCGTCGACGATGAACAGGATGCCGCCGTAGAACTCCGTCATCGACTGCCGCACGCCCGAGCGTCCGTCGCCGAATTCGATCGACGCGCCGTGCGAGAGACTCTGGATTCCGGCCGCTATCGCGGCCAGTTGATCGGCGCTGTCCTCGGTGAGCCGCTCACTGTGACACATCTTCAGCCCGTCGCTCGACAGCAGCAGCGCATGTCGAGTGCCGGGCGTGCGGGACAGGAGTTGTTCGAGCAACCAGCTCAGCTGCGAGGGCACGGAAGTTGTCATCAGTCGTTCTCCAGAGCGGCAGAAGGGGTTGGGACGGCGGGCTCGCGGCCGGTGATCGCCCGCTGGAACGCGCCGAGGGCGGCGGGTTTCGACCGCGTCGGCGGTGAGGTGGTCTCGGTGGGTTTCGCCTCGCTCAAACCTTCGGGATGGACAGCGGCGAAGGTGCTGCCGCGCCGCCGTTTCGGCAATTCGGCACCGGTGGACGAAGATGCCGCCGGGGCGACGCCGACCGGCGTGGCGACCGCGAGGGCCCGCGGCGCGGGCGGACCCACCGGGGGCTCGACAACGGACGTGTCGACCCGGGTGGTGAGATCGCGCGGCACCACGACGACCACGGCGGTGCCCCCGATGGCGGAGGGCCGATAGGACACGGTGAGTCCGTGCTTACGCGCGAGATAACCGACGACCGCGAGCCCCAGCCTGGTTCCCGACAAGGTCGACAGATCTGTCGCTGAACCGCTCTTGCCGCCGGGCGCGACGGTCGAGACGGCGGCTTCGGCGCGTCGCAACGTCGACTCGCTCATCACCAGACCGCTGTCTTCGATGGTGATGACCACCCCGGCCGGAACCTCAGCCGCGTAGAGGTGCACTTCGGTGGTCGGCGGGGAGAAGTTGCAGGCGTTATCGATCAGTTCCGCGAGGGCGTGCATCACGCCCTCGGCCGCGTGACCCGCGATCGCGATATTCGCGACCGCGCGCAGCCTGACCCGTTGATAACCGGCGACGCGGCCCATCGCACCGCGCAGAATCGATTGCATGGCGATAGGTTTCGCCCATCGACGGCCCGACCGCGAGCCGCTGAGTACCGCGATGCTATCGGCGAGCCGCCCCGCCTGGGCGGTGTGATGGTCCAACTGCAAGAGATCGGCCAGTACCGACGGATCGGAATGCTTGTGCTCCATCTCGCGCAATTCCGCGAGCATGCTCGTCGTCATCGCCTGCATACGTCCCGCGGCGCCCGCGAATGCGGCCATCGCGGCCACGCGACGGCTCTCGCTACTCCTGGCCGCCGAATGATATTCGGCTACAGCCTCATTCGCCGCGACTACCTGCGCGCGTAGTTCCGCGGTCGCCGAGATGATCGTGGCATTCGACGCGTCGTGGGTGGCGACCACCTCGGCATAGGCGGTATGCAGCTCCTCGCGCGCGCTCGCGGTGTCGGCGCGCGCGTCCAAGGCGGCGCGGCGGAAGTACACCGCCGCCGAGATCGCGACCGATAGCGCCACGGCAGTGGTCCCGCCCCCGATAGCCAAGGGAATTCGCATCTCGTCGGGCGTGTAGTACACCGCGACGCTGACTCCGGAGGAGGTGACAAGCAGGGATCCCCACCAGGTCACGTGCGGCAGGCGCCGACCGCGAATCGGGGGGGCCGCAACGCCGTCATCCGATCTGTTCGATGACTGTGACAAAGTCCGTACTACCACCCTCGCGCGCTCGCCTACCGGGGAAATCCTGTCGTCCCCTGACACCCCCGCTCCTTGTTCGGCACACTCAAATACTTGGACCGACAAGCAGTTTCGAATATCGGGTCACGAGCATAGCGGTAGCCGGATATACCCGCGACCGGTGGACCACAGCAGTGCCGCGGCACGGACACCAACGGTGTGGCGGCTCGCGTGTAGGCGGACACGCCAGATCCTCATCAGCCGATCGAAAGTGATCTTGATAACAGATCCGTATTATCCAGTCCCCCAACAGGATCAGATCTCAGGGGCATTACAGTTCGGACGTCTGTTCGACTAGCGTTGAGCAGTGCTCGGACATTCACATGCGACCAGCGGCGCGTTGGCCTGGTCGGGGGCAGCAGTGGTGCTGCCCATCACCGCGTTGACCTACCCGGCCGTCCAGGCAGGCGCCGGACATATCGGCACCGTCGAACTGTTACTCGGCACCTTCCTGACAGCAGGAGCCGCACTACTCCCGGACGCGGACCACCCCAACAGTTCCATCGCCCATGTGCTCGGCCCGATTTCGTACATCCTGTGCACAATCATCTCGAAGGTATCCGGCGGTCATCGACACGCGACCCACTCGCTGGCATTCGTCGCACTGGCGACATACGGAACCTGGGCGGGTGTGCACTGGCTCGGCAGACCATTCACGCTCGCACTCGTTTTCTTCCTGCTGGCCTTGGCCGTTCGCGCCCTGCACCTGTGCCCCGGCGGCGACAGCGTGAAGGCATGGGGCACCGTCGTCGTCCTGGCCACCGCCGGAACTTTCGCCATGGATCACTGGCTTTCCGACAAACCCTCGTGGCTCCCGTTCTCCGTCGGACTCGGGGCTCTCGCCCACATCCTCGGTGACTGCCTGACAGACAAGGGATGCAGGCTGTTCTGGCCGTTCGACATACGGGTCCGGTTCCCCGTCATCGAACGCACCGGCAACATAGTCGAGACCTGGGTCATCTCACCGCTATTCGTCGCGGGGACACTCGCCACGCTGTGGTACGCGATCACGCAACAGCCCTGACGCACTCCGCTATCGCGCCACGCAACCGACGACGACCGCCGCCAACGCCATATCCGCCTGAACGGCGGTGAACCGGAACAGGTTCGTGGCGTCTTAGCGTTTTGTTCCGTTTGGGCGTTCGGCTCGAGGTTGAGTAATCATGGTTACATGCGCATAGTCCGATATCCAGATTTATGAGCTACCACCGCCGGGAACTGCCTACAAGGTAAAGGTATCCGGATCGCTCTACAGAGCGAGAGCGTCCATCGACTTGCCGACACACTCGAGTTCCCGAACCGTCGTACTGAGGCAGTGCCGCGCTCCCCCGAGTCTCACAACACGGAACCCCCGCGATGGTCCACTCCCCATCTTCGAGAACTGAGCAGCGGGCGATCCCCGCCTTGCGCATCATCGCGTCCACTCCTTCCCTGGAGCCGGGGTCGAAGTGGAATGAGGCACCGCGGAATCCGGATCCCTCCGAGGAGACGCCGGCGTCCTGTGCCGCTGCCTCCCATTCGTAGAGAGCCAGTCGCGGGGATCCGCCGTCGAGGCTGAACGAAACGAACTTGTGGGTATCCTTGTCGATCGTGCAGCCCATGCCCTCGGCGTAGAACTTCTTGGCTCGGGACAGGTCTTCGACGCCAAGCATGATGGCGCTCACTTGCATTGACACGGTGTCTCTCCTGATGATTTTCGGTACCCGCCAGAGGCCTCGCCCGGGCGGCTACTCCGCGTAGGGCTGGTCGGTTCCCTGGGCGCTGTAGCCGAGACTCCAGATGAAGCCGTCCGGGTCGGCGAACGAGCCGCCGTACCCGCCCCACGGCAGGGCACCGGCGGGCTTGAGGATCATGGCGCCAGCCTTCTCGGCCTCGGCGATGATCTCGTCGACGCGCGCCTCACTACGGACAACGTAGGTCAGGACCAACCCGCTGAACCCGTTGAACCCACTGCCTTCGGTACTCGTGCCCACTTGCTCGGCCAGGCCATCGCGGCCGTAGAAATAGAACAAATGTTGATGGGCTGGAGCGTGCGTTTCGCCGCCCCCGGCACACGAAGGAGTTTTAGATGCGCAAGGTCCGGTCGACGGAATAACGGGCGCCCCGCTAGCAGTACGATTGTCCTGTATTGAATTCAGTGAGCCGCGGGAGGATCACCCCATGCTTCACCATGTCCAGATCGCCGCGCCGACCGGCTCGGAAGATCGACTGCGCGCGTTCTATGCCGGCGTGCTCGGTTGGTCCGAGCTCCCCAAGCCGCCGCAGCTCGCGGCGCGGGGTGGATGCTGGTTCCGGGTGCCGGGGCGCGGCGGTCCGGACGCGGAGTTGCACGTGGGTATCGAGGCGGACTTCCGGCCCGCCCGCAAGGCACACCCGGCTTTTGTGGTGAATGTCGATGCCACGGCCGCGGTGGTCGAGGCGGCCGGGTATCCGGTGCGTTGGGCCGACCCAGCGGAGATCCCCGGCCGTCGCCGGTTTCATACCGATGATCCGGTCGGCAATCGCCTCGAGTTCCTCGAAGGGTGATCCGGTCGTGTCGACCGAGGTCGACACCCACCGTGGCCGAAATATATTGCCATACAGTCAGTCTCGTGCAGGTCGTTCAGAATTTCCCTGATCTCGACGTATTTGCGATCTTTTGTGGTGATGGTGTTCGGAATTGAGCGATCTTCAATGTGATGGAAATACATAGTTAGATGCGCATATCTACGTATCGGAATGATCTTTACCCATGATCTTGCCCCACAGTGCACTATCCGCGAGCTAGTCTGAGCCATGACCGCCGGACGGACTATGAAGCCGCAGCGCTGGAATCCCCCGAAAGCCTCGGCGCGTGCGCGCGCTACCAGCAGCACCCCTCCCCTGCCCCCGGTGCGCAGAATCGAACTTCCCGGCGACGGGCCCGAAGATGTGGTCCTATCCCCCACGGGCGCCCTGATCGCGGGTATCGACGACGGGTCGATTCTGAGCATCGATCCTGCCGACGGGTCGGTGACCATGCTGGGGAATACCGGTGGGCGGCCACTCGGCCTGCATGCCGACGCGGACGGCACGATCCTGATCTGCGACTTCGAACGCGGTCTTCTGCAGCTGCACCCCGACGGCAGGCTCGAGGTTCTGGTCGACGAGGTGGACGGGGAGCGGTTGGCCTTCGCGAGCAATGTCGTGCGCGATGCCGATGGCACGATCTACTTCTCCTCATCGACGAATCGCTACTCGCTCGCGGAATATGTGGGCGATCTGCTCGAGCATTCCGGCACCGGCAGGCTGCTTCGCCGTGATCCGTCGGGCAAGGTCGAAACGCTTGTGGCGGAACTGCATTTCGCCAACGGGGTGGTGCTGTCCCCGGATCGCACCTGTGTACTGGTCGCCGAGACCGGCGGCTACCGGGTGACACGGTATTGGCTCACCGGTCCGAAAGCGGGCACCCACGACATCCTCATCGAGAATCTGCCGGGATTCCCGGACAATATGGCGCTGGGCAGCGACGGTCTGGCGTGGATCGCGTTGCCCGCGCCACGGGATCCACTGCTGGATCGACTGCTGCCATTACCCGGAATTCTGCGGCGCGTCGTATGGGCGCTGCCAGATTGGGCGCGGCCGAAACCGAAACGGACGGTATGGGTGCAGGCCATCGATTTCGAGGGCACGGTGGTCCACGACCTGCAGTGCGATGGCACCGACTACTCGATGGTGACCGGCGTGGTCGAGCAGGACGGCACGTTGTATCTGGGCAGCCTCACGGAGTCGGCGGTCGCGGTGACACGAATTCCCTCGTAACCCGCCCCGCGCCGAACAGATTCGGTGCACGATCGCAGGGTGCGCCCGTCACCAGGGCACCGCTCCGGCGTCGTCGAAGAATCCGCCGGTCGGGCCGTCGTCGGGCAGGGTCGCGAGGCGAATCGCGATGGCCGCACCCTGTTGCGGTGTACGGACGCCGCGAAAACCGTTGAGGTCGGTGGCGGTGAAACCGGGACAGCCGGAGTTGATCAAGATGTTGGTGTCACCCAGTTCCTTGACGTACTGGATAGTGAGGGCGTTGAGGAAGGTCTTCGAGGCCAAGTATGCGGCGGGAGCCGGACCCATGTCGATGCCGGGCGTGGTTTGCAGGGCGAGCGACCCGACGCTGCTGGACATGTTGACGATCCGCGGTGAGGCCGAGGCGCGCAGCATCGGCAGCATCGCGTTGGTGACCCGGATGACCCCGATCACGTTGGTTTCCACGACGATTCGCACGGTCACGGGATCGACCGTGGTCGGTGTCTGCGGCATACCGCCGGTGATCGCGGCATTGTTGACCAGGACGTCGAGCCCTCCGGCATGGTCGGCGATCAATTCGGCCGCCGCGGCCACACTTACGTCGTCGGTCACGTCGAGCGGCACACCGAACGCGTCGGTCCCGGCCGCGCGCAGCTTCTCCACCGCGGTGTCGCGGCGTTGCCGATCACGCGCGCCCACACCGATTCGCCAGCCGAGCGCGCCCAGGCCAGCGGCGATCTCGTATCCGATTCCCTTGTTCGCGCCGGTCACCAGCGCAATCGTCTGTTCACTCACACCGCCGATCCTGCTGCGGCTCCGGGTGCAGCGTCCAAGACCGATCGGGTGGGCGGCGATACCGCACGGGTATTGGTCGTGGTCATCGCCGGATACCATGACCTGGTGGAGACGCGGGAGTTGCGATACTTCGTCGCCGTCGCCGAGGAGTTGCACTTCGGGCGGGCGGCACAACGGCTCGCGATCGCGCAACCACCGCTGTCGCGAGCCATCCAGCAGCTCGAACGGCGGCTCGGAGTCGTCCTGCTGCACCGCACCGCTCGCGCCATCGCCTTAACCGGGGCCGGGGCGGTGCTGCTGCGGGAGGCCCGGACCGCGCTCGACGCGGTCGAAGCCGCCGAGCGGCGAACCCGCCGCGCGGCGGCCGACCAGCCCGGGGTGGTGCTGGCCACCAAGGCAGGAGCGTCCAGAGAACTGTTGTCGAAGCTGCTGCACGCCTACGCCGCCGAACCGGGCGCCGTGGCAGTCGAGGTGATGCTGTGCGGGCCAGGCCAGCCGGAAAGTCTGCTGCGCAACGGGCGTGCCGACGTCGCTCTGCTCCACCGGCCTTACGACACGACAGCCGGATTCGACACCGAGGATCTGCACACCGAACAGCAGGTCGTGGTCCTGCCCGCGGGTCATCCCCTCGCCAACCGAACGCATGTGCCGTTGGCCGAGGTCGACACCCTGACGAACCTGCCCCTGCCGCGCTGGCCTCGACGGGATGGTAGCTATCCGGACGGCCCCGGCCCGCAGGTGCGCGACCATACCCAACTATTCCAACTGATCGCGCTCGGACTGGCCTGCGCGGTCGTGCCCGAGTCGCTGCGAACTCAGCTACGCGACGATCATGCCGTCGTGCCCGTGCCAGACGCACCGGCCGTCACGACCGTCATCGCTTGGCCACCACACAGCAGATCCAAAGCCGTCGCCGACCTCGTCCACACCGCGACACGCCTCTAGGTTCTGTCTCCCAATCGTCTGATTAGTCAGCTTGGAGTGGCCGGTGGTGCATCATGTCCGCTGTGGCGAGGTCGGCGGGTGATCGGTTTCA
>NZ_JBEXFQ010000025.1:0-116194 GCF_040606855.1 Nocardia sp. NPDC005366
CCGCCGTCGCGGCGGCCTGGTCGGCCAAGGTCATCGTCACTGCTCGATCGTTCCTGTCTCGCCCTGGTCTACCTCAAAGGAGTACAGCGTCCCCCTGTCTCATCCCAGACTGACAGACAGGGCTCGGCCGGAGGACTCTTCCGGCCGAGCGCTTTGCGTCGCGAAACGCGCGATGAGTCAGCGCTCGAGCACGGTTTTGACCTGCAAGAACTCTTCGATTCCCTGACGGCCCCCCTCGCGGCCGAACCCGCTGATTCCGTTGCCACCGAACGGTGCGGCTGGATGCAGGGGGTTGGCTCCGTTGATCGCGATGGTGCCGCTCCGCAGCTGAGGGATCAGGCGTCGAACACGCCGCCGGTCGGCCGTCTGAATGTAGTTCGTCAGGCCGTAGGCGGTGTTGTTGGCGATCTCGACGGCTTCTTCTTCAGTAGTGAATGGGATGACGGAGAGCACTGGACCGAAGACCTCGGTCTGCGCCAGCGCACTTCCGGGGTCGACGTCTACGAAGACGGTGTTCTCCACGAAGTATCCGTTTTTGAATTCACCGCCCATGCGGTTGCCTCCGACGAGCAGGCGGCCGGCCTTGTTCCGCTCTGCATCGTCGATCATGCCCGTTACGCGGTTGAGCGCGGCCTCGTTGACCAGAGGTCCGCTGATATGACCGGAAACGAGCGGATCACCGACGGTTAGGGCGGGCATGATCTGTTCGATGGCCGCAACTACATCGTCATAGATCTTCCGGTCGACCAGCATTCGCGTCGGTAGCGCGCACCCCTGGCCGGAGTTGGCCAGGGCAAGGCCACATGCGAAGGGCACTGTAGCCGACAGGTCTGCATCTGCGAAGATCAGATTGGCCCCCTTTCCGCCCAGCTCGAACACAAGCGGCGTGAGGTCCTCGGCGGCATCTCGCATGATCGCCTTCGCCGTCGGCGGACCGCCGGTGAAAGAGATTTTGTCGATACCCGGATGTTTGACCATGGCCTCACCGACCTCGGCGCCACCTGGGATCAGGTTGATGACCCCCTTGGGGATACCGGCCTGCTGTGCCAGACGTATCCACTCGAGTGCGGTGAATGACGTGAACTCGGCGGGCTTGACGACAACGGTATTGCCGGCTGCCAGCGACGGCGCGAGTTTCATGCCGAGCGACAGCAACGGTGAGTTCCACGTGATTATGTGGCCGATCACGCCATACGGCTCGGCGACCGTGTAGACGAATCCATCAATGTCGTTGTCGGCAGCCACGGTTCCCTCAAGGCGATCTGCCCAACCGGTGTAGTACTCGAGCCAGGCTGCGCTGAAATCGGCCATCGCGGCCGCTTGATCCCACGGTTGCGCGTTCTCCAACACCGACATCTCGGTCCAGGGATGCTCTTTCACCAAGCGGGTGAACTCGGTCATGATCTGTCGCCGTTGCGTCGGATGCATTGCGCGCCAAGGACCGAGCGCGGAACGGGCGGCCGCGACCGCTTCGTCGACCTCCTTCGTCCCGGCAAGGGGGACTTGAGCCTGCACCCGCCCTGTCGCCGCGTTCACATGATCGAACACGCCCCCGCTGCCGGATTCGCGTTCTTCGCCATTGATGAGGAGCTTGGCTCGGGGCAGGAAGTCCTTGGCAGCGGCCTCGTGCCGCGCAAGCATGCTCATTGTCTGATCTGTCATCGTATTTCTCTTGTCTCCGCTTGAACTAGTGATCGAAGTGAAACTGGCCAACCCTCGCCAGCAGTGCCGGGTCCCGTGGGCGCTGGAAGACCTCCGAAGCGGTGTTGTCAGCCCAGTCTCTCACAGAGTGTCCTAAAACACTCCGAGTTGATCGAATGCTTCTAGGATTCATGGCCGGCCAGGCGGTTGTGGGCAGTGCTCCCGGCAACGTTCGGGCTCGACTGGCTGTCTGTCTACCCCGAGGCCCTTGGTGTGTCGTAGCAGACGCTCTCGGCTTGAGTTTCGACGGCTTCTCACCTGCCTTCTTGGGTCCTGCTGCCCGGAATCTGGTCTTCTCGACGCCGCTGCGGCGCGGGGTGGAGCAGCATCGGATCGACGGGCGGGCATGTCGAGTGTGTATGTGTTGTCCAGCGACCAATGCGCGGCGGATCAAGAGGTGCGCGCCCAGCGTCGACGAAGACATTGAGAGTACTCAATGCTGGACATGTGAGATGGTGATCTGGTTCACTGTAGTCACGATCGCCCACACGGCGGTGGCCGCCCGGTGTTGAAAATTTGACGAATGGAGCAGACAGTGCGCTTCGATAAGAAGGTAATCTTCGTGACCGGCGGTGGTTCCGGTCTCGGTCGCGAATGCGCACTGCGGTGGAGCGGTGCCGGTGGCACTGTAGTGGTCACGGATCTGATCCGCGGGCGGGCCGAGGCCGTCGCCGAGGAGATCATGGCCGCCGGTGGCAAGTCTCTCGGGTTGAAGGTCGACGTCACCGACGAAGGCGAGATCGCGTCAGCCGTCGATCGTACAGTCGAGGAATTCGGCGGCCTGGACGTCATGTTCGCCAACGCGGGCAAGACCGTTGAAGGGTTCGGCACGATTCCTCTCGAGGAACTGTCTGCCGAGCAGTGGGATGATGTGAACAACGTCGTCTACCGTGGTGTGTTCTTCAGCGGTAAGCACGCGGCCCGGGTGATGAAAAGGACCGGCGGCAACATCGTTGTCACGGCCTCCGCCGCGGCCCTCAACGCCTACCCGGGTTTCGGGCCATACGTGGCTGGGAAGGCCGGCGCTGTCGGCCTCGTGCGCGCCATGGCATACGACTGGGGTCATTACGGCATCCGGGTCAATGCATTGGCCCCGGTGCACGGGATGTCCGTCAACTTCGCTCTTGATCCGGCAGCCGATGTGCTCGGGCTTTCGTACGAGCAGGCTGCGGCAGCGGAAAGCGGAGTCTGGGACCCTGCCGGGTTCCCGGGTCCGCTGAAAGTGAACCGGCCGCCGGAGATCGGAGACAACGCGAACGTTGCGACGTTCCTGGCTTCCGATCTCTCCCAGTACATGTCGGGTGTGGTCATTCCGTCGTGTGATGGTGGCTCCTTCGCCCGGACCTCCATTCAATTCCCGGAGAATTGGTCGCTCACGGACGAGGCCTAATACTTCGTTCCTCAAAGGTGGTAAATAAAGCGGCGGCGTAGGGTTCGGGGTTTCGGTGTCGGGCGTCCCCAGATCCAGGGGCGTGCGCGGGGGTTGAGGGCGGCGGCGGCCTGGCGGGTGGCTCGGGCGATCTCGGTGGCGTCGGCGAAGGTCTGGCCGGCGAGGGCTTCGCGGCGGAAGATCCGCCACCAGGGTTCTTGCAGGTTGAGCCAGCACACTCCGACGGGGATGAACGCGTGTTTGATCCGGGATGGTCCTCGAGCCATTCGCGGGTGGATTTGCTGTTGTGGCTCGACAGGTTGTCGGTGATCACGTGGATGTCACCGACCGGGTTGGCTTGTTCGACCAGTTCCAGAAACCGCTGGTAGTTGACGCTGTTGCGCGAGTTCGCGGTGAGCGTGACGGCCTGGCCGTCGCGGACACGGATCGTGAACCGCCCCCACTTTCTGGCCGGCTTCATGGTTGAGTCATCACCGGCTGGGATGGCTGTCGTCGAGCGTAGTAGGCGGTCTCGTACTCGGCGGGTGGGACCTGCCCGAGCAGGCTGTGTAGCCGCTGGTTGTTGTACCAGTCGATCCAATCCATCGCGGCGAATTCGACATCGGCCAACGACTTCAACGGACCGGTGAGGAACGGACTGTCCCGGGCTACCGCCTCGGTTTTGAACAGTCCGATCGTGGACTCGGCGAGCGCGTTGTCATACGCGTCACCGATACTGCCGATCGACGCCGCGATTCCTTCCAGCACAAGGGTTTCCGAGAACTTTATGGACGTATATTGCTCAGCCCGCGTCGCTGTGATGTATCAACCCTTCCTCGATGGTGTGGCCCGCGTGGTCTCGTCGCCACAACGCCATCTTCAGCGCGGTCGTGACCATCGCGGTGTCCTTGATCGTGGCCGCCTGCCAGCCCACGATCATGCGGGAGAAACAGTCGATCACGAACGCCACATACACGAACCCCGACCAAGTCGGCACATACGTAAAATCGGTGACCCACTTACGATTCGGCTCGACCGCGGTGAAATCACGGTCGAGCAGATCCGGGGCACGACGATGCCCGCCGCCCTTGCCCGCGATCGTGGTGCGATGTTTCCCGCCGCGGACCACCCCCGACAAGCCCTGCTCGCCCATGAGTCGGTCGACGGTGCCGATCCCCACCTCATGGCCTCGGCGGCGCAGATACGGGGTCACACCTCTGTTTACCAGCGATTTGCCACCATGCGCCTTGGCGAGCGGATCGCGCCGGGGCCTCCTGCGTGAAAGGAAACAGACCATGCGTTACGCAGATTCGGATCATCGACACATCCGCGCGGGCGGTGTTCAATACGATTTGCCAGAGGTTTCATCGCAGGCACCCCCGCGCCGTCGTGACGACGCGGTGGTGGCCCGATCGGGAGATCCGCGGATGGATATCGACATCACCTGCCCGACTTGTGGGCGGCTGGACTGGGTGCAGAGTGTGCCCGCGTTGTGCACGGACGGGACCGCGGTCTCCTTCGGCAGCGGATCGTATTCGGGGTTCGGTATGTCGGGTGGCGGGCTGGTGCCGGTGTTCGGCACCATGACCGTCGATCGCACCCATACCACCACGCTGGCGCAGAGTTTCGCTCGCGAGCCCGCCTGGAAGCCGACGCGGCGGCTGACCCGTTGGGGTTGCCTGTTGCTGATTCCCGCGTTCTTCATGGCACTAATCCTGACCCTCGGTGTCATCTACACCGAAGAACCTGGAGCAGCCCAGGTTCAGACAGCGGTGGGCTCGGTGTTCTTGGTCGGCTTCACCGCCGCCCCGGGCCTGTTGTGCCTGGCTGTTGTGTGGGCACGGCGGCGTCACAACAACCGGGTTCTGCGCGGGCGCCCGGCTGCGCACGGGCTGTGGCGGGCCGGGTTCTATTGCCATCGGTGCGGTTGGGCGTTCTGGCCGTATTCGCCGGTGGCGGGTATTCCGGTGCGACAGTCGTTGGCGCCGCAGCAGTTTCGCTGGTACGTGTGGCAGGTCGGCCGCTACTTCGGCCCCTGATCAATCATGCTATGGCGAACATCGCCTCCGGTCGACACTCACTTCGTTCGCCCCCAGCAGTCGCCGTCCTCGGGTCACGCGTGATCTTAGGGGCCGTGCCGACCCGGGGGTCATTTCGATTGGTCGGTCGGTGCCGAGTCGCCGGTTGTGGTCGGTGCGCGAGCGCTGTCTGTATCGGTCTGTGGTTCCTCGGTCTGCACGGCCTGGTCGTGGGTGGTATCGGTCTGTTCCACATCTTCGGCGGAGTCGGGTGGCTGGTTGGGCTGTGTTCGGGCGAGGGTGATGAGTTGGCGAAGGTGTTTCGGGGTGATCTCGAGCAGGTCTGCGACGTCGTCGTCGGTGTGGCCGGGCTGGTCACGAATGATCGCCGCCGCGTGTCCCTGGTCGGCGCGCAACCCCGCGATCTGGGCGGCGGCTTCGTCTTCGACGACGCTGATTCGGCGTCGTAGTTCGGTGATCTCGACGTCGCGTTTGGCCTCACACGCGGTGATCGCCTGCCAATCGGCAAGATAGCGGCGCACCGCCGCGGACACGTCGCGGTCACGTTCACGGGCGAGTTCCCGGCGGCGGCGCACACGCTCACGTGAACGCTGCACCCGCTGCGTCATTTCCGGTGATCGCGCCGTGCGCGGTGAGCGCGGTGGTCGACGTGCAGCCATATGCTGACCTCCAACAAATCCGGCCAGCCTGCTGATCCTCCACCAGCGATGCTACTCCCCGCCCTCCGCCGTGATCACCCGTCCTGCCTTCGCGTCAGACAGACGGCCGCTACCACGTCGGCGCCCCTGTTCGATGTCGTCACCACCGACAGGCATCGACGGCGCCCGGCGGTGCTTGCTCGCCTTGTGGCGTCTTGAGCGGACCCGGTTCCAGCGCACCGCCCGTCGACATCTTGTTCCGCTCACCGAGAAGGAGTTTCGTCATGTCCACGCCCACCTCACCCTGGTCTGCGCGCCGGTTGATCGCCTCGGTACCCGGCATCATCGGGTTCCTCCCGCGACGATCGCTGATCCTGGTCCTCATCCCGGCCACGACGAACCGGCGGCGCTGCCCCACTTCGACCTCACCGACAGTCCCACCTCGATCACCGACCGCCTCGCTCCCCTGCTCACGGCGATAGGCCCGACGATCGGTTACGCGCTCGTCGTCGACGACCGACTACACCCTGCGCACCTCGACGCGAGCCCGACCACGACCGGCGGAATCCGCCATCACCGTCTCGTCGAGCATGTGGTGGGCGTGCTGGCCGATAGTTCTGTCCGCTTGCAGGGGAACTTCGCGACCACTGCGATCGTGGCGGGCGGGCCGTGGTGGTCGCTGTCGGGCCCCGCCGATTCCAGGACCCTGCCCGACCCCGCTCACTCCCCCTTCGCACGCGAGCACGCGGCGCTCGGGGTACCGGTGCTGGAGTCCAAGACCGCGCTGGCCGACTCGCTGGCCACCGATCCCGCACTCGCCGAACAGGTCTCGGCGGCACTGACCGACGCACTCGCCGACATACACGACCGCCGCGCGGCGCGCACCCACGCCCAGGCGATCTCGGGTCAGGACCGTCGCGCCCTCGACGGTCCTATATGCGATCGCTGATCACGCCGCCGGCGAGGAGTTCACCGCGCCGCGGCTCGCACGACTAGGGGCCGCGCTCGGTATTCCGGCGAGTTCGCGATGCCTGCCCGCGACCGCCGCCGGCGAGCGCGCCGTCGCGGCCGAGGGCTTGTGGGTGTTGTTGACCCGCAGCCTGACCGGCACCCACCGCGCCCATCCGGCGGTCCTGCTCGCCCACAGTGCGCACCTGCGCGGTGACGGCGTGCCTGCTCGACGCGGTCGCCGGCCACCATGGTTGGTCGGGGGTGAGCGCGCGCGTTGCCCAGCTCGCCGCGCCCGAACACCCAACACGCACCCGCCGCAATCGACCAGCTCCGACACCGGGTACTCGTGCCTTCTTGAACCTCACCTCGCCCCGGCGGGCGACATCGACTGAGAAAGGCGATCCGTTCCGTGCCCCCCATTTCCAGCCTCGCCGAACCGCACGGCACCCGCAGCCGCCACTCGGGCCTTTTCGCGTGGTGCGGTGGATTTCTCACTCGCGGCAGGCCCGGACCTGCTCGACTACGACCACTGTCTTCTGTCACTCAGCGGCGTTCTGTAGCCAGTGAGTGTTGTTGCTGAGGGGTGTTGTTACCCTGCGTGATTGAGGTGAACTGGGTGCTCGAAGAGCGTTGGCAGATGTACAGGTACGCCCGGAGTCGCACGGCCGATGGTGTGGCCGAGTTGCTCGGGAATGTGTTGCAGCGGCAGCATTTCGGCGATCCACCCGAGGCGGGTGGGCGGGATGGGCAGCGGTTCGTTATCGGTCCCGATGGCCTGCCTGATCTTCGCGTCAATTGGTGTCTGGGGTCGGCGAAGTGGCGCAGGATGGCGCGGACCACGCGGCGCGACTACTCGTACTCGCTGCTGGTGTGGTTGAACTATCTGGCCGCGATCGACGCGAACTGGTGGGACGTCGATGACGAGGTTGCGACGGAGTTCCTGTTCTGGCGGGTCACCGATCCCGCGAACGAGAGACCGGTGCAGACAGGGAGTTTCGCGCGGGATTTGGTCGGCTGAGGAAGTTCTACAAGCTGGCCGTGCGCCGATTCGGTGTCGTTGACCCGTTCGCCGATATGGAGTCGCCGCGGATCGTCAGGCACGCGGATGTGAAGTGGCTGGACCCGGGTGGATACGAGCGGTGGCGTGATGTCGGGATCAGGGGCTTCGATCTGACGGTTCGCCCGGATCCGTGGTGGAGAGGGCGTAACGAGCAGCGGGATCGCGCGTTCGTCGACGGCTTGTACGGGAGTGGTCTGCGTGTGTCGGAGTGGGCGAGTGTGGCGCTGCCGGAGTTGCCGGCCTACGAGCGGCGACGAGGTTTCTTCACCTGCGAACTCGCAGACGGATGCGCGAAAGGTGGTTACGGGCACAAGTATTGGATCCCTCGCACGGCTTTGCGGACGGTGTTCGACTATGTCGAGGGAGCCAGAGCGGCGGCGGTCCGTCGTGCCCGAACCGCTGGCCGCTATGGACGACTCGAGAACTTGAACATCGTGGTGGAGGTGCACGGCACCCGGTCGGTGACGATCCTGTCCGGCGGCCGATCACGGCGTGAACTGTGGAATGACGTGGGGCCGGATACGCGGCTTCGTCTGTTTCGCCGGACTGCGCAGGGCTTGGAACCGGTGGCTTTGTGGTTGAACGAGAACGGATTGCCGCGTGATCCGGGCGGCTGGGAGCACACATTCGATACCGCCAATCAGCGCATCGAGTCGCTGGGCCTGGAGAACTTCAGCTGCACCGCTCATATGCTGCGACATTCGTTTGCGCTGAGGTGGTTCGCTGTAGGCAAGCTGATCAAGTATTCGCGGCTGAGTCACCTGTCCGCGGACGAACAGCGCGACTTCCGTGAGGAGATCGGCGACGTCTGGCATCTGGTCCAGACGATGCTGGGGCACCGCACCGTGGAGACAACCCGGGACGTCTATCTCGAACCGTTTCGAAGCCTGGAAGTCGAGACGTTGTTGACCCACGCCGACGACTCTCTGGTCAAGGCGTTCATGGCCGACGTCTTCGCCGACAACCCGTGGGTTCGCACCGACCCGCTCGCGCTCACCCGGCGAGCCGCGGACGTCGCGCCGCCCTTCCATCGTCGACTGCCCGGACTCGTCATGGACTCGTGATGTCCGAGGACGGGCGTCGGATCGTGCGGTGCTACAGCCAGGACGGTAAGGACCGCAGAGACCTCGACGTGTCGATACTGAAGACGCCGGAAGCCTTGCGGGAGGCAATGATCGCGGCGCTGGTCGCGCGCACCGCACCGGGCGCTGGACTGACGTCCACGCATTCCTTCGAGGGCGTCTATCGAATTCTGGTGTCCTTCGATCGCTACCTCTCCCAGCTTGCCGTGGTCCCACAGAGCTTGGCCGAGGTCGGCGCCGAGCATTTCGACGGATTCCACGACGACCGCGAAGCCGCAGGGTTCAAGTCGATTCGGTGGCAGCTGGCCGAGCTACGTCGGCTTCTGGTGCGCGCGAACGGCATCAGTGCCCCGCTGGCGGCTCGGCTGGCTAAGCCCCTTCCGCCCCTGCCCCCGACAAACCCTTCGCACAGCTACACCAGGACCGAACTGAAACGGATCGCCGAAGCGGCGAGAGCCACGTTGCGCTCGGCCGAGCGACGCATCCGCGCCCACAGGGAGTTGCTGGACCAGTTCCGGGCCGGAGACCTCGACGTCAGCACGGACCTCGACCTGCGACGCCGCCTCGAAATCCTCGACCACCTGGACCGTGTCGGCGACGTCCCGCGCCGGGACCGCAACTGCGGGAAAGGCGTCTACAACGCTCCCGAGGTCTGGGTGATGCTGCGCGGCAGGATCAAAGACATCGTCGGCTGGCTCTACCTGACGCCACAGGAGATCGCGGCGGCCGCGGTGCTGTTCGCTGTCATGACAGGGCAGAACCCGGACGTGATCCGAACGATGCCCGCGGCACATCACCGCGCCGACGGCGCAACCGGGGCGGCGGGCACGGCGATCGTGGGTCTGCGCAAACCGCGCGGCGGTCGGCGCGCCTACATGGATCTGGCGTTGTCGGAGGTCCCGGACTGGATAAGCGTTCCCGACCAGCCGGCCGAGCTGTCGACCCGCGACACCCTGCATACGCCGTTCGGCCTCTACGTGTTGGTCCACGATCTGACCGCACCCGCGCGGCGGTTCGCGGGCGGTGACCGGTTGCTGGTCGCGTATATGTCTGCCGGCGGTGGACGCAGCCTCAAAGGTCGTGGCTGGCGGGCGATGCCGCTCAACGGGACGTTGGTCAGCGATCTCGGCAGAACCTGGAATCTGGCGTCGGAGGAGATGGACGCGGAGGGTCGAGCGCTGCCGATGCGTCCGCTGCGGTTGGAAACGCTGCGGATGACCTATATCGAGCTGCACCAGTAGCCGGTCGCCCATACCGAAAGGACCGCGGCGACTCGCTATCTGGTCCGCAACCGCGGCAACATCAACGAATACCGCAAGGTCGTCGCCGACACGCTGACCAGCGAAGTGGCCAAGGCACGAGCCCGCTCGAGGATCGCCGCTATGACCAGCGAGCAAGTCACCCACGCCAGGGACAACCCCGAGCGGACCGCCGAAGAGATGCGGCTCGAGCCTGTCGTGCTCGGACGGATGCTCGCCGGCGAACTGGATACGGTGCTGGCCGCGTGCACCGACAACGACAACGGCCCCTACACCCCGCAGGGACCGTGTCGGGCGTCGTTCCTGCTCTGCTTGGACTGCGACAACGCCAGAGCGCTGCCGCGGCATCTTCCACTTCAGGTGATCGTCCATGACCGGCTCACGCAACGACGCGAGCAGATGAACGCGCTGCACTGGGCGCAGCGTTTCGCCGCGCCACACGCCCAGCTGGCCGATCTGTTGGAACAACACGACCGCGCCGCCGTCGAGGACGCCCGCACCAGCGCGGGACCGGCCGAGCACGCTCTCGCGGACCGCCTGCTGAACAGAGAGCTCGATATCCGATGACCTCTGCCGAACCCCTCGCTTCCGGTGAATCGACCGGGCTCGCCCACGGACTGCCCGACGGCACGATATGGCCTGACGCGCACACGCTCGTGCTGGCGAATCGGCAGATCAGACCCGACGTCGACCCGGCGCGGCTGTCCCGTTTCGCCGAGGATCGTTGGGACCTCAATCCCGCGATCTTCGAGGACCACGCACGCTCGCAGTCCCTCAACTTCGAGGTTGTCGCCGAACCACTGCGCCAGGCCGCCAAGCACTACATCTGGCAGTTGATCAACCATTCCCGAGCCCGCACCCTGCGCCAGTCAGGCAGTCGGATCGCGATCCATACGATCGAGATCCTGTTCTACGGGGCGTTGCAGCATGTCCTGAACTGGTTCGCCGATCAGGCAGTCACCCAGTTCTGCCAGGTCACCGACGAGATGCTGTGGGACTACCTCGATGCACTCGACACCGACCGCGTCGCGGTCGATCAACGCTACCGGCGCATCACCGAGGTCCGGCGGCTCTGGATGCACCGGGAGATCCTGCCGCCCGCGCTGCGACTCCAACAGGCACCGCCCTGGGATGGCGAGGACACCCAGAACCTGCTCGAACAACGCCGCAAGGACAGGGAGAACCGCACCAAACGAATCAGCCGGCACACGATGCAGGCTCTGCTGGGCTGGGCGGTGCGGTTCGTCGAGGACTTCAGCGACGACATCGTCGCCGCGTGGGACGAGCACCGCAGACTGTTGAACCTGCGCCCGGAACACGTGCGCGCCAAGCCTTCCCGACGCCCGCGCGGCGGGCTCCAAGAGGCGGTCACGGACTACCTCGACCGGCTCCGAGAACGCGGTGAGCCCCTGCCTGGGAAACGCCGCGACGACGGAACCCTGGAACCGGCCTGGCGCCACATCGCAGCCCAACTACACTGCGCGCCGTCGTCCAGCTCACCCCCTCCGGCCGCATGGTCACCGAATCCGGGTTGCCCATCGGCGAACACATCTGCATCGACACCGCGATCACAGCCGACCTCGACGGGAACCCGTGGCATCCCCGGATCACCATCGAGCAGATCCCCCAGTTGGCACGGCTCCTGCAAACCGCCTGTTTCGTGGTCGTGGCCTACCTGTCCGATGCCCGGGTCGGAGAGGTTCTCAACCTGCGGCGGGGCAGTGTCACCTTCGACCATGTCGCGGGGCTGTGGTTGATGGAGGGGCTCTATTTCAAAGGCGCCGAGGACGAAGACGGGAACAAGATCCCGCAGGGTGCGGTACGCGAAGAACCCTGGGTGGTCATCGAACTCGTCGCCCACGCCGCCGGCGTCCTGAAGCGACTGCACGAGAGCCATCTGCTGTTCCCGAATCGGCTCAGGCCGAGAAACATGGGCGAGGAGGTCAAACGGCGCGGTGAGGCACGCTCGGACAGGCTCATCGCCGCAGATCTCGCCGAGTTCATCGGCTGGGTCAACGAGTACTGCCGTGGCATGAACCGCACCGATCTCATCCCGGCCGACCCCGCCGGGCCGATCGCCGCCAGTCGTTTTCGCCGTACCCTGGCGTGGTTCATTCGACGCAGGCCCCGCGGGCTGATCGCCGCCTCGATCCAGTACGGGCACACCTACACCCGCATGCTGCAAGGCTACGCAGGTTCCTACGAGGCCGGGTTCCTCGATGACTACGCCTTCGAGGACTGCTGTTCCGTATGGAAGGCATCGCCGAGGACGAACAGCGCATCCTCGCCGGTGAACACGTCAGCGGGCCAGCCGCCGACGCCTACCGCTACCGCGTCAACGCCGCGGCCCGCGAGTTCGGGGGCCGCGTCCTGCACAGCGAACGACACGCCCGTGACCTGCTCGGCAACCCCCTCCTCCAGATCCATCACGGCGACGCGATCACCTGCGTTTTCGACCCGGCGACGGCGGCCTGCCAACTCCGAGGCGCGGTGGAGGATCCCATGGTCACCCCGATATCGACGACTGTCGACCTCGCTGCCGCAACATCGCCCGAACCGACCGCGACATCGCCCGCATCCAGCAAGCGGCCGACGAACTGGCCGTCCTCGTGAACGATCGGTTGGCCCGACCCATCCGCCACGCCCGCGAACGGCCACGAACTCGACCGACTCCTCACCATCATCGACAACCACCGATCCGGAGCCCCGCAGTGAGCGTCCTGTCCCTCGCCGGGGAAACCGATCCGGTTCGCCGTGACATCGTCGCCGCCATCAACCGACTGCTGGCCGGTACCCCGCGACGGTCTCGGGGGCGACTCAACATCTCCCAACTCGCCGTCGAGGCCGACGTCAAACGATGGCGGCTCACCCATCAGACACCGACCTCAACGACCGGTTCCAGGCCGAGGTCGCGCACGCCGAAACCAAGCAGGCGGCGATCATCCGATCCGCCGACGACTACGAAGACCTCAAACGCAAACACGCCGAACTCAATCGCCACTGCCGCGACCTGGAAAAACGGTTAGAGGTATACGCGGTTGCCCTCAACCGACTCGCGTTGGAGAACGCCGCCCTGGCCGACCGCGACGCCGACACCGCCAAAGTCAGAGCGCTGCCGCGAGGACGTCGACCGAATCCCTAACACCTCAGCCACTTCGGTGACAGTGTGCCTGCACCGGGCAAACGGTCACGGACCAGTCGGTGACCGGCGAACCGGCGGCATCGACGCGCCAGGATCGTGTCGGATTATCGCCGGTCCCGATCACCGGAGTTCGGTGGCGATCAGGACCGGCGTTTCACCGTGTACCGGCCGTGGCAGTGGTTCTGGCGGGCAGTTCGGCGAAGGTGTCGCTGACCCAGTCTGCGACGAAGGTGCTGACGTGGGGCAGGTGGTCCAGTCCGACGTGTTCCGCGCCGCCTTCGCGTGCGGTGAAGATCCGCAACTGCCGTTTCGGGCTGGCGGTGGCCTGTTCGTAGGAACGGTGGGCGTATTCGACGGGGATCTGGCGGTCGTTCTCACCGTGGGTGATCAGGAACGGGACAGTGATCTGCTCGACGACGCCGTCGAGGGTGACACCGTCGGCATGAGCGAGGAAGGTGTCCAGATCGGATTCGCCCCAGACCCACATCACGTGGTTCCAGTAGTGCGGGACCGGACGTTCGCCCTCGCGCTCGACGCGGCGGCGCTGCACCTTGCCCCAGTCGTGGTTGGCGCCCCAGGCCACGCACAGCGCGAGTCGCTTCTCGAATGCCGCCGCACGCGGTGCGAAGTAGCCGCCCAACGACCAGCCGACCACCCCGATACGCCCGGCGTCGATACCGTCGACGGTCTCGAGGTAGTTCACGCACGCGGTTGCCCATTGCTCGGTCTCGATCTGCGCGGTCAACCCCTGTAGCCGCAGTGCCTCGCCGCTGCCGGGGCAATCGACCATCAACGTGGCGATGCCCCGGCGGGCCAGCTCTTGCGGAAAGCCGGACAGGTACATGTGTTCCTTGGTGCTGTCCAGCCCATTCCACATGATCATGCACGGCACCGGCCCCTCCACGTCGGGGCGGGTGAAATAGGCGGGCAAGGTGGTGTCACGGAAGGGGACCGCGACCCGGTAGGTGTTCGGGTCGACGAGATCGAAGCTGTGCTGGACCAATTCCAGGACACGGCGATAGATGGCGTTGCGGTCGGGTGTCTGCGGGCTCTGCATCCGTTCGGCGTGGATCAGATAGTTCGCGGCGCGGGCGTAAGCGTGCCCTGCCGAGTCGGTGCGCCCGGCGGCGCGGTCTGCGTCGGCGGTGGTGACCAGGTCGTCGACGACGGCGGTCCACGATGCCAAGAATTCCTCGGTGCCGGCGTCCTCACCGCGGTTGGCGGCCTCGCGGATGGGTCGACACGCCCGGTCCACCTCATCGATGTAGCCGCCGCTGTTGAGCGCCGCGACCACGCCGAGGTTCCAGACATAGTTGCCGGGGAAGTATTCGAACATGGGAATCGTCCTTTGTGAGTCGAAATCTATTGGGAAGGAAGAACAGCCGACCAGCCGCCGTAGACCATGATGTTGGTTCCTGTGATGTATCCGGCCTCGTCGGAAGCGAGGAACACCGCGCAGTTGACAACGTCGGCCGGTGATCCCAGCCGTCCCAGCGGGATCGCCGAGGCGATCGTGCGCATCGGATGGTCGGCGGCCAAGAGGGTGGACTCCGATTGCGGCGTGCGGATCATGCCGGGGCTGATGCAGTTCGCGCGGATGTGGTGTCGTGCGCCTTCTGCCGCGATCTGGCGGGTCATGGCGATGACGGCCCCCTTCGACGCGGTATGCGCCAGCCGGGCGTTGGTGGTCGATCCGCGCACGCCCGCGGTGGATCCGACCAGGATGACCGACGCGTTACCCGAACCGACCAAGTGCGGCCAGGCGTGGCGCAGCGGGAGGAAGACCAGGTCCACCTCGTTGGCCATCACGAACCGCCAGTCCGCGGGGTGATGTCGGGTATCGGGGCGAAGGTGGCCAGGCCCGCGTTGGTGTAGAGGATATCGATGCGCCCGTGTTCGGCGCCGATCCCGTCGACCCATTCACGCACCGACCCGTCGTCGGTGAGATCGAGGGGGTGCGCGCTGCGCATCGTCTCACCGGTCGCCGCGACCAGTCCGCTGTGGCCTGGGCCGCGGCGGCGTCGCGGTCGCAGCCGTGGACGAGAGCGTCCTCGGCGGCGAATCGCAGCGCGGCTTCTCGACCTTGACCGCTTCCGGTGCCGGTGATCACCGCGACCTTCCCGGCCAGACGGCCGGTCGCCGCGGTGGTCATTTCACGGCGATCGGGTTGACCGGCGCGCCGACCGCCCCGGTGACGGGCAGGGGTGCGGCGGTGAGGAAGAACTCGTAGACGCCGTCGGCCGCGCAGTGCTCGCCCAATGCGTCCAAGTCCCACATCTCGCCGACGAACAGGCCCATATTCGGGATGACCACCTGATGCAGGGGTTGGAACGCGTTGTCGAACTCGTTGGGCCGCACCTCGAAACCCCAGGTGTCGGTGGCGATGGCGGCGATCTCGCTGCGATGCAGCCAGTCCGCGGTGGTGAACGACAGCCCGGGCGCGGCACCACCGGCGTAATCGCCCCATCCTTCGCGTCGCGCGCGGGCGAGTTGTCCGGTACGCACGCACACGACATCTCCCCGACCGACCGCAGCGGTCGAGCCTTGGGCGCGGATCGTCTGTTCGAGGTGGTCGGCGGTGATCGCGAATCCGTCTGGCAACTCGCCCTCCACGCCCACCGCTCGTCCGACGTCGAGCAGCACACCGCGTCCCACGATCAGATCGGCGACGGTCTCGATACCGGTCACCGCGTCACCGGCCGAGGTGACGACCTCCCCGGCGGGGCGCCCGTTCCAGGCGCGTCCGTGATCGAAGATGTGGCCGAGCCCATCCCATTGGGTGGAGCACTGTAGCGGCATCGCGACCACATCGTCGGCGCCGCCCAATCCGTGTGGAAATCCCTGGATTCCGGCTTGGGCGTCGGTACCGGTGTCGAGCATGGTGTGCACCGGATTGGTTCGCCGTCGCCACCCCTTCTGCGGGCCGTCCATCTCAAACCGCTGCGACAGGCTGAAACTACGGCCCTGACGAATCAGCGCGCCCGCACGCACCCGGACGGTGTCATCGAGGAAGTTCAATGTGCCGTAAACGTCGTCCTCGCCCCAACGGCCCCAGTTCGAGCACCGTCGCGCGGCCGCGGCGATCGCGGACTCCGGATCGGCCCGGTCCAGTTCGACCGCGTCGGTGTGGGTTTCGATATCGGTCACGTTGTTCCTCCATTTCACAATGTTGTGGGTGTCGTCGCGCCCAGGGCGTCGGAGATCGACTTCACTCCGCCGTGTGACGTGGCCCCGCCGTCCACGGTGATCTCGCTACCGGTGATGTAGCCGGCACCCGCGCCGAGCAGGAATCGCACGGTCGCGGCGACCTCGTCAGCCGTGCCTGCGCGGCCCAGGGCGGTCTCGCCGACCGACGCCACCCGGAAAGCATCCGGCGCTGATGCGGTCATCGGGGTGTCGATGAAGCCGGGGTGCACGATGTTGGCTCGGATCCCCCGCTCGCCGAGAGCCAGCGCTGCGGTGTGTGTGAGCCCCCGCAGTGCCCATTTACTGGTGGTGTAGGCCACCGGGTAATGGCCGGTGAGCGCGGCGACCGAACCGATGTTGACGATCGACGAGCCCGGGCGCATCCTCGGCACCAGAGCCTGGATGGCCAGCAGCGGCGCGAGCACGTTCACCGCGTGGGTCTCGGTCATATCCGCGACACTCACCTCGGTCAGGCGCGCGCGACGCGTCACCCCGGCACAGTTGACCAGGCCGTGCACCGGTCCCGGCAGGGAAGCGGCCAGGTGCTGCCAGCCGTCGGGGTCGGTGACGTCGAAACCGCATATGCCGGGCGCCTGTTCCCGGTCCAGGGCGATGACGCGGTGGTCGGCGGCCAGTAGTTCGGTGATCGCCGCGCCGATACCTCCGGCCGCGCCGGTCACCACCACCACCGGAGCATCGCCGGTCACCGGGCCGCCGCCGTGAACTGAGCGCGGTGCGCGGCGCGGTCCCGCAGACGGGGTACGGGCAACGCAGCGGCTGGGGGTGCGGGAGTACCCACAGTATTGGTGAGGGTGCCGATCCCTTCCACGGTCAGAGCGACCACGTCGCCCGCTCGCAGCGGCGGCGGGTCGAACCTGCCTCGCCGCCCCCACAGTTCTGCCAGGCAGCCGCCGTTGCCGACGGTGCCCGAGCCCAGGACGTCGCCGGGCTCGATCGCTGCGCCACGGGAGGCGTAGGCCAGCATCGTCGGGAAGGTCCAGCCCATATTCGACAGCATGTCGCGCCCTGTCTCGACACCGTTGATATGCGCGGTGCACGACAACGACAGGAAACCCTCGGAATCGAGTCGGGGTGCCAACTCGTCGGCGGTCACCAGGACCGGGCCGAGGGTGTTGGCGAAGTCCTTGCCCTTGGCCGGTCCGAGACCCACCTCCATTTCCAGCCGTTGCAGATCACGGGCCGACCAGTCGTTGAGGATCGTGTAGCCGAACAGGTGATCGGCGGCCTGCTCGACACTCAGGTCACGACCGGCGATCCCGACCACCGCGGCGACCTCGAGTTCGAAATCCAGTTCACCGCATCCGGGCGGCGCCGACACCACCGCGTCCGGACCGTTCACCGTATGCGGGTTGGTGAAATAGAAATGCGGTGCCGCATACCAGGCTTCGGGCACGCCGGTCTGGCCCTGAACCGCGGCGCGTACACCCTCAACATGCTCCTCGAAGGTGACGAAATCCCGGATCGTCGGCGGTCGCAACGAAGCATCGAAGGTCACCGCGGACACCGGCACCGGCGGCGCGTCGGCCAGGATGTGCCGACCAGCGGCGAGCGCGGCGGGCAGACCGGAACGAACAAGGTCCAACACCGTGGTTCGGTCCGGGAACGGATGAACGTGATCGCCGGAGACGACCGCGGCACGCGTGCTGCCGCCGAGGCGGATGGTGGCGAACTGCATGGGCGGACTTCCTGAAAGCAGGGATGGTAGAGGTCAGAGGTCACACAGGCGGCGCGACGAACAGTCCCTTGTCGGGGTCGTTGAACGATTTCGCCGCGACGAATTCGTCCATCGCGTTGGCGGTGCCCCACTGGTCGGCAACGTCGGGCTCGGTGAAGTCGTAGAGATGCGGATGCCAACTGTCCTCGGCGAGGACCTCGAGTTCGGTGGTGTATTCCATCGTGTTGCCGTTGGGGTCCAGGAAATAGGAGAAGGTGTTGTTGCCCGCCTTGTGCCTGCCGGGACCCCAGATCTTCTCCACCCCCGACCGCAACATCGCGCCGGTGCCACGCATGTACTCGTCGATGCCGCGCATTTCGAAGGAGGCGTGGTGTAGCGAGGGATGCGGGCCACGGGCCACCGCCATGGAATGGTGCCAATTGTTGGTCCGCAGGAACCACATCATGTTGCCCATGCGCGGATGCATCAGGATGTCGGAGACCTGGAACCCGAAATACTTCGCGTAGAAGGCGACCGTGTTCTCGGGGTCGGCGGAGTTGACGACGACGTGGGAAAGTTTCACCGGAATCGGTTCGCCCTCTTCGACCTTGCGGTGTTCGCGCGCGGCGACGTCGGCGGAGATCTCGATCGTGCGTCCCTCGTTGTCGAAAAACCGGAACCCGTATCCGCCACCGGGTGTCGCCAACCGATCCGGCTCACCAATCAACGTCACACCCTCGCGTCCGAGTTTGTCCGCCAGCGCGTCGACCGCACGGGGACCCGCGGCACCGAAGGCAACCAGATCGAGGCGTTTCTCGCTGCTGCGGCGGATCCGTACAACGTACTGCTCCGGTGAACCCTCGGCGGCCAGGTAGGTGACCTCGCCGTCGTTCGCGACGACCGACAGACCCCAATGGTTGGTGTAGAAGTCCAGTTGCTTGTCGAAATCGGGCACTGCCAGCGCGACGTGCCGTAGGTGGGTGAAGGCGTATCCGGTCATCGGAACTCCGTTAATTGTGAGCGGGATCAGGCGGGGGTGGTGACGAGGGCTGCGATACGACCCATCAAGCCGGGCACGTCGGCGTCGGGATCGTGATCGACCATCCAGCGCCCCAACTGCACCGACGCATCGACAACGGCCTTCGCGCGGGGCAGCCTGCGCTGGGTGAATCGCTTCCACAACGCTTCACCGACCGGTTCGGTGGTGAGCAGCTCGGCCAGCACGGCCGCGTCCTCGAGTGCTTGAGCGCCCCCCTGCGCCAGAGTGGGCGGACACACATGCGCGGCATCGCCGATCAGCACGACCCGGCCCCGATTCCACGGGCCGTCGATCACGTGATGATCGAACCGGGTGTAGTTGATCGCCTCCGGATCGGTGAGAAGCGCGCGGACCTCGTCCCACGGACCGTGGTATCCGGCCGCCAACCCGCGCATCACCTCGAGCTGCTCGGGTTTGGACAGTCCGGAACGCTCGCGGGCGTCCTCGACGATGTAGGCATACATCGAATCGGCACCGGTCGGGCAATACCCCGCGATATAGCCGGGCCCGCCGTAGTAGAGATCGGTACGGGTGATCGAGGCGGGCCGAGCGCAGACCGCCCGCCAGATCCCCATCCCTGTCGGTTGCGGTTCACAGTCGATTCCCAGTGCCCGGCGCGTAGCCGAACGAACACCATCGGCACCGATCACCACGTCGTACCGCAGGCGAGCGCCGTCACCGAAGGTGACCTCCACGTCGTCGGGACCGACCTCGAATCCGTTGACCTGTGCACCGAAACGCAGTTTCGCTCCTGCGGCCTCGGCAGCCTCGTGCAGGATCGCTGCCAGCACCAGACGTTGCATACCCACTGCCGCGGGCAGGTCGGGGCCTCCGGTTCGATTGTCGGGGATCTCCACCAGCAAAGTCCCGGCCTCATCGGTCGCGCGGATACCCAACGTGTCGAATCCCCAGGCTCGCGCGGCCACCCGTTCCCATACACCGAGATCGCGCAGCACACGAAGGGCATTGCCCTGCAACGTGATACCCGAACCTATCGCGTGGCCACGGCCACTGGCCTCGACGAGGTCGACCTGCACACCCGCACGGGCGAGAAAGGTCGCGGCAGCCGAGCCGGCGAGACCACCGCCGACGACGAGTACCGACTGGACGGAGAGAGGGTGCATCGAATCACTTCCCTGAAGCAGCCCGCATACCCGGGCGATGTGGTGACGCACTCCACTTTGAGACCCACGCCACTATCAGGGAAGATGAGATTTCATATGCACGGCATAAACTTGAGTTATGGCATCGAAGAACACCGACGGAGAACGAGCAGAGCCCACCGCCCGTGCGTTGGCCAACCTGGACCTGAACCTCTTGGTCACTTTGAACGCCGTACTACATCACCAGAGCGTCACCCGCGCCGCCGAACACCTCGGCGTCACCCAACCCGCCGTCTCGGCGTCACTGGCAAGACTCCGACGCCATTTCGACGACGAAATCCTGCACCGGGTCGGCAACCGTTACCAACTCACCCCGTTCGGCATCGATCTACGCCAACGCACCCGCATGGCGCTGACCGGCGTCGAGCGGGTCTTCGCCTCACGAGCAACCTTCGAAGCCACCGACACCACCCGCGAATACACGGTCATCACCAGCGACTACACCACCGCCCTGCTCGGGCAACGGCTGACGCAACTCCTCGACCAACGCGCCCCCCACGCACGACTGCGCTGGCTACCCTCGATTCCGGATCTGGTCGCACGCGCCGAGCACACCCTCACCGCCCACGACGTGATGCTCGTCCCCCACGGCTTCGTCACCGACCTTCCCAACGAAACCATCTTCCACGACGACTGGATCGTGGTCTCCGACCCCGAACACACCCCCGACCCACCCACCGCCGACGATTTGCGCCGACGACCCTGGGTGCTGGTCTACAACAGCCAAACCGCATCCACCCCGGCGGCACGACGACTACGAATGCTCGGCATAGAACCACGCGTGCAGGTCGTCACCGAAAGCTTTCTCACCGCCCCGGCTCTAGTCACAGGCAGCGCGCGCATTGCCCTGCTTCCCCGCCGCATGCTCGACCTGCCCGTCATACACGAAGGGCTGCGCGCCGACCCCTGCCCCGTCGATCTCGGACAACTCACCCAAGCGATGTGGTGGCACCCCATGCTCACAGACGAACCCGAACACCGATTCCTGCGCACACTGATCCGACAAGCCGCACTTGAACTGAACAACGCAGACACAGCCCAACCGATCAACCAAAGCCCCCGGTAAGACTTCACGCTCGTCCGGAGCCTTCTTCTGCGCGCGAGCGGTATTGCCGCACATGCGATCTCGAGGCTTCGGGTGGATCGTATCGTTCTCCTCGATGACCTGGCGCGGAAACTTCGGCCAAGCCAACTACGTCGCAGCGAAAGCGGGGATCGGCCTGACGCGCACAATCGCGCTCGAGACCGCACGCCAAGGCATCACCGCCAATGCCATCGCACCGGGGCTCATCGAGACGCCGATGCTGGCGTCGATGAACGCACCCGCGCGCGAGAAACTCGTCGCCAAAGTCCCGCAGCGACGCACCGGTGCTCCCGCAGATATCGCCGAGGCCGCCGCCTACCTCTGCTCACCCGCCGCCAGATACGTCAGCGGAATCGTCCTGGATGTCGACGGCGGACTCGGAATCGGCTCCTCCATTCGCTGAACCCTCCGATGGACAGTCGACGTCCAACCAAACACCGACAGGAGTTTCTCCTGTACCGCCTGCCGACGCCCGCATCGGGCGTCGGCAGGCGGCGTCTACCTCGCCGACCTTCCATGTCAGCCCTCGGTCCGCTGCCTGCCTTCGACTCGCCTGCCGGCGGCGCTCACCGACCACAAGCTCGCCGACCACAACTAGCTTGCAGCCACACCAACCAGCCGTTGGAACCGTAGACCCGCGCAGAACCGTGGTGTAAGCCGGTTAAGCGCGTCGTGCGTGTTCTGTATCTATTCGTCCAGTTCAGGGCTAGTTCGGGCCGCGCGCCTGCACCCCGAGTTGGCCGCGCAGTACGCAGCGGTCGAGGCCGACATCGGGCACCGCTTCCGGGTGGATGTGTCCATGGCCGAGGTGATCGCCGAAGCCGCCACCCACACCGGGGCCGGGGCGGTCGCCGACTGGATCGACTGAACCCGCGATTACCCGCCGCTGCGACCGACTCCGGTCCGTTTCCTGGCACGCCCAGCCCTGGATCTCCACGCATCATCCGAACTCGTAGAAAGGCGAGAAACTCTGAGTGACAACGAGATCGACGCCGCCGATGACCCCGATTTCGATCCGTACATGCCCGATGAGCATCGAATCGAGGACGCGGTGAAGGTATACATGGTGTTCGAGGACGGCCGCTGGTGTCTGGACGCGTTGATCCAGCAGGGCGATCCGCTCGACGAGGTCACCGGAACCCGGTGCAGCTACGAGCAGCCCCGCGAGAATTGCGCGGTCTGCTCGACCCCGCAGGGCCTGGCCGAGGTCCAGGCCGCCGACCGCGCTCCGATGCCCAACGGGCGGGAGTTGCTGGCCGTGCTGGCCGCGGAGTTCGGTGTCGTTCTCGTCCCGGCCGCGATGGCAGGACCCGGACCCCAGATCACGCGCCTGAGCGAGCAGATCCAGCAACTCCTCGACAGGCGCAGCGAAGTCGACCAACTCGGCGAACAACTGCGCGAAGCCTTCGTCGCCGCGGTCGAGCTCTCGACCTACCTCAACACCCAGACCCGGCACGGACGACTGCACGCTCTGCGGGCCCTGATCGCCCACATCATCGGGAAACCCAACGCATGAGACGCCTCGCCGGAGCGGCGGTGCCGTGCAGGTGCCCAGAGTCCGCGTCCTCGGTCCTGGGTAGTGTCCATGTCCGCCATCACCCGCGGTGTCTGCATGGTGAGCCCCGCCGTTACGTCTGGTCCTACGCGGGCGCTTTGTACACCGGAAGTCTGGCCGACTACGGCGAGCACTTCGAGTCCCTGGACCCCGACGCCCGCCACCGGCTCGCCGCCACCGGGGACGAGCTACGCACCTGGACCGAGAACTACCGGCTGCACATCACCGTCACCACCACCACGACCGAGGACCACCGCGTGCTCTATCGCCTCGCCGTCACCGGCGAATGGGTCGAACTGCTCATCGACACCTCCTGTTGACGCCCCGACGCCGGGAGTTCGGGTCCACCAATGGTGTTCGGGTGCGCGACTGCGGTGCGGCGTCGTTCCAATCCCCAGCGCCGAGCCCCTCTCTGTCCCTGCCCCTATTCAAGGTCCAGTGTGAAAGGTGATCATCGATGGCTGTCAGAACCTCGGTGCCGGTACCCGAGTTCGCTCGCGAGATCCTGGCCGAGTCCCGGATCGAAGGCCGCAACCTGTACCTGCCCCAGCAACTCAGCCAAGCCGACTACCGGAAAGTCGATCGGGTCCTCGAGGCCATGGGCGGGAAATGGAACCGCCAGGCCCGAGCCCACGTCTTCCCCGATAACCCGAGCGAGATCATCGAAGCGGCCGTGACGCGTGGCATGACCCCCAACACCGACCGCAAGGTCCTCGAGGCGTACTGGGCGACCCCCGAGCCGCTGGCCCGCCTCCTCGTCGCAGGTGAGCATTCCGGGATCGCCGCTCTCCCGCCCGGCGCGCACGTGCTCGAGCCCTCGGCCGGAGACGGCGCGCTGGTGCGCGCGATCCTGGCCACCAACCCGGGCGTGGAAGTCACCGCCGTCGAACCCGACCGCGCGCGTGCCGCCCACATCGACTACAACCCGCGGGTCACCATCGTCATCGACGGCTTCGAAGAATTCACCGCGACCACCACATCGCGATACGCCGCCGTGGTGATGAACCCGCCCTTCGCGCTACCCGGCCGCCCGACCGTGTGGATGGACCACCTCCACACCGCCTGGAACCTGCTCGACGACGGCGGGCAGTTGCTGGCCCTCGCCCCCAACGGCTACACCTACCGCGCCGACCACGACCACGCGGCCATACGCGAACTCATCACCGCCCACGGCGGCCACGAACCACTACCCGCCGGGGCGTTCACCACCTCGGACACCGACACCGACACCGTGCTCCTGCACGCGCGCCGCCCCCCTCACCGCTGACACGCGCGGAAATCCGCAAGCACCGGTCCTCGGCGAGGACCGGTCTCCGCCCTCGATTCCGGCCCGGCCGTCCGGCCGGGTGCGTCCCGGGGCCGCGCCCTCTGCGAAAGGAACGACTGCCATGGGCGGGGGATCCGAGGGATTATTCCCTCTCGCAACGCTTTTCGACGACGATGCGATGCCTGTCTGCTGGTCGTTCGGAATGAGTAGACTGCGCCGCGGGGGTTACCCGCACTCTGCTCGATCCAGGATTCCGGCCACCGGAGTTGCTCGATGACCTGTCGAACCTTCTGGTAATGGTGGCTCAAACAGGTGACGAGTGGTCATCGACCAATGACCTTGTCGCGCAACATATCCTGCCGTTGCTCGCCGCCCGCCGGGTGCGTTTCGTCGAAGTCGCCCGCGCCGGACCGAAAGTCGCCGACGGGATCGTCGTCCTGCAAGACACCCGGTCCCCGACCCGCCTGCATCCCGATCCCGACGCCCACGGCTTCTACCCGCTCTCGGCCGAGCACCGCGCCAACGGGGTCATGCCCACCCTGTCCGGGCGTACCTGCTCAGCCAAGGCAAAAGGCCAGCCCCTAGATGCTTGGCGCGCAACATATTTGGGTCCGCGCTCCTACGTCCACGCCGTGGGCTATGCCGCCGAAGAAACTGGGCGGATCGCCCGCGATACCTCGGTCACCATGGGCGGGCGCCGACATCCGATCTACCCGCTGCACGCGGCCGGGATGACCCGGGCGATGAGTCAGGGCTACCTGTTCGGACTGTTCGGCGTGTGGTGGCCGCAAAGTTGCTGTAGGCAGTGTTGCTACGTCAGTGTTCCCAATTGGCCCGACCAGCTCGCCCGCTACCGCACCTATCCCGAGGAAGCCTTCAAACATCTCGTCGACGAGTATTGCACGCTGGCGCTCAACCACCGCAGTGGCCTGTTCGGGCCGGGCAAATCATTGCGGGACCGCCTACGTGCTGATGGTGCGGTCGAGGTCCACGTCCTGGCCGATGCGGCGATGGATGTGTGTGAGTGGGCGGTGTATCGGGTGCGGCGTTGCTACAGCGCCCGCGCCCAGGCATGGCGCGCGGTCGAGGTCGCCTACCGCGCCGAGCGCGCCGCAGCCGAGCGGTTCGTCTTCGAACTGGCCGATAGCCTGGGAATCGCTGTTCGTGTCGACGGTGAGCATTCCCGGCTCTGGCTGACCGTGCAGACCCAGGACTATCCACGCCTGGAGGAGTTCTTCGTCGCCGCGCCGAACACGATCATCCCGAAGAAACGTCCGGGTTTCGAAACCCGGTGGGGCGGACACGCCGACGAACGGCTACTCGCGCGCGAACACATGTGCCTCGCAGCGACAGTTGGCCAGTCTCAACGATACTTGGCCAACGAAGCAGCGTTGAGCCCGAGCCGATGCGTGACTACCCACAAGTCGTAGGGCGTGGGTCCGTGAAGCGGGGCGTGTGACAGCAGGGCCGTGAGGCGGTCGCGATCGGCTGAACGCAGCGCGAGCTTTGTTACGGCGGCTGCGGCTGTTTCGACGCTTTCGTCGATGTCAGCGGGCGACTCGACCGATATCACCGTCGTTGCGCCTTCTAGTCTTCGTAGCACGGCGAGGCGTACGAGGATTTCATAGGCCAGCTTGTCCGAGCCTGGCAAGCTGATATCGGCAGCCTCGCTCAATAATCTCTCAACTGCATGTCGGTGGCCGAGAACGAACCGGTAGCGCGCCAGTTCGATGAGAGCTGTCGCGAACCGGGCGGGTTCTGCACCCTGGCGTCGCCAGTTCTCGACCGCTTCTACCTGTGCCGCACAGGCATTCTCAACCTGCCCTCCCGACGCCAGCACTCCTGCACGGTTCTGTGCGGCTACAGCGGCATTGTTGAACTGCATGAGCTCTATGTAGAAATTTCCAGAGAGAGTGTAGTGAACAACTGCGTCATCGCACTCTTCGGTTGTTCGCCCCATCTCGAAATGCGCTATGGCCAGCGCAGTCGTATCATTTCGCCGACGCGCGACCTCGACCGCTTGCCTGGCATAACTATTGGCACTCGGGCCGTTCGCGACCAGCTTGGTATCGCGCAAATGAAGTGTGAGACGAGCTAGATTGATAACTATCGGGAAGAGACCGATGTCTTCGCCTCGCTGAGACAGCCACCTCTCGGCGTCCGACATCGAGATGTAGGCGGTCTCGTACTCACCGAGGTCGGTCGTGATACGCGTTATCTCCAATACCGAGCGGTAGTACCCTTCTACAAGTTCATGCTCGAGCGCGATTTCGCGGGCTCGATGTGCCCATCGGAGCGCCATTCGGCAAGCTTGCTCATCTACGTTGAGATGCGCAATGCGCTCAAGGATTGTTTCGACAGCCAATCGGACTCGACGATGGTGGAGCAGAGCATCGACTGTCAGTTCGATTGCGTCGTTTGTCGCGTCGAGATCACCTGTTTCGAGGTAAATGGTGCACAATCGGGCACATAACGAGTCTGCGACATCCCACCATCCGTGTCGGGTAGCAAGATCGAGCGCACGATGAGCGGGCGTGGGGTCTACCGCGAGGCTGTGATCGGCCCGATTCGAGTGCCCCGTCACCTCCTCGAGTCGGTCGTTCATATATTCGGCAAGGCGTCGTTCGAATTCTTCGATACGCTCGGGCGACTCGTGTCGTCGCAGCCGTTCCCCCGCGAACAACCGGATGAGTTCGTGAAGCTGGAACGCCCGATGCGACCCGTCGCGAGCGTCGACTCGGCTGTGGCTTTCACCGAGGCTCGCTTCGACCAAGGAGTGCAGGGTCAATTCCGTTCGGGCTGCATCGCCGTGGTTCAGCGCGAAGGAGAAATGCGGTGCGGCAAATACTTTTGCCAACGACATGAACTGGAAGGCTTCGCGTTGTGACGGCGTCAAATTGGCGTAACTGAGCAGTACGATCCTGCGTATCGCGTTGTCCTCGCCTTTGCCGAAGACATCCAGGCGCAAGGCCTCAGAGGCCAATGTTGTGGATAAAGTTCCGATTGTAGCGACGACACTGGGTCGGTCGTATCCTGTGAGCATCGCGGCAACGAGGTGCAGGGCGAGCGGAAGATTGTCGCAGAAGTCCGCGATCCGCTCGAGTTCGACTCGATCGGAGGGCCGCAACCAGGGGTTGACGGCTTCGAGCAGCTTCGCGCTGTCGGCTCGCTTCAGCTCCGGTACGTGCACAGCGAATTCGTGGCGGGCGAAGGGCTGGGTTCGTTGATGCGACGTCACGAGGACTACCGCGTCGTCGGCGGCTTCGATCAGCGGCGCTACCTCGTCACTGTCGAGGGCGTTGTCCAGTAGCAGCAAATACCTCCCTCGGCTCAGGGTCGCGCGAAGCCGAGCGAAGAGGGCTCGGTTGTCTGTCAGGGTTGCTTCGACAGGTTCGCCAGCGGCCTTGAGCAGGAGTGTCGCACCTCTGCGAGCGGTGATCTGGCGTTGGCGAGCGCGATGCTCGACATCGTCGTCGTTATCGGATTCTTCCAGCCGCGGACGCAACAGGTTCATATCCAGTGGCGGCAGCACGTCGTATCGGCTGGACAGAGTGTTGGCGACCTGCGCTGCCAGCTCGGATTTCCCGACCCCATGGCGTCCGCTGAGCCACACGACGACGCCACTGTCCGCCTTCTCGATCCCCTGCGAAATGCGTGAGACAAGTTGATCGCGCCCGTAGAAGTCGGCTCGACATTTCACCTTCACCGCTCGCGCGGCCCGCGCGTGTTCTTCTCGGCGAGTATCGGCCGCGGATGCCGAAGTGGATGGCTCGAGGGTGGCTCGGTCCCGGACGGGGTGTGTCGGTCGTGTCCGCTCGTGGACTTCTCGATAGAACTCCCATTGTTTGCTGGTCGATCGCGGAGCAGGAGCCTTGTCGGCAAGGTGGGTCGCGAAGGCATCCTCGGGACGGTCGAGTATCGCTGCGGCGATCAAAGATGCAGCGCGGGGGTCGGGCACAGCGAACCGGCCGGAGTGGATCGCCTCGGCCAGGCGTGACCGCAACTTGGGGAGCAGCGCTGCGCAACCGTATCGGTCGTCGCGGGTCCAATGGGCCAGAGCCAACCGATGCTGGGGCAGCCATTCCAACAACACTGCGGCTTGCAACCCGACCTCGTGCAACCGATTGCGCATCTGTCGCCCGAGCGGAGTCTTCGGTGCAGTCACCGACGCTACGATTTCGTCCATTACCTTCGACACGGCGGGGTCCCCGTCGTTGTCGTGTCCAGTGAATGCCGAATCGATACTGCTGAACAGATCCAACGCATACTGCGCCAACAGCGCACCACGCGGCATCGGCAACAGCAGCGGGGTCTCATCGACTTCGGCCGACGCCGACTCGGATGTCTCACCGGCGACTCTGCGCGCAGGAAAGTCGGAGGTGACGGCCTCCGTGAGCGAAGGTCTCCCGTCGCTCACGTCGGCCGCATCGGAAGCCGGTGTGACAGTGTCAGGCTTCAGATGCGCGCGGGGTTCGTGATACGCCGCGCGGCGCAGCAGCTGCCACCTGCGTTTGTCCGCGTTCCACCTGCGTTTGTCCGCGCTCGTCCACTCCGGAGAGACTTCCCTGTGAAGGCATTCGATGACAAGGAGGAAGTTGGCGTCGTCTCGCGGGACACGAGGATCAGGTCTGAACCACTCGCTGATCGTCGACACCGCCACCCTGCGACCGTGCCGGTTCCAGATCCACTCTGAGATCTGAGTCAAGGGCAGGCCCGTTGCTGCGCGGAGCGCTGTCAATTCCGAGACGAACCGCCTGCGCGCGGACTCGGCATCCGCGCCGGAAGCCTGGCTCACCGGATCAACCCTCCTCGGTCTCCGTCCGACTCGATCCGACTCGGACGACTCGGAAACCAGCTCCGACATGCACTTTCGACCCACGCTAACGGATCGGTGAGTTGCGCGCCAACGAACCCGAGATGCTTCCTTGTCACACACCCTCCGCGTGATCGAAGGCAAGCGAGTATCTGATGACCAACACCACCGAACCGAACGATTCCAGCGACGAGCCCGACCGGATTGTCCAGTGGTGGCATCGAGTTCGTACCCCCGCCCTCACCGCGACAGCCACCGTCACCGTATGCCTCCTCGAGGGCATCCTCGGAGAACTCGGTGCTCGCCTCGTCGACTGGCTATGTTGAGCAAACGGAGGTCAGTCACGAAGACCATTCGGACACATAGGATCACCCGAGGTGCGTGTTGAGCGAACGCCGCTTGACGTCTGCTGCAACAGCACCCGCGGTCTGATTCCCACGGTCAGCGCCTCCTTTCGTGCGCAGGGTCGAACTGTGCGTGTGCGATCAGGAGCAACTGTGGCCAGCGGGCTGGCCAACTGTTGCTGCGCGGTCTGGCCACTCATCGCTGTTCGCGTCGTCCCCACCAGGCACATCAACAGCGCCTCTGGCCAAGTATCGATGCGCATCACAACACACCGCCCTGCATGGCGCGGACTCTCGGGTCGCCGCCTGAGCGCTTGTTCCCGCTTCCCCGCGCCGACTGACAGTTTCGCGCTCCATACCGCGCGCGGCATCCGGGGCACAGCGCGCCGATCACCGTGGCGCGTGCGTGCTCAGCGGTGCGCCGACCTCTCCCCCGCTTCCAGCTCTGGATGCGTCCCGGGCTCTCAGGGCTGACGTGGGCTGCCCGTTACCTCCACGCAGAAAGGACGACTGTGTCCCCGATAAGGCATGAGTTCACTACAGAAGAGGCCCAAACCCTGCTCTGCACGGCCGCGGAGCTGTGGGCCTGTACCGGCGACCCCCACGACATCCTCGGCGAACACCAGAAGGCACTGCTGGCCCGCGCCCACGAACTGCTCACCGCCGAGGACCCCGTCAACGACGAATACCCTGCCGCCGGTCCGGTCATCGGTAAACCGGCGACCGCTTTCGTCATCGCCCACCACGATCCGGTCCCGTTCGCGATCGACGAGCCCGCGTTCGCGGGCTGGCTGGCGGTGCACGCGGACCGGGTCGAGGGCTTGGTGCCGGGCCGCCACGACACTGCGCCCGCGAGTGATCTGGTGGCGTTGTTCGACGCGGCGCGCGAGGCCGATGTCCTCACCGAGGATCCGCGCCTGGAGCTGTGCGTCGATCACGACGACACCGCCGGGCTGCCCGGGTTCACCCTCGTGCTGCGCAACCAGCACGGCAACCAGGACCGGCTGGGGTTGACCACCGGGTTCACCGAGTTGCTGTACCCCGACGCCGGGATCTGCACCGCCGAGGCGGCGCGATTCCACCTCGAACACATCATCGAGGCCGCCAACAGCGTCTTGCGCCTGCTCACCGGCCGTCCCCGGAACGAGGACGGGCACGAAAGTTCCTCTCCGACAACAGTAAAGGCAGGATGCTCATGATCACTGTCCAGGAACTACACACCTGGGCCGGCGGCCTCGATTCGTCCCACCACGTCGGTATCGCCGAGGGCGGGCTGACGCTGGTGGAGATCCCCGAACACGACCGGCTCTCCGGCGCCTACCTCGAGGTCGGCGGCTGCGACGCGGACCCCGACCCGACCGACCCGCCGACGGCGAAAACCCCCGGGGCGGTCAGCGCGGCACCGGATGCGGTGGTGGTGTCGGTCGCGGATCTGCTGTCTCTGGTCGGCGGGAGTCTCACGCGTGCCGAACTGGCCCGCGTGCAGGCGGCGCTGCGCAAGTCGAGCGTCGGTGACACCTTCAGCGAGGTGGTGTTCGCGGTGATCACCGCACGCCGACACGAACTCACCACCCGGCTGCGGGCGTTCTTCCATCCCGCCATGTTCACCGGCTACCTCGGCCGCGGACCGCTGGCGGCGGTTCCCGGCGATGACATCGGTCGGCTGTTCGGGGATATCGAGATCGCGTCGAGGCTGGCGGTGATGCGGGTGTGTCGCGGTGACGCGGCCCGGCTCTGTGTTCTCGACCGCGCCACCGACAGGTTGTTCGACCTCGGCGAGATCTTCGACGCGTGGCTGCACGGCGACGCGCCGCTGCCCGGGACCCTGACGCGGTGGATCGGTGACCCCGTCGACGACTTCGCCTACGACGAACTCACCCGCCTCGGCCCTCACGACTACCGGCTGCCCGACCCCGCCCCCGGTACCGACTGATTGCACACGAGCCACCCATCCCGCCCGGAGCAGATCACTCTACCCACTCACATACATGCTTGTATGCGCATGTCGACATCTCCTGGAAGGAGGTGGTGTCGTGTCGGCACTCACGATCTCCCACACCGCCGAAGAGGGCACCCTGTTGGAAGGCACCGACCGCAACGACGGCACCTACGAGGTCATGATGCAGGTGCGCGAGGCGATCGGGCATTGGCGGTGGGCCAGGAGCCTCCAGTGCTGGATCGTGGTGTCCTCCCGGGATCACCAACCGAAGCAGTACCACATCGACTACGCCGCGAAAAAGCTACGCGAGGCCGGATACACCGTCGAGGTCGACATCGACCGCACCGCGCGCGCCACCGCCGACGCCGAGACCGACCGCGCCGCACGCCAAGCCGACCGTGTCGAGGCGTTACAGGACAAGGCATCGCGCAAAGACGCGAAAGCCGACGCGGCGGAAGCGGCGCACCAGCGAGCCCACGACGCGCTACCTCCGTTCGGAGAACCAATCAAGATCGGGCACCATTCCGAACGCCGTCACCGCAACGCGATCGACAAGGCGTGGAAGAGCTTCGGGCGCTCGGTCGAAGCCGGGCGCGACGCCGCGCGCGCACATAATCGTGCCGAGTCCGCCGCTCACACCACCGAACTGCGGTATTCCCCACGCACGGTCGCCAACCGCATCGACACCCTGGAAGCCGAGCAGCGCGGGGACCAGCGCGTCCTGGACGGGCACACCCGCCGGTTCCTCGACGGGCGTGGCGAGGTGTATCAGACCCAGACCACAGGTCCGGCGACCGGTGAATACCGGGAGCGGGTGCTGGCCCGCATGGCCCAGCGCGAGCGCGATATCGCCTACTGGAAACAGATCCGCCGATCCCAGATCGATGAAGGACTGACTCCGGGCTGGGGGCGCGAGGATTTCACGGTCGGGGATTTCGTGCGCGCGCACGGGGCCACGTGGCGTCAGATCACACGCGTGAACCCGAAATCGGTGTCGGTGGCGAACTTTTCCCTGTCCCCGCTGCTGCTGCACACCATCGCGGCGAAGATGACCGGGCATCGGTGGATCACCACCGATGAACCGGTGCGTTTCCACGAGGTGACCGCCGTCATGACCGAGGCCCAGGCCCGCGAACGGTTCCCCGACCTCTTCGCCGACCTCGACGCGACCGGTCTCCCGGCGCGCCCGAAACGCAAGAGCGGCAAGACCAAACTGGACTACCGCCAAGGTCTCCAGGCCGAGCACTGGTCCTGGCACATCGACGGCATCGACTACGACGCGGTGTGGCCGCACCCGCCGTACTGGTACGCCACCCCACCCGAACCCATCACCGAACCGGGAGTACTGCGCTTGCGCGCGCGCCGCCGCCCGGACACACCCGTGCACGGCGACCCGGTGCAACTCCCGGTGACCGAGTTCGCGATCACCGGGCCGGTGCGCTGGCCCGAGGAAGTCCACAACCAAGTCCGTGCCCTGGTCGAGGCCCGCACCTACCTCCCCGCCGCCTGACCCGCCGACACCCCTTGCGGGCGACACCGGGCCAACAGCCGAGCCACCGCAAGATTCGCACCGCCGCCCCACCGAATCCGCTGTCACACAACACAACATCCCCGAGCCCGCACCAGATGGGAGAACCGTCATGCCCTCGAATGCTGTCCGCCACGCCGTGGTCTCGCCCTCTCGCCCGCCCCGGTCCGTCGACCGCTTCTTCTGGGGACGGCGGTGATGGGCGCGGTGACCTGGTCGGTGATCGTGCGCGGGCTGACCGGGCAGCTGTGCGAGGTCGCGGCCGAGATCACGCCGGGACTGCCCGCGATCACGGTGAGCACCCCGTTCGGGGACCAGTCGGACGCGTGCCTGGACCGGGTCCGCGCCGCGGTCGCCGGTGGCGGCGGGCAGTGGCCGCAGGCCCGGCTCACCCTCACCCTCTCCGCACCGATCGGCTCGGGCATCGAGGGTATCCACGACCTCGCCCTCGCGGTGGCGGTCCTGGCCGCCGCCGATCCGGCCACCTTTCCCGCCCCGCGCCTGGCCGGGGTCGTCCTGCTCGGCCAACTCGCTCCCGACGGCCGATTACAGCCCGTGCGCGGGATCCTGGCCGCGGTCCTGGCCGCCCGAGACCACGGACGCACCCTCGTGATCGTGCCGCGTGCCAACCTGGCCGAGGCCGCCCTCGCTCCGGGGATCACCGTCGCGGGAGCCGATCACCTGAGTGCAGTGCTGGCCTGGCTCAGCGGCGACGACGACCACGCCCTGACCGGCCCCGCCGCCGTTCCGGCACCACCGGAATTCACCGGGGTAGACCTCAGCGAGGTGCGTGGCCACTACCGAGCGCGATGGGCCCTCGAAGTGGCCGCGGCCGGGGGCCATCACCTACGCCTGATCGGACCACCCGCGGCCGGGCTCGGCGCGCTCGCCCGCCGCCTGCCCGGACTCCTGCCACGCCTGACCGAGAACGAATCGCTCCAGGTCCGCGCGATCGCCTCACTGGCCGCCACCCTGCCCGCAGGCCCCTTCCCGCCGAACGCATCCCGCCCCTACGTCGAGGTCCACCACTCCGCGAGTGCCCGCGCACTACTGGGCAGCGCCACCTCCGCGCGTCCCGGCGCGCTCGCGCGCGCCCACCACGGCGTACTACACCTCGCGGCCTACCCCGCCCTGCACGAGCGCACACTCGAGGCGTTACGGGCACCGCTAAAGGAGGGTGAAGTTGTCGTCGCCAACCGCGACAACCGGCTGCGACTGCCGTGTGACACCCTCACGGTACTCACCTCGGCCGAATGCCTGTGCCCCGCAACCCATCAGCGCGCGTGCGCCTGTCCACCGGCAGCCGAGCGCGGCCACCGGGAGCGGCTGCGGTCGGTCCTGGCCGAACAGGTCGATATCACGGTCCGCGAAAACCCGGACGAGCGTGGCGGTTTCGGTGACGACTCCCGCGAGACCAGCGCCGAGGTCCGACACCGCGTGATTGCCGCCCGCACCGCAGCCTCTCGGCGGTGGCGCGAGCACGGCCACACCCTCAACGCCCGTGTTCCCGCACCGCTACTGCGCCAGCGGTTTCCGTTGTCACCGACCCAAGCCTCGCCGCTCGAAGCGGCTCTGCGCGAGGGCCGGATCACCCGCCGCGGCGGCGACCGGGTCCTGGCGGTCGCGGTGACCATCGCCGACCTGCGCGGCGCGCAGGAGCCCAGCACGCACGACATCGTCGAAGCCCTGCACCTGCACGGATTCGGCAGGCCGTAGCCCTTTCCGAGTTCCGGCCCACTGCCACGCAGAGCCAGCGCGCCCGCACTCACGGTGCGGGGGCGGCGAAATTCACCAGCTCTCACCCACGCTGTCCGCACCGGGCAGCGTTTGCTGTTCGTTCGAAGGAGACCCGCCTCATGTCCACACCCGCCTCCACCGACCCGGCCGCCACCGATACCCGTACCCGGATCGAGAACGCGCGTGCCCGCGCCGAGGGCTTCGTCTGGGGCGCATTCCACATCCAACACACCCGCACCCCCGAGGCCGACACCGCGACAGCGTTCGCCGCCGCCTACGCCGAGCGGGTCACCCAATCCCTCACCGACGACACCGTTGTCGTGCCCGGCCTGGCACAGGCGTGGGTCGCCTGGCGGATCAGCGGTGACCTCACCACCGACCTCTACCCCGCCCCGTCCGTGGTCGAACGCGTGCCCGGTGTCGTGGAATGGGATGCGGCGTTGCGGGACAGGACGGCGTGGTGGCTGTGCGCCGAAGCGCTGGGGTATGTGCGCGGCTGGTGTGACGCGGCCGGGACCGGGTCCGGTGACGCCGTCGACTTCGCCCACGCCTACGCCGTACTCGTCGCCGCGGGCGGGTCGCGTCCCAACATCGCCGACGCCTGGGTCAACTGGCGCTCGGGCCGCCCCCTCACCGCCTTCGGCAAATAGCACCCCGCGCCGGTATCGACGCCCTAGCGCTCACCGCCGCCCGCCAGGTTGGGGCGGCGACGTCGACGGTCCTGTCCTGCGGGACCGATCTGGCCTACCGCCACCACGACCACCACCTGCGCGCACCGCACCCTGCTGGTGTGGTGGTCAGCGAATACCCGCCCGGCACCCCGACGCGGCCCCGGCGGGTCGGGGCGGCGCACCGGTTGCTGGCCGCGTTGTCGCGCGCCATCGTCCTGGTCGAAGCCGACCCGAACTGCGCCAACGCGGCGGCGGTCATGTGGGCGCAGCGGCTGGGCCGCTACGCCTACGCGGTACCAGGTCCGATCACCTCCCCGACCGACCGCGACCCCCACTTCCTCATCGCCGACCGCGATGTCACCCCGCTCGCCTCGCCCCGCGACATCCACCTGCTCGCCGGTGACCTGCCCACCGAACCATTCGCCCGAGAGGAGAACTCGTGATCGACACCTTCGCCTGGACCGTCACTCTCACCCGCGACGGCGGCACCGAACTGGCCCTCATCGCCGCCAGTCCCACCGCTGTCGCGGACCCGATCGCCGAATCCGTACCCGCGCAACCGATCACACGCGAGCCCCGCGATCGCGTCCGCGCCGGGCTGATCAACAGCGACGCCGACTATCCGAACGACCCGTATCGCCTCTACCGCATCGGCGGCTCCGGACACCGTGAGCAGCATGATCTCGCGGTCGCGGTCACCGTCCACCAACTCGCCGCCGACCCACCCTGGAGCGGACTGCTCGACCACATCGTGTTCCTCGCCCGAATCGGTCTCGACGGCAGCCTGCGCCCAGCCATCCCGCCGCAGGCACTCGAGACCGTTGTCGCGGCGGCGGCGGGCGCGGAGTTCCGCTATATCGTTATCGCCGCACCCGAGACCACCGACGACCTCCGCCTGGTCAAGGGCATCACCGTCGTGACTCCCGCCGATCTCCGGGAAGTCCTCAGCTGCTCGAATCCCTGACCAGCGGGCGAGCCGCAACCGGCCGCGCCCGGGATCCTCATCGCCCACAACCTCGGCCCCGACCGGGTCCGCCGAAGGCAAGCGATCCTCGACGCCTCCGGCAGCGACGATCCCGCGGCCACCGGCTGCCGCCACGGCGACCAGCACGGGCCACCCGTCGCCGAGAACAACCACTGACCACCCGCGCCGCGCGCCTGCGCGGTGCCCGCTTTCGAGGAGACCGGTATGGGTTCGATCGGGTTCCAGGTACCGGCATCGGCCGATACCCACCGCTTCGTCCTCAACGAGCTGCGCGAAAACCTGCGTGAGGGTGACCGTGTCGTGGCGCACTGCCGTGCCGCACTGGGTAGCGGCCGTCGCGGTGGCTGGTCCTATGCCCTCTACGCCGCGATCGCCGACACCACCACCACACCGGTGACGGTGTCGGCGCACGTGCTGCTCTACCTACGCCAACACCGCCACGGCGTATCGGAGATCGTCGTCAAACACCTGCACGAGACCGAAGGACCCGTCGAGCACCAAGGGGTCACCCGTCGGGTCCTGGAAGCGCTCACACCCACCGAGCATCCCCACGCCCGGCAGTGGCCTGATGAAGCGATAAGCCACCACCGCGCGGTCGTCGACGCCCGCCTCCGCGTCAAGGCAGCGGTCGGCGCGGTCATCCGCTTGGACCGCCCCTACACCTACGGCCACGGTATCGGTGCCGTCCAACAGGTCGTGGTGCGCTCCCCGACCCGCTGGCAACGCGCCCGGATCACCGACACGGGAACCGTGACCCGACACTCCCTTGCTGTGTGCCGCCCCGGGGTGGGCGCTGCGCCAGTTCCAGATCCTGCGCGCACCAGAACACTCCACACAATCCGCGTCACACAGCCCCCGGTCCTGAAACACCCCCGCCGCCGACATCTGCGAGCCGCACAGGCGCGTCACCGCCTGGCCGAGGTGAGCACCGGGTCCGTGTCTCTATCCATCCCCCTTTTCGCCGAACCCTCTGCCCGAGGGTGTGGCGTCTTTCCTGTGTTCGGAGGTCGATACTCATGGGCAGACTTACTCGTGCCGAGGCTGCCGCGCATCGCGAAGCCCTCGCGCTGACCGGTGTGCGCCGCGATTTGGACGAGGAGGAGAAGCGTTTCGTTCTCACCCACTTCCAGGAATCGGCCAACCAGGATCATCATCCCGGGGGCGCGTTCTTCACCCCCACCGATCTCGCGGACTGTATGTCCCTGGACGTGATCGGCAACCGAGTCATCGACCTGTGTGCCGGGATCGGCGCGCTCGCCTTCGCCTGCCGCAACCCGCACGAGCAGGCCCGCGGACTACCCGCACGCGAAATCGTCTGCGTCGAAACCAATCCCGAGTTCGTGGCCGTCGGAATGAAGCTGGTCCCAGAAGCTACCTGGGTCTGCGCCGATGTGTTCGACATCGGGCGCCAGCGGTGGCGACCTTTCGATACCGCGATCGCCAACCCGCCCTTCGGCAACCACCCCCGCACCGGCAACGCACCCGGCTACCGCGGCCCCAAGTTCGAATATCACGTCATCGCTTTGGCCTCACATCTGGCCCGTCACGGTGTGTTCCTCGTGCCGCAGTCCTCAGCGCCTTTCCACTACTCCGGACGCCAGCAGATGCTAGAAGGCCGAGGCGACGCCGAGTACAAACGTTTCTCCTCCGGCACCGGCATCGCTCTTGAGCCGGGGTGCAGTGTCGATACCGCCTTCCACGACACCCACTGGCATCAACCGGTGCCCCGCACCGAGATCGTGCTCACCGACTTCGCCGACACCGCCCTCGCCCGTCGCCGCCGCACCAGAACCAACACTTCGGGCGCGCTCGCGACACCGTGGGATCGGCCCGCCCGCGCCAGCTGAACCCACCCGCCTCATCTATTCGCTATTCGGACAGGAGTCTGGATTCGTCATGCCCACACCCGGTTTCAGCCTCTCCACCAACACCAACACCACCGACTACGGGGCCTCCTACACCCTGTTCTCCACCGACGACGCACCCCTGACCGGGACCGTGTTCACCGACATGGACGAACACCTAGTCCTGGTCGACGGGACCTTCGAACGCCGGTCGATGGTGATCGTGCGGTTCCTCGGCCTGCACGCCCACGGCGACCCGTTGGGCAACCCGCGGGTGCGGGCACGGTTCATCCCCGGCGAACCCGGACGCGGAGCCGCGGCAGCAATGTGTCTGGGCGAGCCCGGACGCCTGCACCTGGACCTCGGCCACCCACTCGGCACAGTCGATTCGGATCTGCGGGAACTGGTGACCGACACCGTCATCGAGATCACCGCCGAATTCCTCACCGACGAACGCGCCGCACGACACCGCCACCACAGCGCCGACGCGCGCCGCCAGGACGCGGCCAACGCCCTCGCCGAAATCGATGTGGTCCAACAGCGCGGCTACCGACAACTAGCCGCCGCCCGCGCCGAAGCCGACGCCTCCTGGGCACTCGTACAGACCCTGCGCCAACAGAACTGACCACCGCCCACCGCACCGCAGCCCCGAGGAGATCCGATCATGACCGACACCGACCTCGCTCTCACGCCCGCGGTGCTGTCCGACCTGCGAGCCGTGCTGGCCTATGCCGAGATCGGCGAAGAACGCGACTACGAGGAATGCGAGCCGCAGGCCCGCGCCCATCACATCCTCCACCCGATCCGTCGACTGACCCGCTGGCTCGACGGCACCACCACGGCGGCGCAGATGTCGTTCGCCTACATCCAGCAGGGCGGCACGAGCACCGAGCACTACCTCCATGCCTTCGACACCGCCACCGACGCCGAAGCCGGACGCCGGGACTTCACCGGAGTCGACGGGGATGGCTTCCGCACCACCGCGGTCGTGGCGATCCCCACGCTCACCACCGACCAGCTCGACGCCGTCGAAGCACTCATCCAACACATCGACAACCTCGCCCACACCGGCGCGGCCGACGAGGACGAGCTCGACCCGGCCGCCTGAGCACGCCCACGAGTCCCGAACCGACCCGTCCCCCGCACTCCCCCATCCCACACACGCGACACCGGCCACCTCGGCAGGTGTCGCGCGTCGTATCCGACTGTCCGAGAAGGGAACACACTCTCATGTCGATCGCTTCGACTGTGCGTCACGCCGAACTGGGCGACCTCGTCGCCCTGCTCAACAACCAACAGGCCGCCAAACTCGACGTCCTGGCCCCCGCCTCCACACTGCGAGCCAGCGACGGGCTGATCGAGCTGGCCGGTGTGCAGCCGGTCCTCGACGAGCGTGGTGTCACCCCCGTCGACGGCCTGTATCGCCCCACCGGTGCCGCGGACTCACACCTGGGATCGAAGCTGAAGATCCCCGCCGGATACCTGAAATCCTTGCGCGAGATCCAACGCACCGACCTCTACGACGCCAACGTCAACGGTCTGCTCCACGGCCCCACCGATCCCCGCCTGCCCGGCGGGCCGGACGAGCGCTCGTTCCTGCTGCGCCTGTTCACCTCCGGCAAGCCCGACGAGCCGGGGATGTTGCGGGCGGTGCTCTCGGACCGGTACGGGATCATCGACAACCTCGACGTGCTCACCGCGGTCCTCGACGGTATCCGCCTGGCCGACACCGAGGTCACGGTGCGCTCGTGCGACCTGACCGAATCCTCCATGCACTGCAAGGTCGTCTCGCCCAAGATCCGCGCCCTGGCGCCCACGTTCCTGGAGAACTATCGGACCCCGTTCGCCAACCCCGAACTCGAGGCCGAACGCCGCCGGGTCGCTGGGCAGATCGACACCGGCCGCCGTCTGGCTGCCCGCGAGGGTCGCGGTTACCGGCCCGGTGCGGAGCCGGTGGTGTTCGCGGGGTTGCGGTTCTCCAACAGCGAGATCGGCCACCACGCGGTCACGTTGAAACCGGAACTGGTGATCCAGGTCTGCGGTAACGGGCTCACCCTGCCGTTGTTCGCGTTCACCAAACGCCACGTCGGGGACCGCCTCGAGATCGGCGGCACCCGCGCCTGGTCACAGGACACCCAGCGTAAACGCCTCCAGGTGATCACCGCCGAGACCCGAGACAAGGTCTCGGAGTGGATGTCACCGGAGTTCCTGGCCGCCCGGGTCGCGGAGTTGGAGCGGCACGCCGGGACCCCGGTCACCCAGCCCGAACGCACCCTCGAGGTCATGTCCAAGCGGCTCGGTTTCACCGAGGACGAACGCGCGGGCATCTTGTCGCACTTCATCGCCGGAGGCCAACTCACCGCGGCCGGGATCGCCAACGCGGTCACCAGCTACTCCCAAACCATCCCCGACCCCGACCGCGCCGACGACCTCGACGACCTCGCGCTGACCGCGATGACCCTCGTCTGACCGCACCCGGGGATCTCCCTGCTGCTCGATCCCCCCTGTTCCCTGCCCTGTCCCCCCTTTTCCCGAAAGAGGTTGTGCCCATGGCCGAGACCACCACCCTGACCCGTGCCGAATTCGACACCGCCGTCCATTTCGGTGCCGCCGGTGCGGCGACCGCGCTGGATGCCGACACCGTGGCCCGCTGGCGTGCGGAGTTCCCGGACTGGAAGACCAAGCACTGGAGCTACAGCGACCCCGAAGCCCCGCACGGGGCGAGGTACCTGTGCCCGATCAACGTCGCCACCCGCACCAAGAAGTAGCGGCCAACCACACCCATTTCCCCATCCGGCCGGACGCGCCCCGCCTACTGCCTCCGGCAGACCCCTCCCCTCCCGAGGAAGGACAACCCGATCCCATGACGAAGAAGACGAAACAGAAACTGCGACTACCCGCCGGGTTCGACGCCCTCGACGACATCCTCGGTCTCGACGACGAAGGCTGCGTGGTCATCAGGTTCGGCGCCGAGCACACGATGGTTTTGACGTCGTGCTGTTTCGCCAGCGGCAAGGGCAGCAGCAATTCGATCTCCGGGGTCGTGTGCCGTGCCTGCTACCGCGACGTGCACATCAAACACGGTGGCATCGACAGCGAGATCGCCATCGCCCGCGCCGACCTCGACATCGTCCTCGACGGCGAACCACCGCAACTCCGAAAGAACGCGGGCCGGTAGCCGCCCGCTACTCCCGCGTATCCGTCCCATCGAAGTCCCCTCCCTCGAGGCAGGGACCGGCCAGTCCAAAGCTGGCCGGTCCCTGCCTCTTCCACGATAGGAGCCCCTCTCGATGCCCACCGACACCGACACACCCACCACCGAACCCGACGTCGACGTCGACATCCACTTCGAGGAGCAGACCCCCACCCTCGACCCCGCACCCGATCACGATCCGGAGCCCGATCCGGTCGCCGCCGGTCCCGACATCGACCACGACGGCTCCGACCCCGGCGAGCCCGATCCCGACGCCGACCACGGTGGACTCGACGAGTTGTGCACGGGCCCGACGGTGAATCCCGTCGATCTCGAGATCGATGAGAACGTGCGCAAATCCTTCCGACTCGAAGACCATCCCGAGGTCACCGACTCCATCCGCGAGCACGGCGTGCTGAACCCGATCCTGGTGATCCGCATGCCCGACGGTCGCCTCGTGGTGCGCGACGGTCAGGTCCGCACCCTGACCGCCCTCGCGTACGACATCGCCGAGGTCCCGGTCTACATCCGTGACTACGACCCGGCGGTGGACGCGAACGAGGCCGAGATCGCGCGGATCTTCGAACAGATCACCGTCAACGACCGCCGTATCGCGCTCACCAACGGTGACCGCGCCGCCGGGGTCACCCTGGCCCTCGAACTCGGCGCCTCGGTCACCCGGGTCGCCAAAGCGTTGCAGACCCGACGCGAAGACACCAAACTCGTCGGCAAGATCGGAGCCTCCGCGACCGCGCGCGGGCTCATCGACGGAGACGGCCAGTACGACCTGGCCCACGCCGCAGTCATCGCCGAATACGAGAACCTCGGCGACACCGACGCGGTCCGTCGCCTGCTCAACGTGCGCAGCAGCGTGTTCCAGTTCGAGGCCAACCGGATCGCCGCCGACCGCGTCGAACAACGCGCCTACCTCGCCCACGCCCTGCCCTATGCCCAGGCCGGGCTCGGGATCCTCACCGACTACCCCGACCTCTACGACAGCGACAACGAGTTGGTGTGCGCGGGCGAGATCGTCGACGCCGACGGCAACGCGATCGAATTCGCCACCATCGCCGCCAATCCCGGACCGTGGCTGGTGTGGCTCGACCTCGACCAGGATCAAGTGTGGGTCGAGACAGCCACCGGCCATCTCGTCGACCCCGACACCGTGGACTGGAACACCAGCGAGGAGCCCGAGGCCGAACCCGCCGAGGGGCTGCGCCCCGCCCGCGAGGTCGAACAGCGCGACCAGATACATCCCGAATACTTCCTGGCCCGCGAACACCTCGACACCGTCGGGCTGCGCGAACGCGTCGACACCGCCACCGAACCCGACACCGACGACCAGACCGTCACCGGTCTCGGTGATGGCGCGGACGCCGAGCAGGACCCGGAGCCCGGCGCGGGTGGTAGCCGTTTCGGCCAGGTCGATCCCGAGCAGGCCGCCGCGGATCGGCGCGCCGCCGCCGACGCCGCCGCCCAAGCGGCGGCCCAAGCGGCCGAGATCGAGCGGGCCGAGCGGCGGCGCGTGCGGGAACTCAACAAGCTCGGACTCGTCGCCAAGGCGACCCGGATCGAGTGGGTGACCCGGCTGCTGGCGCGCAAGACCCCGCCCACGCAGGCGGCGTTGTTCCTGACCCGGTCGATGCTGGCCGACCCGGGACTGATCAGCGAGTACAACGCCTTCGGCTCCGCGGTGAAACTGCTGGGCATCGAGGGCTACCACTCGCGCCTGGACATGCTCGCCACCCTCGACACCCTCAAACCCGCCCGCGCCCAGGTCATCGCCCTCGCGTTGGTGCTCGGTGGCTACGAGCACCGCGCCGACAAGGACCTGTGGCGCTACACCGAACTCGCGGTACGCCGCTACCTGGAATTCCTGCGCGAACTCGGCTACCCCCTCGTGCACGTCGAACTCGCCGCCCTCGGCGAGATCAAACCCGTCGACATCGACATCGACAACCTCACCGGCGAAACCACCGACACCGGCAACGTGGTCGATCTCGATGCCCAGGACCTGCCCGAAGCGGCCTGACCGCACCGCCCCTGCCCCGATCCCCGGTGCGCCCGAACCCCTTTCGGGCGCACCGGGACCGCTCCCCCGTTTCGCGGCTATTCCCCGAGGAGTCAGTTGTGCACACCCCCGACGAACCCACCATCGATACCTTGGCCCGCGCCGATACCGGTTATCGGGCTCGCAGCCTGTGCCTGGTCGACCGTCAGCCCGCCGACATCACCGTCACCGTCGAGGGCGACGGTGGTTTCCGCGCGACCGTGCGCGTGTTCGACCAGATGAGCTTGTCGTGGCGTCCGGTGCTGCGCGCCGACCACCTCGACTACCCCCGGCTGCCCGCCGACCCCGACCTGCCCTCCACCCTCGACCAGGTCCGTGCCCTCGTGCGCGAACTCCACGCCACCGCGGTGTGGATCACCCGCACCGCCCGCCACAACGGTTCACGCTGGTGAGCACCACCACGGCACGGGCACTCGAGCCACAACCGGTGGTCCCGGACCTGCGGGCGGTGGCTCTGAACCTGGCCGCGCGCGGGTGGCCGGTGTTCCCGGTCCGGCCCGGCGCGAAGAAGCCACCGGTGTTCAAACGCTGGCCCGACCACGCCAGCACCGGCCCGGCCCGCATCCACCAGTGGTGGGACCAAGACCCAGCCCGGAACGTGGCGATCGCGACAGGCCCAGCCGGGTTGTGCGTGATCGACCTCGACCCCCGCCACATGAACCCACCCGCCACCGGATTCACCGACGCCCTCACCCGGCTCACCACCCGATCGACCGCGCCGCCGCCGGTAACCTGGACGGTGGCGACCCCACACGGCTGGCACCTCTACTACCAGGCTCCCGACACGCCACGGTTGCCGTGCACGATCGGGCGTCTCGCCGACGGGATCGACACCCGCAGCCACGGCGGCTACATCATCGCCCCAGGATCCCGCACCCGCCGCGGCGACTACGCGGTCGTCGCCGATCATCCCGTCGCCGACCTCCCGACCGAGTTCGTCGCCCTGCTCACCCCGCCGCCACCGCCGCCCGCGTCACGATTGCCCGCTACCGCGACCCATCCCGACGCCTACCTCGCGGCGATCCTGGCCGGGGAAGCCCACCTCGTCACCACAGCCCGGGTCCATCTGCGTAACCACACCCTGTTCCGGTCCGCACTCGTCCTCGGACGGCTGGTGGCCGCCGACGAGATCAGCGAGCACCAGGCCCACACCGTCCTGTCCGACGCCGCGGCCGTGCACGTCGGGGTCGAGGGGTTCACCAGCGGCGAAGCCGACCGCACCATCGCCAACGGCCTGCGCTACTCCCGCTCCCGCCCCCGCTACCTACAGCGATAACCCGCCGCCCGCACTGGAAGGAGACCCTTGTGCCGGATCCGAATGTGGAGGTCGTGGTGGTCGGTGACCAGTCCTCGGAAACCGAGGTGTCGGTGTTCCTGGACGGCGTCGCGGTGAACTACCGGCCGGTGGTGATCGACGCCGGGCGCGGCTGGGAATGGGACCAGTGGCGCGAGTTCCGCGACACCACCCTCACCGAACCACTCAGCCCCGCCGCCCGTGCGGAGTTGATCGACACCTTCGACGACCCACCCGGCGGTGAATACGTGATGGGCCGCGACCACACCCACTGGCTCGACGGCCTCGACCCCGAAGACCGACTCCCCACCCGCTACCGACTCACCGGACCACGCACGATCGCGCTCACCATCCCCGCCGACACCGATATCGACGCGTTCGTACTGGCGTATCTGCGCGAACACCTGCCCGAGGGACACCAGCTACGCCACCACAAGCACACCCCGGCCGCCGACACGATCGCAGCCGGAGCCACGAACAGCTGGGACACGGTGTTGACCGCCGCGATCACCGACACCCACGGCGAGACCACCGCCCACCAACTCCGCTACCGCCGCACCCCCGACACCGACACCGACCGGGTGCGGGTCGAACTGTCCCACCGCCACGAAATCGAAGGCAGCAACTACTACCGCGGCCTCGACCCACAACTGCTCGCACCACTCACCCCGGCCACCCGCAGCCGCGCAAACCTCTGGCGCGCCCTGGCACAGCAATCCGCCGCACCACCGGCCACCGACCCCACCGGGAAGGACACCTCACCGCGATGACCTCGGCCCACCTGTGGTTCCCGCGTGCCGACGTGCTCGAACTCGCCGAGCACGCCATGGCCGCCCCCGAGCACCGACGCGATCCCGACGACGAATTCAGTACCGGGTTGCCGTCGCTGCTCTGGGTCAAAGACGACGGGATCTATCTGCTCAGCAGCGGGCTGCCCGGCCAACCCCGCACCACTACCGATCACCCCGACAGCAAGATGCATGTCGTCTACGCCCACAGCCACGGATACGGCACCCACTGGCACCACGGACCGCCACTGGGCGACGACTTCGTCGAAAATTTACCGCTCACCGAGCCCCTCGGCGAGGACGCGACACCGTTCATCGACCTCCTGCGCGATGACACCGACACCGCCGCCTCGTGGTTGGTCATCACCGTGCACCCGGACGCCGCCTACGTCGAACTCCGCCACACCGGCCCCTCCTGAGAACCGGGCGTCGCGGAATGCGACGCAGCGGGCGAGTCGTGCCGGTGACCGCTCACCCGTGGCAGTCGTCTCATTCGCCGCTGCCCCTCGACCGCCGAGTCCGGAGAACCCTCATGCTCCATTCCACCCCGAATCCCCCGACCGCCCAACCGGTCTCACCGTCATCCGTCCACGCCGTCTCCGTATCCGATGCGGGCCTGCGTCTCCAGTTCTGCCGCGGCGACAACGACCTCACCGCCCACCCCGGCAGTGCCATCGACGCGACCGAGATCCGAGTCTGGAACGACGAGGTGTGCCTGGCCGCGGTCACCCACGATGCCAGCGGGTGGGGCTACAGCGCAGGCGATGGCGGGCACCGGATCCCCGACGAGCACCTGCACGCCCGCTTCGCGGACTGGCGCGAAGCCCTGCACACGCTCACCGGTCTCACCCTCCCACCCGAATAGGCCCCGCCACACGCCGACCCGGTGCACGGGCAGCTCACGCGTCACCCGCGGCCCCGCGCATATCCGTCCGTCCCCACGACTTTCGAGGAGTACTGCCATGCACACGGTCGCCCCGGTCTCCGATACGCGACTACGGGCGTGGGCGGTCCTGGCCCGCGCCGCCCTCACCCCGACCACCGCTGCTCGCGTGGTCGTGGCCACCCGTGCCGTCGCACCCGATATCGAGGACGCCGCCGACCGGATCGGGGCGCTCGCGGCCGAACCCGGATCGCGGGCCTCGATCGCCGAACTCGCCGACCGCGACCTCGACCGCGCCGACCGGGCCGGGGCGTGGCTGCTCACCCCCGACGATCCCGCCTGGACCGGTCTGGGATTCGACGATCTCGACTCCCGCGACAGCCGCTCTCTCGACGCACCGGTCGCGGTCTGGGTGCGCGGCACCGTCGAGGCGGTCTCGGTACTGACCCGCGTCGGTATCGTCGGTGCCCGGGCGGTGTCCCCGCGCGGTGCCGCCATCACCGGTCAGATCGCGGGCGAGCTCGTCGAACGCGGGGTGCACATCGTCAGCGGTGGTGCTTACGGGGTCGACGTGATCGCGCACCGGGCGGCCCTGGACCGTGGTGTGGCGACGACGCTGGTGTCCGCGGCCGGGATCGACCGCCCCTATCCCACCGCGCACCTCGAGGTGTTCGACGCTGTCGCGCAGACCGGCGCGGTCATCGCCGAGTACCCGCCTCGCGACGGCGTGGAACCTTCGCGCCTGCTCGCGCGTAATCGCCTGGTCGCGGCGATGTCTCGGCAGGTGATGATCCCCGAGGCCGGAGTGCGTTCGGGCACCCTGTCGACCGCGCGGTGGGCGCGACGGTTGCACCGGCCCGTATTGGCCGTGCCCGCCGACTTCGGTGCCGCCGCGCGGGGCTGCGACCTCCTGATCGGCGAAGGCCATGCTCGCCCCGTGCACTCGCTCACCGAGGTCCTCACCGCGCTCGGCGAGACCGCCGAACCCGAACCCCGCCACCCGCTCACCGACTAGCCACGCGCCACTGCCGCCACCGCCCCGCAGGCGCGTTCGCAAGGGCGGGGTGGCGTGGGCGTGGTCCGCGGGCCACGCGAATTCGTCTGTCCCTGTTGATCATCGACTTTTCGAGGAGAACCCAGTATGGCCGGAGATACCGTCCTCACAGTGATCGGGAACCTGACTTCCGATCCAGAACTCAGATTTACCCCCGCAGGTGTCGCGGTGGCGAATTTCACCGTCGCGTCCACACCGCGTTTCTTTGACCGCACCACCAACGAGTGGAAGGACAGCGAGGCGCTGTTCCTGCGGTGCAGCATCTGGCGCGAGGCCGCCGAGAACGTCGCCGAATCGCTGACCCGCGGAGCCCGTGTTCTGGTCAGTGGACGTTTGAAGCAGCGCTCCTACGAGACCCGCGAAGGCGAGAAACGCACCGTCGTGGAACTCGAGGTCGACGAGGTCGGCCCGTCACTGCGTTACGCCACCGCCAAGGTCAACAAGCAGAAAGCCAGCCGCGCCAACACGAACAACGGTAGCAGCGACCGCTCCCGCGACCTCGTCGGGGCGGCCACCGGCAGCCGTGCCGGTGACGACGACCCCTGGGCGGCCACCGGCAGCGGATTCGGCGGCGGGTTCGGAAACGGATTCGGCGGCGGCGAGAAGCCCCCGTTCTAGAAACCCCCTACCCGCGGTCGCACGTTCGGCCCGGTCTCGCCAACAGCGGGGGCGCAGGGCATGGCGGCACCCGACGGTTCGCTCGGGTGCCGCCATCTGCCCCACGCCGTGTCATCGCGGTCCGCGCGCCGATCCACCGGCGGCGGCTGACCGCACCATCGCGGACCTTCCCGGTCCGGAGCGCCCGGACCGCGGGGGCCGATCCAGCGGCGAAAGGCCGAGTACCGCGTGAACGATTCCGAGACGAACTCGACCTACGCCCGCGTCCAGGGCGACTGGGAGCCGCGCCGCTACAGCGTGATCGGCCCCGACGGGCAGCTCTGGCGCGAATGCGGCGACCGCGAGGAAGCGGTCGCGGCCATGCGCCCCGGTGATCGCCTCCTGCGTACCTGGGAACGGATCTGCCGCGAGTCGCAGATGCGCGAAGAACAGCCCTGAACCCCCGAGCCCGCCAACTCGCGGCGGAGGGGCTCACCCCTGAGCGGCGGATCAGCCGCCGCCACCGCACCCCGACCAGGAGACTTCCAATGACCCTGATGACGAGCCAGCCGCCTCCCACCGATCCTCTCGCACTCACCGCTTCGGCAGCGGCGGCGACGGGGTTGCTCGCACTCGCCGAGCACGCGCCCGTGCGAGCACGCGCGGTGATGGCCGCGGCGCTGGGCGAGCTGGCACCGCAGGACTGGGCCTGGCTGGGACTGACCCACCGCGGCCACGCCCACTCACCGACCGCCGCCCTGGCCCGAGTCCTCGCTCTGGGCGCGGCCCGCCTCGGCACCGAGGGCATCGATCCGCTCGACCCTCCGCCGCACCCCGCCATCGGTGTCGAGGTGATCGAGGTCCCGGTCGAGGTCGAGGTGGCCGATTGGGTACGCCGCCCGGTCCGCGAGGACTACTACGACCTGCGCCTGCACGCCGAACCGAGCCCGGCCACCGACGCCAGGCGCACCACCGACGCCGCAATCGCTGCCCGCGCCCGCCGCCGACCGGCCCGCCGCCCAGTCGACGCCACCGTCCTGGGAGAGGGGACCAGGATCGGTTTACGCGACCGGCTGGTCGCCTGAACGGGGTATGCAGTGAGCGCTGATGACCCGCGGGAGACGGCCACGATCCAGATCCGGTTCCTGCGCCACCTGCTCGACCGACTCGACGCCCTCGCCGAGCAGGCCAGCCCGTCCGACGGGATCCGCCGCCTGCGCGGAGTCATCGCCGTGCGCCTGGCCGTCATCACCGACGGCGACACCGAACCGGCCAAACCTGCAACCGAGGGCGCGGGATACGGGCGGCCTGCGCTGATCAGAGTCGAATTGCACCGGCTGCGCCGCACCCGTGCCGCGAACGATCACCACCCGCGACGGGCACCGCCACCGCGGCCGTGTGCTGGCGGTCGGTCACCGCCACACCGCCGTCCGCATCCACACCGACTTGGGGCTCGCCCCGGTGCTGGTGCCGCTGCGGTTCATCGAATCGGTGGACCCCCTCCAATCCGCCGCCCGGCCCTGACCGTTCCCCGGCACAACCGACACCCCGTCGCACGAGGCCGCCCCGGCCACACCGCGCGCCCCTCGCAGGAACCACCTCCGGTTCAAGGCACACACGCACAACCGAGGCGAGCCCTCCGGCGCGGACAGCGCGCCCATCCCGGCGACAGACAGGTGAGCGAGATGCCCATCGACTCCCCCAATTCTCCCGCACCCGAACACATCGCGGCTCCGCTGCTGGCCGCCCACGTTCCCGAGGTCGAGTTCCTGACCGGGATCGGCGGCAATCCCCGCGTCGTGGACACCGGCGGGATCCCGATGTTCGCGTTCGTGGGCATCGAGGCCGAGGCCGGGCCGGTCATCGACCCGTCCGGCACCCTCTACGTCCTGATCACCAGCATCGACGCCGGACTGGCCGCCCGGCGCGGCGAGATCGATGGCTGGACCGTCGCCATCTACGACGCCACCCGATCCCACGACGAATCCGTCAGCGTCGCCGAGAACGTCACCAGTTTCACTGCCGCCTGGCAACAGGCGTGGATGGGCCTGGACCGCCCCGACGACCGACACACCTGACACCGCCCCCGAAGGAGTGAAGTCGCCGTGTCCGATGCCCTCACCGATGCTGATCTCGAGCGCCTGCTCTCGCGCGGGGTTCTGTGCCTCGAGCTGTCTTCGAGCCGGACGGTCGAGGACGTCGAAGAGGTGCTGCACGCCGCGATCTACGCCCTGGGTGGGCGGCTGCGTGATGATCTCGGCGAGATCGTGCTGTGGCGCGTCGATGACGCACACCTGCTGCTGACCGTGGAGGTGAGCGAACAGTTGCGGCTGGCCAGCGCGAGTGTGGACGTCGCGCAGACCTTCACCCACCCCGATCCCGACGCCACCCGGGCCGAAGCCGTCCGTCACATCCTCGACCAGATCCTCGCTCAACGCCACGCGCTGATCACCGCACTCGACACACGCTGCGCACCGTTCTGACCACCCCGCACCCGGTCAGAAGTCGACCGCCCGTGTGTCGGTCGCGTCAGCGATCACAGGGTTGCGGTGGGTGAGGGCTGACCGTCTGGCCGTCTGCCCCGCCTTCTCTGAGTGCTACCAGCGCGTGAGTCCGCCACGGCTGCGGGCCCGCGCCCGGCCGACACCGAATTCGCCCAGCGCGCCGCCCCACTCGCATCCGGCGGCCGGGTGAGTCATGCGCAGCGAATTCGCCGCCGTCCTTTCGGCGCGTTCCCTCCGCCGTGTCGGACCCCCACCCTGGTCGATCGCACTCAGGCGGGTCAGACGACCAGCCGCCCAGCCCCGTGCCGGGGTTACGTACACGTCGTGTGTGCGTCCGGCACGGGGCCGAGCTGTTTCCACGACAGAACAGGACCCAGTGATGACCGCAACGTTGAACGCACCCGTTACCGACACCCTCACCGAGACCGTCACCGACATCGCCGAAACCCTCACCCCGTTCGCCGCCGCGCTCGGCGAGATCGAATACCTCCTCGACACCGATCCCGACGCCGCGCGCGAACGCTTCATCGACGTGCTCGCCCTCGCGTCCCCGGCCGAGCGGGTCTTCCTCGACCGCGCCGCGGAGATGTTGACCCGCTCCCCGTGGAAGACCGCGGCGCGGCAACTCGGGTGGATGGCCAAGTCCCGACCGGAGTTGCGGTCGCTGATCGTCGATCACACTGCCGAGGGTGACCCGGGCCTGTACCGGCCCGAAATGCCCGCCCAGTCCGAGGTGTCGATCGAAGCGGCCGAATGGGTGCGTCGCTCCATCCGGGAGCGCCGCTCCCGCGAGCGTGACACCGCCACGCCGTCGGCGGCTACCGACGCCGCCCGCTACCAGCCGGAGAGGGTCGCGGCCCGCCGCGCCCGAATCCCCGCACCGGCCCTCGGTCGGGTGAACCTGCGCCATCAGACTCGGGATCTGGCCGTGGCCCAGCGCCGCGACCGCGAGTACGCGGCCTACGCGGCGCGGCGGCTCTACGCGATCGACACCGCCCTCGACCGGGATCGCACGCCGCCGGTGTTCGAGCCGCGAAAGAAGGCCGGGCAGGTGTGGGCGCACGTACAGGCCGAGTTGTGGGATCGGTCCTACTTCCTGCACGTCGCGCACTGCTACACCGAAGCCGACCGGCACCTGCTCGCCCCCGAGCTGCCCGAACGCCACGTCGCCACCGAGCATCGCCACGCCGGGCTCGAGGACGCTGCCCGCGATTTCCTGGCCGAGCACGGCAGCGCACCCGAACCCTCGGGACGGGCGCGCGACCCGCGTGCTCGTCGCAGCCGCCCGCAGTTCCCTCCGCGGATCACCACGGCCGACCAGTCGCGGTTCGCGGTCCGGCGCACCGGGCTCGCGGTCCCCAGCGACCGTGACGAGTATCTGCCCTACAGCGAACTCGATGTCCGTGAGTCCACCTGGCAGGGCTCCGGGCTGGACTACGACCTGGCCGCGATGACCCCGTATCTCGGATGGCCGTGCGTGGGCTGCTGGATCGACCGGCCCGCCGCCGACCGCCGCCCCTTCCACACCCGCCACGGGAACGTGGTCTCCGACGACGGGCTCTGCGATGTCTGCCGCGCCGACGGCCACCCCACCATCCCCGCACTGTCTGCCGGGTTCGGGATGCGCAGCTTCGTCGAATCCCGCTGCGCATATATCGCCGCCGCCCATCCCGCCCAGGTACGGGCATTGCTGGATCGGGTGCGTGCCGCCGCGGCGAACACCGGGCCGACCTGGCGGCTGATCACCCGATGGATAGCCAGCAACCTCGAACAGCCCGAACGCGCACCCCGCACCGCCGCGACGCGTCGGCCGCGCCGCGGCGGGTCCGCGCTCGGAGCCGGGCAGCGCATCGGGCGCTGCGACGCCTGCGCCCGTAACGGTGTCGTGCACGCCGACAACTACTGCACCGACTGCCGCATCGACCTCGGCCTCGGCCCCACCACCACCCGCCACAGCGCGGTGGCCTGACCGCCCCCTGCTCGACTTCTCCTCCCGTGTTCACCGGTCCGCCGTGGTGTCGACCCTGCGGCGGACCGGTCCACCATCCCTCGATCCGACAGGAGCACCTCTCGTGCATCGACTCCCCCACCGCGCCCGTCGCGCACTACGCGCCCTGCGCGACGCCGTGTCCTCGCCCGCGCTCCACCCGGGCGAGGTCCGGGTGCGGATCTACCTCAACACCGACCCGACCGCACTACTGACCGGATACCGACCCGACGCGCCGGTCACACTGGCCTACAGCTACCTGCTACGCGTCGACCCGGCCGCCGACACCGACGCGGTCGTGCTCGAACGTGTTTTCGCGGCTTTCAACGATCATCCCGAACACGACGACGACAAGATCCACACCGACACCTGGTACGCGAATGGGATGCGAGGCGTGACAGGACTGCGGTCACTGTCGGTCGGCGACCTCGTCGCACTCGACGACCGCCACTACGCCTGCCAATCCCTCGGATGGACACGCGTTCCCGCTCCACCGGGATGACGCCGCCGCGGCGACCGTCCGCTCCCTTCGGTCGGGTGCACGGACCGCGCCGCGCACGAGCACCTGCTCTCCGACCGCCACCGACCGGGAGGACCACTCACCATGACCGAACTCGCACCGCCCACCGACCCCGCGCACCTCACCATCACCGCCCTACACCAGAGCCTGGCCACCGGGCGGCCGGTCGTGGTCTCGATGCGCGACGCCAGCGGACACGCACACCTGATCGACTGGGCGCGCCGCCACCACCTGTTCGTGCCCATCGACCGCACCAGCAGTTGGGGCAACCCGTACGTCCTCGGACGCGACGGCAACCGCGCCGACGTCCTGCACGCACACGCCCGCCACCTCACCACCCGACCCGACCTCCTCGACCGCCTCCGTCGCGGCGAACTCGCCTCCCGGGTACTGGGCTGCTGGTGCGCACCCAAACCCTGCCACGGCCACACCCTCACCGAACTGAGCCTCGATCCCGCCCTCGACCCGCTCGCGGCGGTCCGGACACGCTGACGCAGCCGACCTCACGGTAGGAACCGGATCAACCACCCCAGTTCCTACCCGCCCCCAATCCCCTCGCACTCACAGATCACCCGCATACCGCTTTCCCATCCATCCACACCCTCACCCACCATCTACACTCATGTACTCATCCACACCCTTCCCCCCTTCATCCACATCCTTTTTCCTCAAGCACACCTCTTGCATCCAGGCCCCTCCCTCAGCCGATTCAGATAACGATTCCGTCTCGTCCAGGGTTTTTCTCCGGGGGGTCAATTCTGCATACCCTGCATCTCTCGACTTTCGTCAGAACGGGGTGCTCGATGGATTTATGACCGCGACGATTCATAAAGTCGTCTCAGGCAATGGCTACCAGTATTACCTGCGAAATATAGCCGCGAACGATGTCGACTCCCGCGGCCGATCTCCGCTGTCCGATTATTACTCCGCCCACGGCGAAGCCCCTGGCGTCTGGAGCGGGAGCGGTTTGGCCTCGCTCGGTATCGATGTGGGCGCGGAAGTGACCGAGTCGCAGATGAAGTCCCTGTTCGGGCTGGGTCGACATCCTGATGCCGAACAAATCGAAGAGAGCGTCTTCCAGCATGCTTCCGCGGCCGGTTCGACACCGAAACAAGCGAGCGACGCGGCCGATAAAGCGTCGCGTTTGGGTAATCCATTTCGCGTATACGCACCGAATTCCGATTACCGTAAACGATGCGGGCAGGCATATGCCGAACACAATATCGCGCACGAAAGACCGGCCGATGCCCCCCTTTCGGAGATCGATCGCACGCGGATCCGCACGCATGTCGCGTTCGATATGTTCACCGACGAGTACTCTCGGCCGCCGCTGAACGCGCGGGAATTGTCGGGATGGATCGCGAAGAACTCGCGCCCACCCACTACGGCAGTCGCCGGTTTCGACATCACTTTCAGCCCCGTCAAATCCGTGTCGGCGTTGTGGGCGGTGGCGCCACGGTCGGTGTCGGGCAAGGTCGAGGCCGCCCACAACGCCGCGGTGGCGGATGCGTTGCGGTGGCTCGAGGGCAACGCGATCTTCACCCGGCTCGGCCGCAACGGTGTGCGCCAGGTTGACGTCGAGGGCATCGTCGCGGCGCGCTTTTTCCACCGGGATTCCCGCGCCGGGGACCCGGACCTGCACACACACGTGTTGATCGCCAACCGGGTCCGCACCACGGACGGGCGCTGGCGGACCTTGGACGGCGCCGCCCTGTACCGGGTCGTAGTCACCGTCAGCGAGATCTACAACACCCGCCTGGAACACCATTGCGAGCGCCTGGTGGGTGTGGAATTCGCCGAACGGCCCGGCACCGAGCCCGGAAAGCGCCCGATCCGCGAGATCGTCGGCATTCCACTGCGTTTGATCGAGGCGTGGTCGCAGCGCGAGAGCGCGATCCGTGTCCGTGTCGGTGAGCTGTCGGCGGTGTTCCAGCAGGCACATGGTCGCGAGCCGACGCCGATCGAGATCCGGGATCTGGCCCAGCAGGCGACCCTGGAAACCCGGCCCGCCAAACACCTGCTGCGCTCCTTCGCCGAGCAGCGGCGCAGCTGGCGCGAGCAGGCCCTCGCGATGCTCGGTGGCCTGGAAGACGTCGCGGCGATGGTGTCAGCGGCGCTGAATCCGGTGCGCGCACCGCGGATCACCGCGACACGGGAGTGGATCGCGGCCACCGTGGACCGGGTCCTCGAGACCGTCGCCGAACAGCGTTCCACCTGGCGTTCGGCGAACGTCCGCGCGGAAATCGAACGCGAAATCCGCGGCACGATCCCCGGCGGCCGGTGGGAGCAGGTCAGCGAGGCCGTCCTGGATGCGGCTCTGGATCCGGGCCGGTCGATCCCGATGGGCGACCCGGATATCGCCGCCGGGCCCGAACTCGCCGTCGTCCCGGACGCGTTGCGCCGCCGCGACTCCTCCAGTGTCTACACCCCCGCCGGTGCCCGGATCTACACCTCCACTCGCATCCTGGCCGCCGAAGACGCCCTCATCGCACTGTCGGTGCAGCCCGGTGCACGCGTCGTGGCGCCCGCGGTGGTGGCCGCGGCGATCGCCGGTCACGACTCCGGGCACCCGGATCGGGTCTTGAACGCCGGGCAGCGCAGCGTGATCGAAGGCTTCGCCGGCTCCGGGATGCGCGTGCACACCGCCAACGCCCCCGCCGGAACCGGGAAGACGACCGGCATGGCGGTGCTCACCACCGCCTGGAACACCAGTGGCGGCACGGTGCTCGGGCTCGCGCCTACCGCCAAAGCCGCCGCCGTGCTCGGCGACGCGATCGGCGCGCGCTGCGAAACCGTCGACAAAATCCTCACCGTCATCGACCTGCACACCCTCGACCCACACAACCCCGACCCTGAACGTGAGCATCCCCCGTCGTTGCCGCAATGGGTCCTCGACATCGACGCCGACACCCTCGTGATCGTCGACGAACACGTCAAGATCGGCACCCTCAAACGCCTCAAACTGCTGCGCTTCCTCACCGACCGGGGCGCGACGATCCGCTGCCTCGGCGATGACCGCCAGCTTCCCGCGATCGACGCCGGTGGCGTCGACGCCGACATGGCCGCCGCAGCACCCGAGCAGACCCTCACCCTCACCCATGTCGTGCGCTTCGCCTCCATCGCGGAAGCGTCGGCGAGTTTGATGCTGCGCGAGGGCGACCCCGCAGCACTCGGCTGGTACCTGGACAACGACCGAATCCACGGCGGGCACACCGGTTCGACACACGACGACACCTACACCGCGTGGGCCGCCGACCAGGCGGCCGGGCGCGCGGCGATCATGTTGGCCGCCAACCACGACACCGTCACCGCCCTCAACGAACGCGCCCGCGCCGACAGGCTGGCGCGCGACGGCGTCGGAGACGAAGCGGAAGTGGTGCTCGCCGACGGCACCGCAGCCTCCGTCGGTGACACGATCCGCACCCGCGTCAACGCGCAGAAAATGCGTTTCGGTGCCCGGGATTGGGTGCGCAACGGCTACGCCTGGACCGTCCACGCCGTCCACGCCGACGGCAGCATCACCGCACGACATCACGGCGACAGCGGCGCGAGTGTGCGATTGCCGGCCGACTACGTCGCACAGAATGTGCGTCTCGGGTATGCCGCGACGATCGATTCCGCGCAGGGAATCACCGCCGAGGCGTGTCATGTCGCGCTCACCGGTGGTGAATCGCGGCAGCAGTTCTATGTCGCGATGACCCGCGGTGTGCACGCCAATCACGCCTACATGCCGTCGGCGTTGAGCGGTGAGGAAGGTTCGTTCTTCACCGAGGACGCAGTCTTTCCGCGTACCGCGGTGGAGAATCTGGTGCGGGTTCTGGGGCGTGACGGCTCCCAGAAGTCCGCGCACACCCAGCTGCGTGATGCCCTCGATCCGCACCGGCGCATCGGCCGCGCGCTCGATATCTACCTCGATTCCCTCGGGTTGGCCGCCGAACACGCCCTCGGCGAGCCCGCGCTCGCACGCCTGGATGCCGCCGCCGAGCGGCTGCATCCCGGGCTCACCGACGCACCCGCCTACCCCACACTGCGCCAACACCTGGCGACCCTCGCGCTCACCGGCACCGACCCCGTCACCTTGTTGCGCGAGGCGGTCGATGAACGCGAACTCGACACCGCCGCCGATCCCGCCGCGGTCCTGGACTGGCGCCTGGCCCCCTCGGGCGCGCACTCGACCGAGGCGGGGCCACTGCCGTGGACGCCCGCGATACCCACCGGACTCGACACCATCGTGACCCAGGTCGACGCTCGCGCGCGCGTCCTAGGCGACCTCGCCACACAGATCCGGGCCGCGACCGCGGCATGGACACCGCTGACCGCGCCGGTCTGGGCGCGTCCCCTGCTCGGTGCTAACCCTGCCTTGCTGGCCGATCTCGCGGTGTGGCGGTCGAGTCTGCACGTCGAAGACACCGACATCCGTCCGACCGGGCCGCGCCGCTACCCCGCGCGTGAACACGATCACCAGGACGTGCTCGACGACCAGATCGCCACCGCGCTCGGTGACCCGATGCGCCCGGTCAACCGGTGGGCCGAGACCGTGGACGGGATCGAGCCGCGCATCCTCACCGACCCGTACTGGCCCGCGATCGCCGAACGCATCGACCTCGCCGCGCGCGCGGGGATCGATATCGCCGAACACCTCCAAACCGCCGCTGGGTTGCGGGCATTGCCCGATGAGATGCCCGCCGCCGCGTTGTGGGCGCGTCTGGAACTCGACGCCTCCGCACTCGACGCCCGTGACCACAACCTGCGCCCGGACTGGATCGCCGACCTGGCCGATGTTCTCGGCGCCGATATCGCCGACCGGGTGGTCGAGGACCCCGCGTGGCCGCGGGTTGTGGCCGCGGTCGACCGCGCCGCCGCCACGCAGTGGGCACCGCGCCAGCTCTTGGCCACCGCCTACGAACTGCTGCTCGCCGCCACCCCCGACAACGACGGAAGCAGGCTGCGCCCCGACCAGATCGCCGCCGCGCTCGCCTGGCGCATCGACGCGCTCCTGCGCCACACACCCACCGCCGCCCCCGGCGAAAGGACCCCGTCCGTGAGCGAGAACACCACCGCAGAAGCAACTCCGGGATCGACGGCACGCGAACATCCACCCGACCTCGAATCGCCCGAGATCCACGATTCGAATCCCGCAGCCGCAGCCACGCCGGTGGCGTCCACGCCGGTCGACAGCAGCGGCTCCGGTGCCGATCCGGAGCTGGCGGCCATCGCGCAGTTGTATCGCGACGGCCGAATCCGCGCCGCGATACACCGATTTCGGCAGTTCGCGGATCAGCTCACCGACGAGCAGCGGTGGGTGATCGGCGCGGTCACCGACACTCTCTACCGCTACGCCTACCCCGTGGCCACCGCTCGCCTGCGCGACGCCGGACAACGGTTTCCGCACCATCGCGCGCTCATCGATGCCTGCACCCCAGCCGCCGATCCCGGTGTCCACGACGACCGCCCGGACCGGAAACCACCCGCACCGGTGTTCGAGCGCGCGCGCCGCGACCGAGCGGCCCGTGACCACGACACCCGCGTCGATCGTGACCTCGTCCGTGATCCGCTGCCCGATCCGCGGGTTCGTGCTCGCCGTCACGAGCAGGACTATCAGGACACCCGCGCCGGAATCGATGACGAGCCTTGGGCGCGTCCCGACGCGCACGAGGTCCGCGGTCTCACCGACGACCCCCAACTACCCGATTCCCGCCTGCCTCCCCTACCGAAACGTGTGCCTGCGGCACCTCGTGAGGCCGACCTCGCAGGCCATAGCTATCGCCGTGACGAAGCCAAAGACCCGACGCCTGCGGCGTATTCACTCGACTACGACAAAGCCGCCGGCCACCGCGCTCGCGGCCTGGAGTGCGTCTCGTGCAGCATCGAACGCCGCCCCCGCGACGCGACTCCGGTACCGCCGCGACGCTCCGACGACGGACTGTGCGGAGAATGCCGCGACAACGGCGAGCCCGGTATCCCCGACCACGATCCCGCCGAGCACATGACCGCGCGCGCCGACCACCTCGCGGCCACCAAACCCCTTCCCGCCGTGCACACGATCCTGCGCCGGGACTGGAGAGCCACGACCGACCTCGAACGCCGCGCCCAGATCGAAGCCTGGATACGCGCCCACCCCGCGCCCAGCGGCGAGGCCGCCTACCAGCCGCCGGTCTCCGATCCACTCTTCGCGCTCACCGACGCTCAACTCACCGACCGGGTCGACGACCTGCACCAGCAGCTCGCGCTCACCACCACCTACGCCGCCGCCTACACTGCGCCACCACCCGAACAATCCGACAGCACCGATATCGATGAACAGCTCCAACGCCATCACGACGCGCACACCGCCATCCGCACCGCACTCGACGCCGAGCAGCGTCTCCACGACGCGACCCGCACGCTGCACGCCACCCGATCCGAACTCGCGACCCACCGCCAAACACTCGACACCACACCCACCTACAAACGCCACGTCCGCCACGTGCTGCGTACACGCATCGATGAACTCGTGCGCGCCCAAGCCGAGCACGAACGCGCCCGCACCCGCGCCCGAGGCGACGCGCGAGAAACCCACCGCGACGCGGTCAACCACGCCGGAACACCCGAGCGGTGGAACGAGGTCCTGAACACCAGCTCAGACGACATCAGCTCCCGCAACAACAGCGCTCGCCCCTTGGCGGCCACCGCCGACGCGACCGCCGACCGGTTCGCCGCCGAGACCCGCGGCGAGATCGACCACGTGCACGCCGAGCAACAACGACGCGCCGCACTCACCCCGGCACAGACACGTCACGAACAGGCACTACGCCTCGCCGACGACCCCCGCACCACCCCCGACTACACGGAACTGAACCAGCCTGACCCCAGCGACTCGCCAGAGCCCGACCTCGGATTGTGAGAGGCTTCCGGACAGGCGGTTCTGCTCGTTGTCTTTCCGCCCATCCTGCCCCTGACGTTGTGCAACACAGTGGTCCTTCGTCGACAGTGACGAGCCGCTGCGTCGCCAGTCGAACAAGCTCCGAGTGCTACACCGGCTGCTGCGAGCCGACCCCTCGTTCGAACTCGCGGTTGAGCACGGCTATGGCGAAGGCGCGGTATTCGGCGTCATCGAAGTACAGTTCGGCCGTTCCGGCGCTACCCGCGTGCCCGTCGGCGGCGGTGAAGACGTAGCCGTTGTCGCTGGTTCGGGTGATCATGAGCGGGTGCCGCACCGGCTCGCCGGTCCGGATCGCGTGTTGGATCGCCTCGAATTGGTCGTGGCCGACGGTCAGGCACTCATGGAGAGGGACTTCGTGGTCGCCGAGGCGGGCGAGTTTGTCATCCCAGACCAAGGTGCGGGCGGCGTCGCGGTAGATCATGACGCATGCCTGCTGGGGTGAGCTGGCGACAGCCTTGCGGAATTGACTCACGGTCGGTGTCGGCAGCATGGGCGATCCTTTCGAGCGCGCGGAACCGTCCGGTTGTCCCGGTTCTCGCACCAGTCCACGTTACGACAGGGTGGCGGTAGCGGCGAAGTTGCAGCGTCGTGCGTCATCGTCGGCATCGATGTCGGTGGGGTTGTCGGCGTGCCAGTCGGTGGCATACGTGATGCCGGGTTCGGTGAGTGTCCAGCCGTCGAAGAAGCTCGCGAACTGCCGCCGGGTGCGCAGGGTGACGGGTGTGCTCGCTTCGGCGAACACCGACGCACCGGCGGCGACCTGGCTCCTGATCTCGGGACCTGCGTCCTCGAGGGAGACGTGGGTCATCGCGATCTGGCTACCGGGCGGCATCACATTACGGAGTTGGGTGAGAACGGCAGCGGGGTCGTCTTCGTCGGTGATCCAGGGCAACACCGAGATCAGGAGCAGCCCGATGGGCTGGGTGAAGTCGAGCAGTCTGCGCGTCTCGGGGTGCTCGAGGATGCGTGCCGGTCGGCGCAGATCGGCATCGACCATAGCGGTCGTGTCGCCGAGCTGGTGCCGGGTGAGCAGTTCGCGGGCGCGGTTGACGGCTTCTTCATCGTTGTCCACGTAGACCACGCGCGGGTCGGTGATGAGTTCGCGGGCGACTTCGTGGGTGTTGCCACCGGCGGGCAGTCCCGATCCGATGTCGAGGAATTGCCGGATTCCGTGACTAGCCATGTGCCGCACGGCGCGGCCGAGGAAGGCCCGATTGTGCCGCGCCCACTTCGGATAGAAGGGGATCGCGGTGTAGAGCTGGTTGATGAAGGGAAGGTCTGCTTCGTAGATGACCTCACCGGTGATCATGTGCAGGTAGATGCGCGCCGAGCTCGGCTTGACGGTGTCGAGGTGGCGAGGTTCGAAGTCGGGTGCGGACATCGACGGGTTCCTATTCGGTGGTGGTCGCGGGGGCGGCTAGCGCGTGACGGTGGGCCGGTTGCGCAGTCCGCGCACCAGGTGCTGCATGAATTGCCGGGAATCGGCGGGGCTCAGGGCGGTCATGGTGAGGCGGTTGAAGATCTTGTCGCGGATGGCGACGGCCGGCTTGTCATCGATGTAGCGGATCTCGCCCTGCGCTTCGACCACGGCCATCTCCAGGTCGCCCGCGGCGCCGGGCGAGGGGACGCGGACCAGGATGTAGCGGTCCTCCATACCAGCGCCGGGGGCCTGGTGGGTGAAGGGCATGACCTGGAGTTGGATATTCGGTCGCCCGGATAGTTCGATCAGGTGGCCGATCTGGTCGACCATCACCAGGTCGTCGCCGTAGGTACGGCGAAGGCAGGACTCGGACAGGATCGCGTGGAACTCCGGTGCGTCACGAGAGAAAAGGATCTGCTGGCGCGCGGTTCGGGATTCGATGTAGTCCTCGACGGTGACGGCATCGGGGTCGTGGTCGTCGGGCTGGAACGGTTGGTGCAGCGCGCGGATGTAGTCGGGATGCTGGAGTAGGCCGGGGATGATCTCGGCGGCTGTTTCGCGCACGCGATCGGCCACGGCTTCGAGATCGACAAGAAGTCTCAGTTCCTCGATGTAGGCACGCCGGTACCCCGAGGTCCAGTAGCCGCGGCGATGGTTGTCCTCGCGCAGGTCGAGCAGAATCTCGAGATAGCTCTCATCGTTGATCCCCAGTTCGGTGACCAGCTTCTCGATCGCTTCGGCAGTGAGGTTGCCGGTGCCCGCGATCGCGGCGGCGATGCGTGACTGACCGACACCGACGATCCGGCCCGCGTCGGCCTGCGTGACACGCGAGCGCCGCAGCAGGTCATCGATCTCGCGTCCGAGCAGTACCTTTCGCGCGGTCCTGGCCATGGCCTCCCACCCTATCCCGCAGCACGATCGAGCCCTTTCCGCTCACTTTTCTGATTATCAGGTTAGATTATCATTCAAGATAATCTGCACGAGGCGAGATCGCTCCGGTGGTCGATGTTCAGGAGAGCGTCGACGTGCGAAGGCAGAGTGGATGCCGAATCGGTGCACACGGGCGTCAGGGCCGGCAGGTGGTGTCCGGAGATAAGGGGTAGCCGGTGGAGCCGTCGACGTTGCGCGATCCGGCGCTCGAGTGGGCGGACGATGCCGGGGCGAGCGGGCAATCGTGGGGCGAACGGCTGCGGTCGTTCCGGCTCGATCGCCTGCGGATCAGCCGCAAGGACTTCGCCGAGTTGATCAACTCCCGCGCCCGCGACGACCGTGTCAATGTCGCCTGTTCCGAACGTCATGTCGCACGGTGGGAAGACGGTGACGTCTACACACCGAGCGCACCGTATCGAAGTCTGCTGATCACACTCGGCGCACCGGTCCCCACCCCACCGAGAAACCCGCACGCGTTCGACCTGCCACCGACACCGAGCCCGCGCAGGCAATGATGCCGTGGTCTCTCGGGTCGGATGCTCCCGGGCCGCGGTGCACGCCCGAAGCGACGTTGTTGGAGGCCGTCGCCGCCGCGGTCGTCGGCTCCCCGTCCGCGTTGGTCCCGTGGCTCCCGCGACTCGACGAGGCGCCCGCGACGGACCAGGACGAGAGGGACGGGCTTCTGGACGTCGATGATGTGCGGGCGGCGACGGCGCGTTTGCGGTCCCTCGATCAGCAGCGTGGCGGCTTCGCAGTCACCGATTCCGCGACCGCGTTACTGGGTTCGATACCGGACCTGCGCAACCTGTGGCACGACGAGAACGCCGATCACGCGATCCTTGTCGCCTCGGCAGACCTGACGCGATTGATCGGATGGGCCTTCCACGACGCCGGAGATCAGTATCGCGCGCGCCAGTTCGCCACCCTGGCTCTGATATTCGCGCGCCGAGCGGGCGAAGACAGTCTGGCGGCGTCGATCCTGTACGTGCTGGGTCGCATCAGCGTGATCGAACGCGACCCGCGCACCGCCCTGCGCATGTTCCAGCTCGGCCAACTTCCCGCGCGCGACGCCGCCGACAGCGGCGAATCCGCCAGACTGTACGCCAACGAGGCATGGGCACACGCCATGCTGGGCGATCGCCACCGCATGGATTTCGCCTTGGCTCGCGCCGAGGACGAGATCAACCGCGTCGGTGACATCGTCGCGCCGTGGACCCGTGTGTTCTTCACACCGGGCGAATTCACGGGCATCCAGGCCGTCATCTACAACGAATATGCCACCACCGCGCCCCGCGTCGTCGCCGACCGGTATTGCCTGGCCGCCCTCGACAACGCCCGCGCCGCCCTGCGAGCCTGCGCACCGGGACGGCCCGCCCGCAGCATCCTGTTCGACAACATCACCGCCGCCACCGCCTGTTTCCGACTAGGTGAGATCGACGCCGGACTGTCGTTCGCCACCGCCGCCATTGGCATGGCCGAACACATCACCAGCGCCAGAGTCGCCGACCGGTTCGAGAACATGGTCCGCTGCGCCGTGACCGCGACACCACGCAGCGACGTCCGGGACATGTTCTACGCGGTCAAAGCGAGCCTGCTGGCCATCTCTCACCCCTCACGTCACGCGACCACGAGCCGAGCCAGTAGCGCATAGGCTGAGGGGTGTGGCGACCGATATCGCGGCCGGGCGTGCCGCCGAATTGCATCGCATCGTCGAGCTGGCCTGCGCCCGAGTCGGATTGAACCCCCACGGGGCCGAACTCATCAAATACACCGTCAACGCCGTCTACCGGCTCCCCCGCGAACATGTTGTCCTGCGCATCGCCTCCGGCCCGGTCGGGGTCTCTCGGGGACAACACGTGGTCACGATGGCTCGCTGGCTGCACGCCCGCCACGTCCCGATCGCAACACTGCTCGACGCCGATCAACCACTGACGGTCGCCGGCGATTACACGGTCACGTTCTGGCACGAACTCGACCGGCGAACAGACTGGGCCGCTGCCGATCTCGCATCGCCGCTGCGTCGACTTCACACGCTCGCTCTCGACCCCGCCGACCACACCGCGCTGCCGACGTGGGATCCGTTCTCCACCGCACGCGATCGGCTCGCACACGCCGACATCGCGGTCTTGGCGTCCGCCGACGCCCGGTGGCTGGGCGAGCAATGGGACCAGGCCGAACAGGGATTCCGTCGCGTCCAGGACCAGTTGCCGACCGGCGTCATCCACGGTGACCCCCATACCGGCAACCTTTTGCAACGAGACGATGGCACGGTCGTGCTCTGCGACCTCGACGAGTCCGGGATCGGGCCTCTCGCATACGATCTCGTCCCGCAAGCGGTCGGTGCGACCCGGTTCGGCCGTCGCGACTTCTACCGCGAGTTCGTCCACGCGTACGGCAGCGACGTCCGCGATGATCCGGTGTGGCCGATCCTGTCTCGCATCCGCGAACTGATCATGGTCACCAGTGTCCTACCCGATCTCGAGCACCGCCCCACCGTCGCCGCCCAACACGCACACCGGCTGGCCACACTCCGAACAGGCCGCCACGACGTCCCCTGGGACCTCTACACCTAGAGCCCGCGCACGGCGTAACGGCTCTCCGCTCAGCAGGACCCGGCCAGCGGTCTCGGCCGACGGATCGTCAACGGGTCCGGCCCGAGTCATCGAACCGGGTGTCCGAATCTGTCATGGGATGTCAGCGACGATGCCCGATTCTGCCCGACTCAATGTCATGGCGGCAGTCCTGCGGCGACGATTAACTCTGCATATGACAGCAGATGACGCAGTCCGCGCCCCACCGCATCGGCGCCGGACCGGATCGACGGAATAAGTCACACGCGCCGCTTCGGCGGCGGCAACATCAACGCGGCGGACCGCGAGGTTCTCCGGAACCGCGTTCTCCCTGACCACTTGTCGTCAGGAACACCGCCCGCGTCATCGCCCGGCGACACGCAATCCCATCTCGGGTCTGCCCGAAGACCCTCCGGGTCGCCGCTGGTCATCGGTCACTACCGCCGTTCACCTCGTCGAGGAGAACCAGCCACAAGGGGTCACAGCAATGTGGATCGGATACGCCCGCTCGGACCTGCTGTCCAGACACGACGCCGATACTTTCGATCGATCCGTGCACGAATTCGCCGCACGCCACGGGTTCGGGGACGGCCGAGTGTACTTCGAACCGCTCGCTTCGGAAATCTTGATCGGTGAGCTTCTCACCGAGATCGACCGCACCCTGCCGGTGTTGAACCGCCTCGAGTCGCTGGCACGATCACGAGGGGTCGATCTGAGACGGCTTCTGAAGCCAGGTCACCGGCGAGCCGATCTGCTCTGGTCGATTTTGTCACAAATTCCGGAAGCGACCGACCTGCGCTTACTGGCACCCGCCCGCCACCACCTATCCGATCTCGAATCGTCAGGACGGGCGGCACTGTCGCACCTCACCGCCCTGCCCACGCTCACCCTGCATTATCTCGACCAGAGCGCGCACCAGCCGGATCGGGTTTCAGGGCCGACCCCCGAACACGACGCGGGCCGCGAACAGGTCGTGGCCGAGTCCCGGGTCGGCGCGATCCCGGCGGCGGCGCAACTGGACGCCGCCGAAGCGCTCGCTCGTCACCGATGGCCGGAGGTGATGGAACGGGTCGACGCGGTCTATGTCGCCCTCATCGGCGACCGCCACCAACCGGCCACCCGATCGATGTGGCTCGACCCCACCCCGATCCACGACACGGTGATCCGCACGCTGGTCGACACCCTGACCGGAGCGTTGGCGGTCGAACTCGACGAACCGTGTCAGCGAAGCGATGAGCCCTCCCACGACCTGGTTGTCCTGTGCGAGCGTGTGCAGCGCTTCCCCAGCGGCGCACACACCATCACGCGCTGCACCCTTCCGGCCCGAGTGAGCACGACCGGCGAATCCGCGGTGAGTCGGCGATGAGCACCACAACGCCTCTCACCGATCCGCTGACGATGCCGGAAACCCATGCCCGACAGCGTGATCACAGCGGGGCGATCGACAACCTTCTGGAACCTCGCGAACTCCACCTCGCGGTGGCCGGACGCGGTGTCGAGGGCGGCTCGTCGCTGATCGGGTGGGCCCGCGAGCTCGCCGACATCCACGCGAGCCTGCTCAGCGCGGCGGTCTCGGTGGATCGGCGTCCGACCGGGTTCGATGAGATCGCCACTCGCGACCACATGGCCACGGTCATGGCGGCGATCGACGAGTGGGCGACATTCCACCTGCCTCGACCGGTCAACGCCGCCCACCACACCCATCCTCTGGGCGAGGTGATCAGCCACTACGCCGAGATCTTCGCTCGATCCCAGTGGATCTTGCGCCACACCACCGACACCGAACACCATCACGAGGCCGCGCTGCGGATGGCCCAAACCCACCACGGCTACACCGATCTGGTCGCCGCGATCCGCGCCCGACGCGTCCAACTTCCGCTGGGCTGGCGAGCAATCCAGAGGCTGCGATGAACCGCACCACACCCTCTCCAGCGCACCAGCCGGACCCACCGACATCACGGGCCGTCGGCATCGACTCGTCCTGGTTCGGGGTGATCCCGTCCGCGCACATGCTGTTCCGCGCCTGGAACGCAGGAGAGTACGTCGCTGCCGACTACCCGTTCCCCGCGCTGGTCGATATCGCGGTCCAGATGCTCGATGCCCACCACCATTACCGGGCCGCTTTCAGCCGATTACTGGGGCTCCCGCCAGGGCATACCGACAGCGCCGACATCGACCTCCTCACCGACGCCCTGCACACCGCCCACCGCCGAATCGCCCAACTGATCGACCGCATCGATGACCATCTCGCCCGCATCCTCGCACCGCCGACACACCCGACGGCGACCTGCCATCGCACCGGTCTCGGCACCGAGGTATCCCAGCTGTGTGGCTGCTGGATCACCGCGATCGACCCCACCGTCCCGGTCGAACCCGATCCCGAGGCACACAAGTCACTGTTCGGCCGAGCCGTGGTCTACGACCTGCTCGCCGCCGACGTCGCGGCCGGAAAGGTCTATCTACCCAGTCGTGTCCCGCCTCCGATCAGGACACGGCACTGACCGCGCCTCACACCGCGACGGCGTTCACCAGGAAGGAAGGCACGAGCATGGCATTTGGCACCGTGAAATGGTTCAACGACGAGAACGGATTCGGATTCATCACCTCCGATCTCGGCCCGGATCTGTTCGTCCGCCGAGCCGACATCGACGAGGGAACAGCGCTGCACCGCGATCAGCGCGTCGCTTTCGACCCGGTCGACAGCCCGAAAGGCCCCCTCGCGCAGAACGTCCGGCCTCAATGAACGCCCCCGTACCCAGCCGCCGCCAGCGCAGGCACCGAACCCAGCGCCGAATCCTGGTAGCCGCGCGACGACTGTTCCTCACCCGCGGCTACGCGGCGACCCACGTCACCGAGATCGCCAAGAACGCCGGATACACCACCGGACCGCTGGGCAAGCACTATCCCCACAAGCACCAGCTCGGCCACGAGGTCGCCGAGACCCTGACCGCGCTCGCCATACGCCAGCTCTCCGATGCCCGACCAACCGACCGCAGCAATCTGGTCACGATGCTCTCGTCGTGGGCGAATACCGTGATCAGCCACCCCGAATGGATCTGGTTCGAACTCGGACTCGCCACAACAGCACCAGAGCACCGCGACCGGCACACCGACCGCAGACAACGTATCCACGCGGCACTGACCGATCTGCTCGCCACGACTATCGAACCCGCGCCCGGAAGCGATCTCACGATCACCGCCGCAGCGCTGCTCGCCACGTTGGTCGGATGCACCGTCGCTACGGTCGGCAACACCGTTCAAGACCACCACCGAGTTCGTACGCAGATCGAACTCGTCCTGCACGCTACGACCGAGCCCGCGTTCCCCAGCAAGACCAACCCCGACGAGGAGAACCGCTCCATGTCCTATCAGGCCCGGACCCCGCACGCCTGCGACGACATCGACCCGCCTCAGACCACCGACCACGACCACACACTGGCGACAACCACACCCGCCGACGACGATTCCGATGTCGTCACCGCTGTACGCGCCGGGCTCCAAGCGGTGCGCGATGACTGAGCCTGCCACGCCGTCGCCCGCCACACTATCGGGGTCGGCCACTGCCCGAGACGAGTACGAAGGCGGCACCGGCTTCGACGAATCGCCCAACACCAGGCCGTCGCGCACCTCGAGACCGCCCTTCCCGGCTTAACCCAGTGCCAAATGATCTGCGGTCCCCGGTGACCCGATAGACTCCGCCCGGTGGCGCACCACTTCCTCGACAAATCGTTCGTGACGCACTCCGGTTCGATCTCGCGAACGAGTCCCGATCGCGGCCGATGAGGCCGGTCACTGTTCCTTCCGACGTACTCGATCGCGAGGACTTCGCGCGTCACAACATCCCGGTTCCGGCCGCGCTGGACCGGGCCACCGTCGAACTGGTCGCCGCCAGGTCGGGTAAGTGGCACGCCCGCAACGGATGTCAGTACGGGCGTGAGGGAGCCTTCCAGCAGGTCCCGCTACTCGGACTCCGGTGGGACGAAGTCTGCCGCAACTGCGGCAACGCCGCCCGATCCGTGGACCCCGCGCACGCGAGCACCTTGCGAGCCGTCGCCGAGCTGAGCACGATGCACCGGCACATCGACGCGTTCACCCGCACCCTCGCCGACCACGGCACCGGGTTCGAGTGGCTCGACTACGCGCGATGGCGTGCCCGATGCCCGATGTCGACAGAATCTATAGCGGGATGGATGGACCGGATCAGAGGCGTTCGCGGATACTCGCGCACGATCGCCGCCATCAACAGCGCCGCCGTCGACTACCTACGCCGCCACGAGGAACTGGTCGCGCAGCTGGCCCAGCGGCTCGGCTCCGACGACGACGAGGACGGATTGCTCGATCGAGCGATCGACATCGTGAACACCGACTCACCGGCCCGCGCGGAAAGCGCTCTGCTCGCGGCCATCACCGGGACCACCGATTCCGGGATCAGGGTCTACGGCCTGTCCGATCGGACCTTCGACGCGTGGACCTCGGTCGCGGGTCTCTGGCTCGCCGCCCACCGGCAAGGCGACTCCGATCCCGCCACGATCACCGCCGATGCCACACGCTATGTCGCCCAACACCTGTCCCAGGTGACCGACCTGCCCCGGCTACCGGTCGATTCCACGGTGGCGGTCCATCCTGTCGACACCCCGCAGAGCTGGGCAGATCGAATGTTTGCCAGGTTGCGGGACCGGACCATCACCGCCTGGGTGGACCGCGCGGAATTGGCGCTGTACGGGCTGCGCGGAGTCCATCGCCGCGACGAAAGCACCGAACCCGAACGCGCCCTGATGGTCCCCGGGTGGCCGCTGGACGTCGCCTCCCGCGCGCGACTGTCCTATCTGACCCAATACCCGCACCTGCTGGCGCCCGTGCCGATCGAGCTCCGATCCCTCACCAGATTGTCCTACGACTTCGACGATCGCGACGGGACCACCGTGGCGGTGCTGCGGGTACCCGACTACGCCGCCGAACAGGCGCACGCCATTTCCTCCCACATCCGCTCCGTACCGTTGACCGGCGACCTCGACCCCGCCACCGCGGCTCGCCGACTGCTGCGCGAAGTCGGTGTCGTGGTCCATCCGCTCGACCTGGCCGACGCACCCGAACCGTCCCCGCGGGTCGAGGCCGAACGCCGCCGCCTGGCCACCGCACATCAGGACACCGAGTTTCAGTACCATTCCCGCCCGTTCGCCCTGAACAGCGGCAAGCGTCCCGCGCGCCTACACGGCGAGGACCGTAGTCCGACCATCTGGGAAGCGCGTGCGGCGTTCGACCATGCCGGATCGGTCTTTATCCCCGGTGTCGATGATCTCGGACTGTTCGTGTTGGCGTTCTCCCGCGCCAACGTCCACACCCCCTCCGACGTGCAGGTCCGGCTCGAAATCGCCGCTGCGAAACCCCCGACGCTCCATTCGCGGCGGGGCCTGCTGCCCGAGATCGAGCATCCGCTCACCGAGCAGACCGCAGGACTGATCGATCTTCCCGCTGCCCTGTACGGGATCACCGGAGATCGCAGCGCCGTGCTCTTGGAGATCAGTCCGTGCCGTGAACCGGTCGCTGTGCCGCTGACCTGCATCGCCCTCATCCAGAGCGTCCGCCGATAGAACCTGTCGAGGAATCGGCCGAGGTGACATCGAATCGGAGGTTCGCGGCCGTAAGAGCCGCTGTGAGTGTAGCGCTCGCGAGAGGTCGGCACATGCGCCGATCGTCGTCCGAGTGCCGCCGGATCCCCTTCCCTGCGGCACCCGGACGGTGTGGGGCATGTCGGGGTGTTCGCTCAGGTGAGCCGAGCAGACCGCGTGTACGCCGGTGGGCTCGGTTCGCTCACCGTGCGGGTTCACCCGCGAATGCCATCGTCGAAGACCGGCAGGTAGTCGTGGTGAAGGAGTCTGTCGGCGGGTTCCGCCGCAACATCGTGCGGTAGCGGCCCACGGTCGCGGGCCAGGGGTTGGTGATCGCGCCGGTGGCGTGCTTGTACCAGCTGTGCGGGCTGTGCGGCCACACCGTCTTTCCGATGGCCCGGTCCAACCATTCCTGGTAGACCGCCATCGCGTCGGGGTCGACTTCTATTGCCGTGGCCCCGGTTTCGTCTCGCATGCGCAGGCAGGCCAGGATGTAGTCGATCTGGAGTTGTTTCATCGCCGGGTTGCTGCCTGCGGGGGTGAAGGTGTTGGGGCCAGCGATCAGGAACATGTTCGGAAATCCCGGCACCGCCATGCCGTAGAAGGCGGACGCTGCGTCGGCCCACTGCTCGTGCAGCATCCGTCCCTCGCGCCCGGTCACGGTGACCTCGGCCAGGAATTGCGACGCGTGGAAGCCGGTGGCGTAGACGATGGTGTCGGCCCGGTGGTGTGTCCCGTCGCCGGTGGTCAGCCCATGGGTCTCGAGTTCGCGGATCGGTGTGGTGATCAGCTCGACGTTCGGTCTGGCCAGGCTCGGGTAGAAGGCGCTGTCGAGCACGATCCGGGTACCGCCGAGCGGGTAGTCCGGTGTGAGTTTCGCGCGCAGCGTCGGGTCGGGGATGTGGTGGCGTAGATGGTGGCGGGCGAGCGCTTCGGCAGGGCGGGCGGTCCAGCCGCGGCGCATGATCGGTGCGAGCAGATGATCGGCGCCGGTGTACAGCAGCCGACGATAGATGTCGTGCGCGCCCGGGATCGCCAGTAGCGCGCCGGTGAGCGGCCCGAACGCCGGTGCGGGTTTGGGCAGCACCCAGTGGGGTGTGCGTTGGAAGACGCGGACCCGGGCGGCGACCTCGGCGAGGTGGGGCAGGATCTGGGCGGCGCTGGAGCCGGTGCCGATGACCGCGACGGTTCGTCCGGCCAGGGAATGGTCGTGGTTCCAGCGCGCGGTGTGGAAGGTGGTGCCGCCGAATTCGCCCGGCAGAGTGGGGATGTGGGGGCGGTGCAGTTGGCCGAGGGCGAAGACCACGGTTTCGGTCCGGATCCTCTGTCCGGTGTCGGTGACCAGTTCCCAGCAGCCGCTGTGGTCGAGGTAGGTGGCCGAGGTGATCGCGATCCCCGGCCGCAGGTGCGGCGCGAGTCCTTCCTGGGCGATGATGCGGCGCAGGTAGTTCAGGGTCGCGCGTTGGTCGGGATAGCGGATACGGCGATCTCGGTAGGGTGCGATCGGCAGCGAGTACAGGTGGGCCGGAACGTCGCAGGTGCATCCGGGGTAGGTGTTGTCGCGCCACACTCCCCCGATCTCGTCGGATCGCTCGAAGACCGCGAACCGGGTGACACCGGCTCGTGCCAGTGCGGCGGCCATGCCGATTCCCCCGAATCCGGCGCCGATGACCGCGACCTGGAGCGGCATCCGGTTCTCGGCGGATCGTTGTCCGGGCATGGTCGGCGACGTCTGGTCGAATGGTGTCGTCATGGGCGGTCGCCGATCGTGAGATGGGCGATCGACGTCTCAGGTGATCGCGCGGCGATGACTGCGGGCAGGTCGGTGTGCGGGTGCAGGTCCAGTGGTGTTCCGGGGTCCGATATGTGCCATCGGTGGCGTAGCGCGAATCGCGTCTGCATCGGTTGGGTGGTGTCGAGGTGTCCGTAGATGATCCGGACGTCGGATTCGTCGCAGATCTGGACGGCTCGCCGTAGCAGCGTGGAACCGATTCCGTAGCGCTGCCACAGCGCGTCGACCGCTATCCCGTGTAGTTCGACGGTGCTCAGCGCGGCGTGCAGTACGGCGGCGTGTCCGGTGTCGGACAGTCGCGCGCACAGCAGCATCGACGGTCCGGCGGTCAGTCCGCCGATCGGGAATCCGTCGACGAGGGCTACCAGTGCCATCGTGCGCGCGGCGACGACGGTGGGGATGCTGACCGGCGCGCGGCGTCGGTGTCGCAGTGCGGCGGCGAATCCTCTTGTCAGGCCGGTGGACAGCAGTCGGGCGTCGTGGATGCCGAGCAGGTGGTCTCTGGCCAGCGGTGGCAGCGGGTTTCCGGCCACGTCACGCCAGCGGGCGATCTCGCGCACCTCGCGGTGGGTGATGGCGTGGCGTATTTCGACCGCGGGTGCGGTCGTATGAGTGGTGGTGAGCATGAGGGGTCAGTCCTTCGGTGTGGTCTGCGAGGGCGCGGCCGACGGTGCGGTTGCCGGGGGAGGTCTCGCGAGTTCCCCGGCAACCGCGTCGCGGGAAATTCAGCGGAGGTTGTGGGTGAAGAACCGGTCTTCGCTGGCGGTGTGGATGGTCAGCTCGATTCCGGCGAGTCGGTCGAAGTCGATGGCCGTGCCGGGGGTATGGACGGTGAGGCCGCAGCCGCGATAGAAGCTCGATAGTCTTGGGGTGTTGGGGAATTGTCCGTAGAGCACGTGGGCTTTGAGTGCGCGTGAGGATCGGATAGCGCTGCGGACCAGGGCCGCGCCGGCACCGGTGCGCCGGTGTTGTTCGTCCACGGCCAGGACCTGGATCTCGCTGGTGCGTAGGAGGGCGAGGAGCAGGTGGTCGGGGGTGTTGGCGAGGACGCGGGTCAGCAGCCACATGGTGGGTCCGGTGATGACGCCTCCGGCGATTCGGCCGTCGACGACGGCGACCGAGACGGTGGTGCGGGTGGCCGCGGCGGCGGGGACGCCGTGGGTGTCGAGGGTGCGGCGCAGCGTGGCGCGGGCGTTGGTGTGGCCGCTGCCGAGTAGTCCGTCCTGGTGGTAGCCGAGCAGGTATTCGACGAGGAAGTCCGGGTCGCCGACCCCGCTGATGGCGGCCCAGCGCACGAACTGGTTCAGTTCTGTCTCGCTGTCGATCTCGCGCACCGTGATACGGCGATCAGGGCGACCGGTGTCGAGGGTGGCGCTGAGGTGATGGGTCATGAGTGTTGTCTCCTTCATCGGGGTTGGCGGCGGGGCTATTCGGGCTGCCAGTGCGTGGTGTGCTCGTGGGTGACGACGCGGCCGAACTGGATGTCGGCGAAATGCATGCCGAACCCGCGGGTGTAGGGCTCGGCGAGTTCACGCAGCAGCCGGGCGGCGGAGTCCCGCGATTGGGCGGGGTCGTCATCGGCGGAGCTGGCCAGGTGCGGGTGAGTGATCTGGACGGGTGTGGTGAGGGCGTCGCCGAACACGACGAGGCGCTCGCCGAGGCTGTCGAGTAGGTAGCTGGTGTGGCCGAGGCTGTGTCCGGGTGTGGGCAGGGCGCGCACGCCGGGGAAGAACTCGCCGTCGGGGAGGGGACGGATCTGGTCTGCGAAGGTGGCCAGTACTTCCGGGGGTGTGCCGTCGGCGACGGCGAGCTCGCGTAGCTCCCATTCGGTGGCGCTGGCCAGGACCGGGATTCCGGCGAAGACGTTGATGGTGGTGTCGGTGTGGGCCTGCCACAGCCAGCCGATGTGGTCCATGTGCAGGTGGGTCAGCGCGACGAGGTCGATGTCGTTGACCGATTTCCCGGCCGCGGCGAGGCTGTCGATGAGTTGCCCGCCGCGCAGTTGCCCGACCGGGGTGGGGACGGCCAGCGGGCCGAAGCCGGCGTCGATGAGCATGGCGCGGTCGCCGTATTCGATGAGCAGTGCGCCGACGCTGGCGACGAGGTAGCCGTCGGGGTCGAGCAGGGCAGCGAATTGGCGCCATACCTGGTCGTCGGCGTCGGGGAGCCAGCGGCGCGCGTCCAGCAGGGCGACGCCGTCGGGGAGGTAGGTGACGCGGTGGTGTCCGAAGACCGCGCGGCGCAGTCCGGCGGGGCGGGTGAGTCGAGCGTTGGTGACGGTCACGGTGGGTTCTCCTTCTCGTGGTGTCCGAGTTCTGTTGTCTCGGTGCGGGATCGGCCGACGGGACTGTCGGCGGCGAGGGTGGTTGTCGGGGGCGGGCGGGTCGTGTCTGCCGGGTGGGCGGGTCACGTCTGCTCCTGTGCTGGTGGCGGGCGCGCCGAGGGCGGACAGCTCATGGGTCGGGTCCGGGCTCCGTGGCGGCCGGGTGGTCGGTGAACTGGTCCGCGACGGGGTCGTGGTCGTGTTCTCGCTCGGTGCCCGAATGGGGGTCGGTGACGGCGGCGGCGACCGCGGCGGCGATGTCGGCGGCGGGGTCGGCGGGCGGCGTGCCGGTCAGACGGGTGCGGGCTCGTTCGAGCCAGTTCGTGGGAGCGGGAAACGTGGCGTCGGTGGTGTCGCGTGCGGGGGTTTTGGTGAGTCGTCGGCGCGCGGTGTCGCCGAAGGCGGCGCTGGTGTAGGCGTGCCACAGGGTGTCCAGGTCATCGAGGGACAGGTCGCGGTAGACCCTCGAGCGCTCGTCGAATCCGACGGTGGCGGTGGCGGTGATGCGTTCGCGCGCGGTGGTGCTCATCCCGAGCGCGGTGGCGGTGACGACGGCGCGCTGCCAGACCGTGTGCATGTTGCGTCGGAATTGGTGCTCGGCCATCGAGTTCGGGTCGATGCTGATCTGGTGGTGGGCCAGTAGGTGCTCGCGGGCCACCGAGACCGCGGCCATGTCAGCGAGCAGGCGGGTGTCGGAGGCGACGCGGTGACGGCCCCCGCGCGGTCGTGTCGCCGACGGGACCGGGGGCAGGATCTGTGCGGATGTCCAGGGCTGTTGGGAGAACCCGAGTCGCCGTGCGACATCGACCCAGACGGGCGGGACACCGTTGCCCCGGAGCGTGATTTCGAGCAGATCGCGCTCGCGGTCGATCCGATCGATCTGTTGTCGCCGCTCGAGGCGATCGGCGATCGACAACCCGGCGGTGTCGAGCAGATGCCGGTGCCGGGTGGCCTCGGCAGCCAGCTCGTGCACGCGCCGCAGTCCCTCGGCGTGCTCGACCGGGATGTCGCGCACCCGAACCGGCGTCCAGACCACGCTCACCACGGACGCACCTGCGCGCTCTGGAAGACCGGTACGGTGCCGGCGTTCGCGCCGCTGAACGGTTCATCGGGGACCGGTGCGTTGCTGAACAGCACCTCGAGACTCGAGGATTGCTGGTCGATGTCGGGGATCGCCGCGTCCAGCGCCGCACCGAACTCGGGGTCGCGGGCGGCAAGAAACAGAGCGTGGACCGGCGCGAGCGCACTGGCGATCGCGGTCCGCAGTGCCTGGGCCGCGGGCAGTGCGGGGCTGGCCTCGATATCGACACCGGCGGTGGCCAGCGTGGCGGCTTGTCCGGCCCAGCCGCTGGTGTCGGTGTCGGCGGCGGTATGCCAGCGGTGCCGGATCTGCTCGGCCGCCACCCCGTCCAGGCCGGCGGCGCCCGCGGCAGCCAAGTCGTCGAGCTCGCCCCACAGCCCTGTTGCTTGGTCGGCGGTCAACCCGAGCAGGTTGGCGACACCGGTGGTGCGCATGGACAGGGCGGTCACGTTGGTGCGCAGGCTCGCCGAGGTGGTGTCCGGGCCGTGGTGCAGTTGCTGGTGGGCGGCATCGAGGGCTTCCCATTCCCGGATCCGGGCCACGTCCTCGCTGAGATCGCGCAGCACACGGTCCCAGTCGGTCGGGCCGGGGGCGGTCAGATAGAGGTCCGCGCGCCAGCCGATCCCGCGCTCGCCGCGTGCGCGGGCCTGGTCGAGCCATGCGGCCGGTACCGCGCCCGCGGTGGCGGCGGCGATCAGGTTCTCGCGCGCGATCGCGTGGTGCTGGTAGGCGCCGAACCACTGCGGCGGCGGTGCGCCGTCGAATCCGGCCGCCTCGGTGAGCAGGGCGGCGAGGGCGCGGCTGGAGTTCTGAATGGCTTTGAGCACGCGGGTCTGGGCTCGGGTGGGTGTGATCACGGCTGCTCCTGGGCGTCCTCGCCGGGGGCGAGGTGCCGGAAATCGGGGCCGAATCCCAGCTGTTCGATCACCGGCCGCGTGCCGGGCGCACCGAACCAGTTGCGGGGGACGCGGCTGGCGGTCAGTCCGGGCAGCTCGACGTGCTCGCCCGGTGTACAGCGATGTAGCGGCCCGTTGGCGGCGTCGAGGACCAGGCGCATGGTCGGATCGATCTGGCGGGTGAACAGCGACGACATCGCCGTCTTGTTCTCCGCGGTGACTGCGGCCTCGAACGCCGCGTGCAACAGCGCGAAGCGGACCGCGACGCCGTGGTGTTCCCACCAGCGAGTGCACCAGGTGTAGGTGCCCTCGCGGTGCTGGCCGGCGATGCGCACCGAGGTCACCGGCAGCAGCCATTCCTGCACCCACAGCCGGTAGTCGTCGAATCGCGGCGGCGGCTTCTTCTTCGCACCGCCGTCCGTGCCGGTGCCCTCCGCCGAGCCGGTGCTCGGGGCTTGTTCGGGGTCGGTGTCGGGACGCGGAACGATGTGTGGGATGCGTTCGGCAGGAACGGGTTCGAACGGCAGGGACGGTGTGGTGAGGTGTTCGGTCGGGGTGCAGCGGTGCAGGGGGCCTTTCGCCGCGTCGAGGATGACCCGCAAATGCAAGTCGACGTGGCCGGTGACGAACGCGCTGGCGGCGGGGCCTCGGGAGGCTTCGAACGCGGTGTGCAGGTGGGCGATGCGGACCGCGACCGCGCGGTGGGCCCACCAGTGCTCGCACCAGGTGTAGGTGTTCTCGCGGTTGCCGCCGGAGAGCCGGACGCTGATCAAGGGCAGCAGCCATTTCTCGGCGAAGGCGACGAAATGCGGATACGACGGTTTACGTGCGCGCGCCGGTTTGGCAGCGGGCGCGGCAGCAGCATTCGGAGTGCTGATCACAGGTCCCCCGCCCCGTCCGAGCCGCTAGCGGCGTCGTCACCGTCGTCGGGTGCGACCACGACGACGGACCGGCTGTCGGCGGCGAATTCCTTGAGGGATCGCCGGATCAGCGGCGCGTATTCGGTGTCCTGCCACCACACCTTCTCCACGAGCACCGGTCCGTGGCCCGGCAACCGCACCAGGGCGCGGTCTTTGGGTAGTGCGGCGAGCGCGGAGACCTCGAGGATGGGTTCGGCCCGCCATGACAGGGTGCGGTTCGTGCCGCCCTGGCCTCGGCTGCGCGAGCGATCGGCGACGTCGTGTTGTCCGGCCATCTGGGACCAGTGCTGGAGGTAGTCGACCGCGGCGATACCGCCGCCGTAGACCTCGATGCTCTGGGCGCGCATGGTTTTGAGTCCGCTTGCGCCCCAGAGGTCTTCGCCCTGTTCCAGGACTTGCAGAATGGTCATCAGGATGATCCCGCAGCCCCCGGCGTAGGTGTAATAGGAGGGCAGTTCGCTGATGCGGGCGCAGTTGGCGGCCTCGTCGAGCACCCCGAGCAGCGGCACCGCCAACCTGCCGTCGGGCCGGGCGCGCGCCGCGCTGAGCGCGGCTTCGATGATCTGGCCGACCAGCGCCGAGGTCAGCGGTGTCGCCCCGTCGGGTCCGGCCATCGACAGCGCGTACACGGTGTCGGTGGATTCGACGAACTCGACCGGCTTGAACTCCGGCAACTCGTGGGTTCCGGTCTGGATTTCCTTGTCGATCACGACCCCGGCCTTGGTTTCGCGCACCCGCAGGTGCGTACGCGCGGGCGGGGTCACCATCTGGGCGTAGTCGCCGTCGGCGAGGACGTTCAAGAATCTCCTGGCCATGTCGTAGAGCCCGTCGCGCTGGCGGGCATACAGGGCCTGGGACTCGCGGATCCGCTCGCCGGGGCGGCGCTGGCCGTGAAAGTCCAGAATCAGCGCCGGGGTCGGGTCCTGATCGCGGCCCAGCCATTCGGCCACGTGCAGCAGATCCCCGCCCGCACGCGCGGCGGCCAGGATGTAGAGCGCCAACAATTCTTGGGCGCCCCCGTCGAAATAGCTGTCCACCTTGGCGTTCACGGCCTGGGCCGTGGTGCCCGAGGAGGCGGAGACGAAGAAAGAGGCCAGCTTGCGGGCCGCTGGTAGGCCGGTGACCTGGGTCAGCAGGTTCACCCAGAATCCGCAGGTCGGGGTGCCGGTGACCCCTTGCAGATCCGAGACCCAGATAGCGCCCGCCTCGCGGCGTCCGGCAAGAGTGTGGCGGTAGAGGTCGGGTTTGTTGCTGGTGGCCAGGCACGGCCCCCACGCGGCCAGGACCGCGGGGATGGCCCAGGCCATGGTCTTGCCGGTGCGGGTGCCGGCCGCGATCGTGACTCCCAGCTCGGTGGGCACGAACAACTCGACCCCGCCGACCACGGTGCGGCCCAGCGGCGGGCCTGCGAGTTGCTGTACGTCCTCGGGCGCGTCGGCGAGCAACCGCTGGTTGGCCGCGATATTGTCGCGGGCGCGGGCGATGCGAATCTGGTTCGGGCGCTGCATGGTTCGCGCGGCGCTGTCGATCTCGTGCGGTGTGCGCAACAGCCGCCATCCGGCGAAGAACACACCCGCTTCGAGGCCGTAGAGCGCGACGGCCACCACCGTGGCCTGCCACGGCCAACTCGCCGTGCCGAGGACCACGGCCAGCAGCGCGACGGCCGGGTTGACGGTGACCGGGAGCCCGGCCCACCACCGGCCCACCGACAACGCCGCCCACGCCGTAGCCGCGAGCGCGACCACCGCGAGGAACAGCAGCAGCATCGTGGTTTCCTCGCCGATCCCGCTCTTGGTCCGTCGACGGGTCTCCCGTGTCGCGATCATGCGCACACTCCTCGATAGATTTCCGTTATCTGTTGATGGACAGTGGTTTTCACAGCGCAGCTCCGATGTCTCGGGACGGCTCGGGCTCGGGCTCGAGGTCGAGGTCGAGGTCGAGGTCGAAGTCGAGGCCGGTGTCGGGCTCGGCATCCGGCATGTCGATGCCGTCGGCACCGATGGCGGCGGCGACCGCCGCGTCGATGTGGGCGGCGGCCGGGTCTGCTTCGGTGGTGGTGTGGGCGTAGGTGCCGTCGCGTCCGGCCAGGTAGGCGCGATCGATCTGTTCCTGATCGGCCCCGGCCAGCGTCGCGTCGCTGCGTGCGTCGCGGGCCTGGACCAGCAGGTCTTCCAGATGCTCGATGAGGTCCTGGTCGTGGCTGGGCACCCCGGCGAAGCGTTCGCTGGTGCGGGTGTGGGCGGCCGAGAGGTCCTGCACTCGCCGCAGTGCCGAAGCCCGCTCGATCGCGCGTTGGTCGGTGCCGGTGTCGAGGTCCCCGACGAGTTCTTCGGCGTCGAGCAGTTCGTCGGTGGTGGCGATGAGCGCGTCGATCTCGGCCATCGACACCTCGGGGCCGCGGCCTCCGAGTGCACGGTCCACCGCACTACCGGGGCGCAGTTCGATGACCTTGGCCCGGTCCTGGGGTCGGGAGCGGGCACTGTCCTGCACCGATCCGGTGATGTCGGGCTCGATGCGGCCGGTCAACACCGCGGCTTGGCGCATACTGCGCAAGGTGAGATCGTCGACGACCTGATCTCCGCTGGCGTGTGCCGCAGCGACACCGCTGTATACGGCGCGGGTGGTTTCCGGCCGGGCCGTCCATGCGCCGGTGGCGGCATCCAATTGCGTCCACAAATCGTGGGCGTCGACGTCGCCGGAACCTGTCCATCGCTGCGACAGCATCTGCGCTTGCGCGGTGAATTCGGCGACTTGATCAGGTGTTTCGCCGAACGGGGCGATCTCGTTCAGGTAGTGGTAGAGGGCGAAATCGGCGCGTAGCCGGGCTTCGCGCTCGTCGGCGGCGTCGTGGTAATAGCCGGGATCGGTAGGTGACCCGGGTTGCGACTGCGCCCAGCTCATCAGCGCCCCCTCGGGAGGCGGTCAGCGGGTCGCGGGTCGCGGTGGTGTGGTGTGTGCGGAATGGACATCGGCAGCCTCGCGAGAAGTGGAGGAATGCGGTGTCCCCGGTGGCGGGTTCGATGTCGCGGCCAGTACCCGTGACCGGCGGCATCGACGAAACGCAGGGTCGATCAGCGGGTCACGGGTCGGTGCCGTAGTCGTGGCGGTATCCGAGATCGTTGTCGGGCTCCGGGCCGGGATCGGCGACACCGTCCCCGCCGGTGCCCGGCGGCAACGCGTCGTCGACGGCGGCGGAGATGGCGCCGAGTGCGGCGGTGGCGTCGGCGGTGTCGGTGAGTGCGGCGTCGATGAATTCGGCGCGCAAGGTCGCGGCGGCGGCGGCGATCATCTGCTGCGGTGTCGGCGGCAGGACGTGCGCGCCGGCGATTGGGGTGCCGGTGGCGGGGTCGACCGGCACATACGGTGGCACCGCCGATTCCGTCGAGAGTTTCGAATACGAATGCCATGCTTGGGCCACGCTGAGTTCGTCTCGGATTTCCAGTCGCACGGCGTGATCACGCCGATACGGTTCGGCGGCGTCGCCCCACAACGCGGCGGCCTCGCCGTCGGTGATCTGCGCGGCGTGTGCCAACGCGACCACCCGCTTATGACGCAATGCCATGTTCTGGGCGAACTGGGTTTCCGACATCGGGTTCGTGCCGTAGCTCCAGCGGCCGGTCGCGATGCGGTCGCCTCGTTCGGCCGCCAACGCGGCCATGCGTTCCAGGTGCCACAGGTCCAGCCCGAGCATGTCCATGAAGAACGACTGGGCGGCGTCGTCGCGCCAGGGCATGGAGTCCTGGCGCGACAGGGCATCCAGGCGCGGCAGGGCGCTGTTCTCCCCGAGTGCGACCGCGTCGGCGATCCATTCCGGGCGCACGCCCGCGCTCAGCGCTGTCTGCTCGACGCGGTGCTGCTCGGCGGTCAGGGCGTCGAGGTGTTCACTCCACGCGGATTCGGCGTCGCCACCGGAGTCGAGGGGTTCGAAGCCTTCCCATCCGGCGTCGAGGATTCGGGTGTGCTCGCCCGTCAACAGCCGGATCTGGGTCAGCAGTTGGGCTTGCCACTGCACGACCGTCTCGCGCGATCCCGGCGCCGGGGGTGGGGTGGTCACGATCGTCGCCCGTTCACAGCTCGACCCCGCCGCCGGGTCCGGTCTGCGACCGGGGGTCCATAGCGACCAGCCACCGACCCCCACCCGCCGACGCCTCGTCACGCGTGAGGAACAGCGTCTGGGTGCTCGCCTGGGCCACGGCCTCGGCGACCGCGGTCACCGCCTCACGTGCGCGCTCGAGCAGCACATGCGGTGTCGGCGGTCGGTCGGTGTCGGCGACGAGCGAGCGTGCGGCGTCGGCGGCCATATTGTCGACACTGCGGTGCACGTCCCAGGCGATCCCCGCCCAGGCGTGGGTGCGCCAGAGTTGTTCGAGTTCGAAGTCGTCGTAGCCCTCGACGCTGAACTCCAGCAGTCGATCCCAGTCGTCGCCGACGCGGCCCCAGAGTTGCTCGCGCTCGACCTCGGTCAATTCGGCGAGCACGGCCACCGAGTCGACGCGGTCCCACAGCAGGTCCATATTGATCAGGTACTGCTGGTGGGCGGCGGCATCGGTCAGGTCGCCGACCTGACGGTGTTCGCGCTCGATGGCGATGATCGCCATGTGTTCCAACGTCCACACGTCCTCGGCGATCGCCGCGATCCGCTGCGCGCGCACCGGGTCCTCGCCGTGGCGGGTGGTCGGTGGGTCGTTGACGCTCTCGCCCCACCGTCGGCACGCAGCGCCGTTGTCGATCGCCGCGCTGATTGCGGTGTGCGGGATTCCGGACGCCCCGGCGCGTGTGATCAGTTCGTGTTGTTCGGCCTCGAGATCGCGCAGGTGCGCGCGCCACCTCTGGATAGCGACGTCGCCGCGACCGGATCCGGGGTCGTATTCGGGATATCCCCGATACAGCAGTCGCGCGTGCTCGGTGCCGCGTTCTTGGATTCGGGCCAGCAGCCCGGCCTTCCACCCTGCCAGTTCCGCGGGGTCATCGGTTCGACTCATCGTCAGTGTCCTTCCTATTTCGTGCTGTGGCACAACGGCTTTCGGTATCTCGGAGGGCGGTGCGGTCATGGTTCGACTCCGTCGCTCGGATCGGGGTAGGAAGAGGCGAGGGGTTGCCGATCCGCCGGGTCGGGGTCGATGTCGGTGTCGGGCACGGCCGGGTCGGGTTCCACGGCGGTGGCGATGGCGGCGGCGGTGCCCGGGAGAGCGGTATCGCGGGGGGCGTGGTCGTCGAGCAGGGCGAGGGCCCCGGTGACTTCGGTGACCATGTCGTCGGGGGAGGTCGGCATCGCGGCGTTGGCGTCGGCGGCGGTGATCCCGGCGGCTTGCAGCACGACCACGGGGATGGTCGCCGCGCTGAAGTCCGCGGTCACGACGGCGTTCCAGTCCTGTGCCAGCGACTTCAGATCGGTCTCGCGCACGCGCTCGGCGACCACGGTGGACCAGTGACGATCGCCGCGGGTCCAGACCTGGTGTCGTTCTTCGGTCGTCAACCCCAGGGCGTGGGACACCGCGCCGAGGCGCTGCCAGGTCATACCGGTCATCCGGCGAAACCGGGCGGTGACCTCGGCGTCGATGCCGCGGTGGGCAAAGACCGCGGCGAGCCCGGCCATGTCCTGGAGGCCACGCACCTCGCGGGTCAGGGCGCCGATCAGCTGGGCGCGCTCGACGTGGCCGGAGCCGAGCATCGCTCGTCCCGCCTGCCAGCGGGTGCCGCGTTGCCCGGACGCGCGGGCGTAGTCGATCCAGGCTTTCGGTACCCCGATCCCGAGAGCGACCTGTTCGAGCTGGTCCAGTGCGCGTTGCCCGATGCCCCACTGCTCATCGAAGTCGGCGGGTTCGCCGGTCTCGGCCGGGCGGGGGCGGCGGCGTTCGTTGTCCACGGCCAGGTTCTGGATGCCCTTGAGCAGGTGTGCTTGCAGCGCGGTCGGGGTGTCCATCACCGACTCCTGGTCCCGGTCACAGGTCCCGCCCCGGGTCCGGGTCCGGGTCGAGCAACTCGGTGGCCGGATCGAGGGCGGGCTCGTCCTGCGGTAGCGGGCCGTCGCCGAGCTCGCCCCCGACCGCGGCGTCCACGGCGTCGGCGACCAGGCCACCCACCCCACGGTCCGGCGCGAGTTCGGAATCGAGGAACACGCCGGCCGCGTGCGACAGGCGGGTCTCGGCGGTCAGCTCCTCGGTCAGCCCCGCCAAACCATCCGCTCCCGGATACTCCGCTTCGGCGGATGCGCCGGGATCGAGGCCGCCGCTGTCGGTCCCGCTGGGTTCGGCGGCGTCGGGATCGATATCGAAGAATTCGACGTCGATCACGGCGTCGCTGTCTGAGGCGGGCAGTGCGGCGGCGAGGATCTCGTCGTCGGTGAAATCGAGGCCGGTGTCCTCGGCGAAACGCCCAGCGAAGGCGTCGGCGTCGGCGTCGTGTTCCTCGGACAGGTCCCGGTTGGCGTCTGCGGCGGCGAACGCCGCGGTCGAGGCTGCGGCCTGTCCGTCGACGCCTTGACCGGTGAGGGTGTCGGTGAAACCGGCGGCGCGCCTGCGGATGTCGATCAGCAGTTTCTTGTACTCGACCTCGAGATCGTGCAGTTCGTCGGCGCGGGTCTCGCGGCGGTCGTATGCCTTGGTCTTCTTGTCGTGGATCTCCTGGTTGTGGGTGTGCTCCTGTTCGCCGGCCTTGGTGCGGCGCGTCAGATCAGTTTCGGCACGTTCCATACGGCGCTCGGTTTCGCGCTGGGCCAGGGTGTGGGCGTCCTTGTTGTGGCTGGTGCGCCCCTTGACCTCATCGACACGGGCTTGGCCGAGCGCCCACTCGGATCTGGCCTTGTCGATCGCGGCGCCCACGCGGACGTTGTGCTCGCGGATCGACCGCCGCTCCTTCTGGTCGGCTTGGTCGAGGCGCTGGTTGTGTTCGGCGCGGGAGCGGCCCTCGGTGCCGCGTCCGCGCATCAGCGCGGCGGTGGTGTGCGCGGTTTGCAGGGCTTGCACGAAGCCTTGGCGCACCTGCTGGCCGCCCTCCTCGACCGGATCTCCGCTCATTGGCTCACCTGCACTCCGGACAGCCGCCATCCGGTCCCGGTGCCGATCCGGGTCGCGGTGGCGTACACCGCGAAGGCGCCGGGGTCGGAGACGGGGGCGTCGATGTCGACGCTCACGACCCGCGCCACCTGAGTGGCGGTGTCGGGTGGGTGGTCATCGGGCCGGACGCGCACGGTGGTCACGACCGGCACCCGGTCGTGTCGCCATTGCTGCCAGAGCGCGGTGGTGACCGAACTCCACACGAGCGCGCTCGCGGCGGCATCGGCCGCGAACCGGTCATCGAGCAACGGCCGCGCAGCATCCAGCGCGTCGGCGGGGTCGGCCTGCACGTCGGGCCGGTAGCCGAAGACGGCCCGCAGTGCCGCTGTGAGTACCTGCTCGGGGTCGCATGGATCGACCTGCTCGAAGGGTGCGGCGAGACCTTCTGTGCCGCAGTCGCTCCCGGTGACAACGGGATCGGCGGGAATTCCAGTGGTGGCGCATCCGGTCGCGGTGAGCGCGACCGAGATGGTCAGTGCGGCTGTCGTGTATCGGCTGTTCATGGACGCTCCGGGGCGGGGTCGGTGAGGGAGAGCAGGTCGCTGCCGCGCCACCCCACGTGCGGCGCGGCGCTCGCGCGCGCGGCGGGATTGCCGACCGGGTCGATGACGAGGTCGAGCAGCAGATTCGCGGCGAGTGCGGCACCGTGGAGCCCGACCAGGTCCAGGCCGTGACCGCGAGCCAGGACCAAGCGCAGGGTCGCCGCGTCGACTCCCCACCGGTCGCAGGTCTGCCCGGCCACCCAGATCGCCTGGTGTGCGGCGGATTCGGCGGCTCTGATCAGGCTGTTCACCGCGGCGTGCGGCGGGTGGCGATCGCGCCAGATGATCTCCCCGCCGGGGGCGACGATGGTGAACAGGCTGCGGGTGGCCGCGCACCACAGCCGCAGTCGAGCGCCGTGGGAGGCGCGCACGGTGAAGATCGGGTCCAGGGCCTTGCGCGCGGCGTTCAGGGCACGCACCGCCTCGTAGTCGATCCCGGCCGAGACCCGCAGTGCGCGAACGAATCTCTCGAAGTCGGGCGGATCGTCCAAGCCGTGCTCGACCGCGAATCGTTCCAGGTCCAGGGCGCGGGTCGTGCGACGAAGCACCGCGAGATTCGCCGTGACCAACTCCTGGATCTCGCGCAAGGTCATCACCGCCTCGGGCGGAGTGCGGCCGGTGGTGTCATCGCTCACGGTTCGACCTCCGTCGAGTCAGGTACGGGTGCGGTGTCCGGTTCCCCGGATGCCTCGGCCGAGGCATCCGGGGCCGGGAGCGCAGGGGTATCGGTGTCGGCTGCGAGCGCGGCGGCGATGGCGACGGTGGTGTCGCTATTGGTGGACGCGGTAGCGCCCGGTGTGGTGAGCACGGCATCGAGTTCGCCGGGAGCGGGTGCGGGAGTTTCGCTGTGGCGATCGGCGGTCATCGCGCGGGCCTGGTGGTGGCTGCGCAGTTGCGCCGGGCTCATCGCGTCGTAGCCGGCGGCGCGGTCGGCGCTCACCCGATCCATGAACCGGGCCATCGTGTCCGGGCGTTCCCGCCAATCGGCGTACGCGTCGAGGAGATAGGCCCAATCGCCGCTTAGGCGGTCATGATCGCGCCACCGCTGCCCGATCACGGCGATACGGTCATCGATCCGCCCAGCCAACCCGCCGTCGATCTCGCTTCCGACGCGGGCGCGCGCTAACACCGTCGAGAGGGCGAAATCGACACGCATCGCGAACTCAGCCGGATCGCGGTCGCCGTCCCCCCGCTCGATGGCGAGGTGCGATGATTCAGTCATGCCGATCCGCCCGCCTCTCGCACACTGCGACGCGTTCTCGTCGGGATCGCTGTGTCGGCGAGGCAGACGATCTGCGCGCGATCGGCGAGCATGCGTGATCGGTCATGACGCACCCGCGCGGTCGCGGATTTCGTAGCGGCGCACGTCCATTCGCTCCCCCGCGAAGCCGCTGAGCAGCGTGGTGGTAACCGTCTGCCCGGATTGGGGCGCGTGTAAGAGCAGGTCGCGTCCCTGCTCGTCGGGACCCAGATAGATCCCGACGTGATGGGAATCGGTGTCGCCGGGACTGGTGAAGAAGATCAGGTCCCCGGGCGCGCGTTGCGCGAACGGAACCACGACCGCGCTGGGATCGTCCTGCTGGGCTTGTGTGTAGTGCGGCAGCCGGATCCGCCCACCGGAGGCGTGGTAGATCGCGTACAGGGTCAGCCCGGAGCAGTCCACGCCACCGCCGGTGGGGCCGTTGATGTCGCCGCCGCCCCACACGTAGGGGGTGCCGATCCAGCGCGACGCGTGCTCGATCACCGTGCGCCCGAACGTACTGGCCTCGGCCGGACTCAACACCGACCCGGCCCCCGAACCACACCCCCTCGGCGCCGCACCCGCCGAGGCGGATGATGTTGTGCGCGGGTCGATGTCGGCGAAGCGCTGATACAACTCGCGCGCGAGTTCGATCTGTCCGGCGTAGGCGTTGGGCGCCGACTGTTCGATGTGCTGGGCCAACTCCGCGGGTGAGAGTTGTTGCGCCGCTGCACCGGACTGTTCGGCGCGGTCGTAGAACCAGTTGATCTGATAGGCCGGGTCCATCAACTTCGCGATGCCGACCGATCCCCACACCCCGGCCCGGAGTTGATGCGGCCCGACCGAGTCGTGGTCGTGGCTCAGGCCGTCGTTGGGATAGCTCAGCGATTCCGGCACCGACGGATTCGCCAGATTCCGGAACCCGGACTCCACCCCTTGGGCGGCGAGTTCGGCGATGATCACCGATTCGGGCATCCGGCGTTGTTTGCCGATCACGACTCCGTCGCGCGCCAGCCGTAACTGGGCTTCGGTCAGCCCGGCGACCGTCTGTCCGGTCGGCCCGCCCGCGGAGGTGCCCAGGGGTGTGGCGCAGGTCGTGCGGGGTTCGGCGGCGATCACGCCGAGTAGCAGGACCAGCAGGGTGATCGGTAGTAGGATCGCTGCGGCGGCGGTGGTTTTCGAGGTCGCGTTCATCATCGTCGTTTTCGCTGGTCATCGCGTGCTCGATTCGGTGTTCATGTCGAAGCGTCGGTTCGTGTTGTGGATCTGGCTGGCTCGTTCGGTCGGGGTGAAGGTCATGCGGAAGGCGACGCCGGGTTCGGCGGCCTCCCCGGTCTTGAGCAGATAGCAGCCGGTGCCGGGCGGGGTTTCGCGCCGTCCGGGGTCGAGGTCGTCGTCGGTGGGCGGGCGCGGCGCGGCCCAGGAGGTGACCAGGAGCTTTTCGGTGTCGGTGATGCCGACCGCGGAGCGGATGCGGTCGATCTCTTCCGGGCCGACGGGGCCGATGATCTTGGCGCGGGCGCGTTCGAAGAAGCCGAGCGCTTTGGCCTGTGCGGCGGCGGAATCGAAGGCGGCGAGGTCTTTGATGGTGTGGCTGCACATGATCAGCCCGGTACCGAGGGTGCGGTTGAGCCGGGTCAGGGCGTCGACGCGGTCGACCATGAATTCCCCGACCCCGAGGACGCGCCAGATCTCGTCCATGACGACTTCGAAGGTGCGCGCGGGTGCGAGTCCGGCGTCGGAGAGGGCGTGCGCGGCGGCAACCGCGCCGAATCCTTCGCTCCAGCACACCATCAGCACCGCGGCCAGCAGTTTGGTGTCGCCTTCGGGGATTCGGGAGACGTCCACGCACACCGCCGGGCTCGCCAGATCCAGCCGTGTGGTGGTGGGGCCGTTGAAGATCGCGCCGAACGGCCCTTCCACCAGCGCGCGCAGGGAACGTCGCAGGGTCTTGGTGGAGGCGCGGTAGCTGGGTTCGTCGTCTTCTTCGGCGAAGCGCCTCATCTGCTCGCCACCGGTGGAGATCACCGCGAGCAGGTCTTCGAGCAGTGGTGGCCGGTCGTGGGTGAATTCGTTTGCGGGACCGTAGAGTTCGCGTAGCCCGGCGGCGATGAGGACTTCTTCGTAGTCGGCGACCCGCGACCCGCGTACGAGTTCGATCAGGCCCGCGACGATGTTGACCTGTCCGGCTTCCACTCGGGCGGTGACCTGGCGGCGCTGGTCGGGGTCGGTGAGCCGTTCGACGATGTCGCCGAGGGCGCCGACGTCGAGGGGGTTGAGGGTGCCGTGGCCGTAGCCGACGTCGACGACTTGGCCGCCCAGACGTTCGACGAGGTCGCGGTAGTCGGGTTTGGTGTCGCCCATGCACAGCACGGTCTCCCCCGCCGCGACCGCCCCGGTCACCATCCGCCGGATCAGACTCGATTTGCCGAATCCGTTGAGCGCCAACACGAAAGCGATCGGCGCGGTGATGAAACCCTTCAGGAACCAGCTCATCGGGTCGAAGTGGACCGGGGCGCCGGTGATGTAATGCGAGCCGACCGGGGTACCGACCGTGGGCGCGCTGGCGCCGACGGAGAAGGGCCACAGTCCGGCGACCTGAACGGTGGTGGCGCGCCATTCCGGGGTGGTGGGGACCACGGTGGCTCGGCCGCCGCCCGGCCCTCGGTAGCCGCGGTCGGTGAGCTGTGTCGGCGATCGGTCGAAGCCATCTCCGGCGTCCGCTGCGGCGACGCGGCGGGCGGCGGTGGCCCGGCGATGATCATCGCTCGATATCGCCAATCTTGCCCACCAACCACGCGGTCCGGGCCGGGCGGCAGCGGCTTCGGTCGACGCGCGCGCGGTCGCGGTGAGCACCCGCACTCCCGCAACGGTTTCGTGGCGCCGCCGATCCTGGTGGCTGTTGCCGGTCATGCGCTGACCCGCTTGGAAATGGAAGAATGCTCAGGCAAAATGAGCCCGATTCCCAGGCTGGCGGCGAAACTCGCGGCTTGCGATCCGTAGCTGCGGCGCACGCTGAGCCGCGACGCGGCGCTCATGGCCTTGACCGATGCCTCGATACCGGGCAGGTCCCCGTCGAGGTGATCGGTCACTGTCACCAGCGCCCCGAACCTGGTCAAACCTGCGCCGCGTGCTTGTTCCTCGCGCGACGCCTGGGTGTTACCGACGCGGATACGCGCCGACGCGGAGGCGATGCCGCGTTCGGTCTGCTCGGCGGCGATGGCGTCGCGGAAATCGGAATCGACCAGGGAGGTGGCTTCGGCGGCCGAGTGCAGCCGGTAGAACAGGGCCACCCGTTTGCGGGGCACGTCCGCGCGCGGGCGCAGCAGTTCTTCCAGGACGGTTTCCATGACCGCGCCGCGCGGGGCGGCGTCCATCTCCCAGGTGATGGAGCGGGCGCCGTCGTGGACGTAGTGATCCCAGCGGTCGACGTGGGCGATCGGCCCGACCGAATCCCAGGACTGGGTCTCGAGCAGGGACGCCCCGGCGGCTTCGACGTCGCGTTGGGAGGCCAGGTCGTAGCGGGTGCGCACCAGGGCGAGGACTTCCCATGCCTGGAGCGGGGTGGCGGGCAGTCCGGCGCGGGCGAGCTGGGACAGCACTCCTTGCAGGCGTTGTCCGATCTCGCGGGCCTGTTCGGCTTCGTCGCGGCGGACACGGCCTTTGCCGATGGCGCGGTAGGTGATCGCGATCCGCGCCTCGATCCGGACACCGACCCCTCCCAGGTCGGCGGCGGCCTCGCGCATCACCGTCTTCGCGAACTCGGGTGCCTGCTCGCGCACGAGTCGGGTGACCTCGCGGGCTTGGCGCAGCCGGGTCTCGACGACGTTGTCCAGGACCGCGGTCACGGCCACGACTTCGCCGCCGCGGCTCTGGGTGGCCAGGAACTGCCCGTACCCTTCGACCCACGAGTCGATCTGGGGTTGGTCGACCAGTTCCTTGCCGCGCGGGACGACCCGCAGCACGACGGTGTAGTGGTCGCTGCGGCGGATGTGCAGCATCGCGAACCGCCGCCCGCCCGCCGTCTCGTACTCCGACAGGCTCGAATCCGCCAGCAGGCCGGGCAGTTTCGCCAGACCCGGAATCCGAGAGAAACGACCCGCTCGGTAGAGGTGTTCACCGCGGGCGCGCGCGGTGGCGAACTGGACGCGCAACGCCAGCAGCTCCCACCCGGTGCGGCCGTTGATCGTGACCGCCAGCGGCGCGAACACCATCGCGGCCCCGACCACCAAGACGGCGGCGACGCTGAGCGAGCGCGAGATCAGGAACCCGGCCATGATCGTGATCACCAAGGCGAGTCCGAGCATCGACACGCCCCAGGTGAGCCCGAAGAAGCCTGCACTGCGGGGGCGTTCCCACCGCCCGTACATCCGCGCGGTCACCGCCGCACCTCCGCCGGAGTCAGCGAATCGGGATTCCAACCCCCGTCGGCGGCGTCGCGGGTCTGCGACTCGACCGCGGCGACTCCCTGCTCGCCTGCGGCCTTGACCTCCTGGGCGGCCATCACCGCCGCCCCGGCAGCACCACCCGCGGCCCCACCGGCAGCGCCCCCGGACTCCGTCCCAGCCCCAGTCCCCGCACCAGAGGAACCGCTCGCGTTCGGTGAAGTCGATCGCGCCGCGGACCCCGAACCGGACCCACTCGAAGACCCGCTCCCGAGATCCGAGGTGGAACCAGCGCCGGGATCGCTGCCCGCACCACCGCCCAGTGGCCGGCCTCCACCACCGCCACCGGGGGGGCCGCCACTAGGTGGTGATCCGCCGCCGGGACCGTCACCGGATCCGGCTCCGCTGGGAGCGTTCTCGCCTTCGCTGACCTTGCGAGCGCTACCGCCACCGCCGGTCGAGCCCATCGCGACACCGGCCGCGCCACCGGCCAACACCGCGGTCGCGCCACCGCCCCCGCCCAGGGTCGCGACCGCCGGGGCGACGAGGCGGACCAAGGCCGGGAGCACGATCACGCTCATCACCAGCAGGATCAATCCGAGCAGCACCTGCTGCGGATCGGTCTGCTGTTCATCCCCGATCACGGTGAACGCGACGGCGTAGACGAGCGCGCCGACGGGTTTGTAGAGCACGAACGCCAGCGACCACGACAACAGGCGTTTGTAGGATTGGGATCCCGGCCCGGTGCCCGAGGCTGCGGCGGCCAGCGGGATGACTGCCACGACCAGGATCAGCAGGGCTTGGCGGATCACCAGCATGACCAGCTGGATCAGGGTGCTGATCAACCCCAGCAGTCCGACCACGAACAGGATGCCTGTGCCGAGCCCGGATTTGGTGTCCTCGTTCAGTTGCGCCATCCGGTCGACCGTGCGTGTCCAGTCCCCGCCGGTGGCGGTGAAGATCACCCAGTTCGAGAACTCGTCGCCCGCGCGGGTGCCGGTGGTGATCAGGACCGCGAACGCCATCGAGGTGAAAGAGGCACGCACCAGCATCAGGAAGCTTTCTTGAGCCTCCCCGGCCAGCCCGCCGCGTTTGGCCAACGCCAGACGTGCCGCGGCGAACATAATCCCGGCGATGAGGAACACCACTTGGAGCCCGCCGGTGAACTCGCGCACTCCGGTCAACGCCGCGCCTGGATACCCACCAGGACCGGTCAACACAGGCGAGGGCAGCTCGGTCCACCAGCCCATCGCCATCCGCACGCCTCTGCCGAACCCGTCCATCAGGAAATCGACCATGTCGTCCCAGGCCGATCCGACCGCGCGGGTCGCGATCCCACCGACCTGGTTGCACACCTGCTGCGGGCCGAGGGGGATGTCGCACAGCGCAGGGGTCGGCAACTGCTCGCGGACGCCGCCGGGCGGGGACGCCAGGACGATGCTGTGGTTCATGAGACGGTCCTCCACGCGCCGAATCCGGTCATCGAGTCGACGTAGGTGCCTGGCCCCCAGAGGGTTTCGATCTCGGTGGGGACCGCGACGCGCCAGTCACCGTCCGCCCAGGCCATCGGCCAGCGCGCGATCCGGTAGCCGAGCCCGTCCCGGATCGCGAATTCGACGACCGCGTAGTCGGGGCTGTATCCCTGCGCGATCCGCACGCCGTCGGGCACCGTCACGTAGCGGGCGGCGTCGGGGGTGCGCGCCCGCGATCGCGCGAACCGGTCGAGCAGGGCCTGTCCACCGCCGCGATAGCGCGTCGCGACGACCTGCCGCCAGGTCCGTTCCGGGGCGGCCAGCGCGCGCCCGAGGGCGTCGGCAGCGGCGAGTCCCGCGCCTTGGGGTGTGCGCGCGAACCCCGAGGCGATGCCGTCGGTGATCGAGGTCGGGCCGTCGCCGATCGAGACCGGCAGCGCCGCACCACCCCATCCGCGTTGCCATGCCATCCCCGCGGGTGGGCGTATCAGGTAGTCCGGCTGGCTCGGGTCGGCGCGCCGGGCGCGATCCTGCGTCAGCGCGATGCCGGCCTCGCTCGCGGGGACCTCGAGTCGGTTGCCGAACAGGTCCGCGGTCGGCCCCACGGTTGCGGTGGCTGTCGGGCGCGGCTCGGTGAGGGTGGTCGCGTCCGGACGCGGTGTCTGCGGCTCGGGCGGGGTGGGTTCGTCGTCGCGGGTGATGGTGACGACGAACACGACGATGACGACCACCACGATGGCGGTGAAGACGATGATCAGTAATCGGGGAATTCGCATGCGGGCGGCTCGCTTTCAGCGCGGGAGGAAGGCGACGAGATCGGGCGGCGGCACGGTGACGGCAGTGACCGGCGGTGGTGTACCCGAGGCGGGGTCGGGCAGTGCCAGGCGCCAGTCCTCGTACAGCCAGAGCACGGCGGCGTGGTTGCGGGTGAGCGAGTTGTCCGGGTGCAGGCTGTAGATCTCGACCTCGGCGGCCTCGGGGCTGTAGCGGGTGAGGACGTAGCCGAGCAGGCGCGGGGCGCCCTCGGCGATGGGGGTGGTGATCGAGATCTGTGCCCGCGCGGTCGCCCACCGGTCGCGGCCGGTGCCGGGGGTGAGCATGCGGGCACCGATCTGGGGCCATTGGGCGTCGGTGGCGATCGAGGCCCGCACCGTCGCCTGTGTCGCCGCGACCGCCGCTCCCGCGGGTGAGTGCTCGTATCCGGTTGCGACCGCGCCGTCGACGCGGTGCGGGCCTTGGTCGGTGACCGGAAGGTCCACACCTTGGAAGGGCTGCCAGCGCAGGCCGGTCGGTGGTGCGGTGGTGTCGACCGTGGCCGGGAGGCGGGTGGGTTCGCTGGGAGTGTCGGTGCCGCAGGCGAACAGCGCGGCGGCGGTCAGCGGGCCGGCGAAGGCCAGCACGGCGGTGACAGCCCAGCGGGGAAGGTGGTCGCGGTGTGCCGGTGTCGGGTTCGTGGGCATGGCGGTCACCACCGGGGGATGACGGCGAGGGCGAGGGAGCTGGCGCTGCCGAGCAGGGCCGCGCCGAGCAGAGCGCCGATCAGTCCTTCGACGCTTTCCTCGCGGTAGGTGCGGATCGCGAGCAGCCCGCCCACCCAGATCGTGCGCGCGATGCACAACAGCAGCACGCACCAGGCGAGATATCCGAGCAGCTGCACCAGCGGTTGCAGTACCTGCGGCGGCAGGATCGTGCGCCCGGACGGCGAAGCCGCCCACAACATCCAATCACGCTGCCCGAGTGGAGAAACGGCGTCGGAGTCCATCAGGAGCCCCCGGTGACGACGGCGTTCATGATCGGTCCGGCGCTGGTGGCCAGGATGCCGCCGAACATCGCCGCGGCGATGATCTTCGGGGACTCGACCGAGCCGCCGTGCCAGCGTTCCCACCCGAATTTCCCGCCCGCGTAGATCAGTGCGGCGATCCCGGCCAAACTGACCAGCCAGGCCAGGTAGTTGACGAGGTTGATGATCAGGCCCGAGCGGGGTGGGGCCGTGGGCGTGATCGTGATCTCCTGGGCCAGCACGGCCGAGGCCACGTCGGTGACCAAGGTGACGAGGGTCATGGCGTCTCCGAATCGGGTTGTGCCGCAGCCGGTAGGTGGGTCGCGGACAGGCGGGTGATGATCTGGGTTCCGACACGGTGCACGTCGGCGGGAACGGTGTGGCGCAGCCCGGCGCGACGCGAGGGTGGTGGGTCGAAAGGCGCGAATTCGGCCAGCTGGGCGAGTTCGATCTCGAGGAGCTGGTCGTGCCAGCCGATGTCGTAGACGGCCGCGGCCAGGTCGGTGACCAGCGCCCGGTAGCGGCGCACGACCGCCGGCACCTTGCCCGGCCGTATCGGGGTCAGAACCAGCCCGATCACCTGCACACCGTCCGGGGCCAGCCCTGCGTGCCATTCCCGCAACCGGTCGGCCGCCGCGGTCAACCCCGGGGTGCACAGGCGCGCGGCCACGACCACGAGCTGGGTGCTCTCCGGTGAGGCGGGCCAGGCCGGACCGGTGTCGGCGGCCGGTGCCCACCACCGCGCCAGGGTCGAAGCGGCGGCACCGCCGTGCGCGCCGAGCACCGCGAACAAAGGCGGGTGCGCACCGGTCGTCGCCAAGGGCTGTTCGCGTACCGGGGCGCGATGCTGTGGGTCGGGTGCGGCGACGGTGTCCGGGTCCAGTCGTGTCGGGCCGGGTCCTCGTGTGGTGGCGGCGAGGCGGTGCGCGGCGGTCATCGCTCACCCTCGCTTCTGGATGTTGGAGATCACGAGATCGCCACTGACCTGGTCGGCGGGGCGGACGTTAATCAGTTGCAGGTAGTCGATGCGTGCGCCGTCGGGATGGCGCTCGACCAGATGCACTTCGGCGGTCGTTTCGGCGACCGGGGTGATCGCCACGCAGTGTGTTGTCCCGGGCGGGATCGAGGCGATTCCAGCGGCCAGGGCCTCGGCGACAAGTCCGGCCTCGGGGGCGACCAGCCCCAGCGCGGCGGCGGCGTCACGGCGCTGGTAGTAGGTGTGTTCGAAGGCCGCGACCACTCCGGGCAGCGAACGGCGATCCCCGGCACTGTCGGTGATCACCGCACCGCTCAAACCGGTGCACGCCGCCGCCGCCGCGGTCGTGGTCGTGGTGGGCGGGGCGGCCAGTGCGGTGGAGGCCGCCGTCGTGGTGTCGGGTTCGCTACTGCCTGAACGGAATACGGCGGCGACGATCGCGACGGCGGCGACCAGCGCCACCCCCACCGCGATGCCGATCCACCGTAGCCTCGCCGGGTGTCCGGCAGTGCGGCGGTCGCTGGGGCGTGGCGGGTCTTCGGCAGGACGGTCGAGCCACCGCCACGCGTGATCATCACCGTCGACGTAGCCATTCTCGTACGGAACTGCTTGCAGGACAGTGTGTCTCGACTTGTCGAGCCATCCGCTTCCGTGTGGGTTGTCGATCTCGTTGTCCGCCATGGTCGGTGTGTCACCTCCTGCGGTAGTAGGTGTGGGGGTGGGCCCTCCGGGCGGAAGTTCCGGGGAGGATCAGCAGACCAGCGGGGTAGCGTCCGCTGAATCCGGCTTCCGCCCGAAGGGGTCTGGGGTGGGTCATCGGCTCGACGGGGCCACCGAGCTCGTCGTCGCCGGCGGGGAACTCGACGGGGAGGGCACCGTGGCCGAGGGTGTTCGCGTTGTCGAAGCCACCGCGGACGGTGTCGTCGGCGTGGTGTTTGCCAGGTCGCGGGCCAGGGCGGTGAACCAGGCCGAGACCGTGCGCAGGGTGGATTCGCCGGTGCCGGTGGCAGGCGCGGTGGTGTAGGAGCCGTGGCGGCCGGTGGTGTCGCTGTACTGGGAGGATCCGGCCAGGGTGTAGAGCTGGTCGGGGGCGGTGACGGTGCTGGTGATCGCGTCGAAGGCGTCGTTGACCCAGCGGCTGGCGGTCTGCGGGGGAACGAGTTGCACGACCGCGGTGGCGAGTTTGGCTCCCAGGACCCCGACCGCCGCGAGGGGGTCGACCATGCCCACGGTCGCCAACTCGGCCACCGTCGCCGGGGTGATCACCGTGCGCGCGACCGATATCGCGGCGCCCAGCCCGATGGTGCCGAGTTTGAACAGCGCCGAGAGTGCGTCGGCCTGGGTCGGTGCGATGGCGGTGGGAGCGGAGGCTTCGGCCAGACGCTCCCCGAGGGGTTTGGCGGGCTGGTAGGACAGTTGGTCCAGGCTGGTGCCCGACAGGTCGTCGTTGACGACGCCGACCGCGGTGGTGAATACCGTGCTCGACAGGGCGGTGGCGATGGTGGAGATCGCCGCGATCGGATCGCGCAGGTCCGAACGCGCCGCGATGTTGGTCACCGTGCTCGCCAGCGGGCTGCCTGGTGTGGTGTCGCAGGTGGCGTCGCCGCCGACGCACAGATCCGCGACCCGCCCGGTCAGTGTTCCGTAGTCGCTGGCCGCGGTGGTCGCGGCAGTGATGCCGCCTCCGGTCAGACTCGGGTTGGGCAGGGTGATCGTGGAGACCTGGGTGCCGGTGGTGCCCGGCGCGGCCGAGGGGGTGTCCGATTGCGGGCGGCCGGGCACCGTGGGTGCGCCGACGGCGCGGGCGGGGTTGGCCAGCAGCGCGACCGCTGCCACCTTCTCCGCGCTGACCGTGCTCTGACCGGCACCGACACGGGTGGCGAAGCGGTCTGCCGCTGCGGCGCCGTGGGCGTATCCGGCGACCGCGAGTTGCGTTGTCGAGCAGCGGTTTTGTACGGTCGCGGCGGCTTGCTCGAGGTGCTCTGCCGCGGCGGTGACCGCGTCGTCGTAGGCCGGTGTGGTGCCGTCGGCGCTCTGGCCGTAGGGGATGTAGGCGCGTTGCACAGCTTTTCCTGCCGCGGTGGTCAGTGGCCCGAAGACTTGTCCGAGAGCGCCGGTGTCGCTGCCGGTGGCGACGTCGCCTTCCTCACCGCCTTGCACGCCGAGCACGTACAGCGCCGGGCAGATGCCATCGATCTGCACGCCGCCGGGTTCGGCTGATGCCGTCACGGTGACGTTGAGGGTCGCGGTGCCGATGATCAGGGCGAGCACCGCGCTACGAAGTAGGTGGTGTGTGCTTGTGCGGTTGCTGTGCATGAGATTTCACCTCGGTGGGGAGTGCCTGCCCGCCCCGGGACGAGGGACCGGGGCGGGCTGACACGATTCAGGTGGCCGATGGACGGGTGGCGGTGGCCGCCGACGGTGTGCGGCGGCGCAGCCGGAAGCTGTTCAGCCGCGTCAGCGCTTCGCGCGCCCCGGCCGCGGCGGTGGCGGCGTGGCCGGTGTCGTATTCGCGCCAGCTCAGATCCACACCAAGAGCGCGGTATTCGGCGAACAGGGCGCGGCTCATCGCAATCGGGACGAGTTCGTCCTCGGTGCCGTGGTAGAGGTGCACTGGCACCTCGGGGGCGCGCAGGGCGGCGGCCTCGGCGGCCAGGACGTAACGCCACAGCGGGTCGTTCCAGGGTTCGCGGCGCTCACACCACGTACCGAGGGGGATGTGGCGGTAGGTGTCGAGCAGTTCGGCGACGGTCAGGGTTTCGGCGTGGGCGAGTCCTCGGCGGCCGTTCTCGGTGAGCAGGTGGGTGACGGGCAGGTGCCGGTAGGCGCGAGCCAGCCCGGCCATGCCCGCGAAGACCAGCCCGGCCCACGGCCCGGCGTCGAGATCGGCGACCAGAGCGCGGGGGTTGGCCACGACCGCGCCGGCGGCGACGCCGCGCAGGTCCAGGTCGGGGGCGTAGCCGGGCTGGGTTTCCGCGGCCATGACCGCGGCCCGTCCGCCGTCGCCGTAACCCCAGATCGCGCACGCCCCCGACGCGCCACCGACTTCGGTCGAGCCGGTGACCGCGCGCGCCAGGTCGAGCACTGTGTGGGCGGCGGCACCCCCGGACAGGAACGGGTACGCGCCCAGACCGGTCATGCCCACGCCCTGCCCATCGGGCACCACTACGATCCAGCCCTGCGCCACCGCCGACGACACATCCGTCACGGCCGCCTCGCCGAGACGCCGCGACGGGGCGAGGTGGTGTCCCAGTCCCCCGAACCCCGGGTAGTACGCCAGCGTCGAACCGCCACCAGCGGCATCGGGCTCGGGTGCGACCACCAGCCCCGATGCCGGGAGTGGGGCGTGGAAGGCGCTGCGGGTGGCGTACACCACCTGCCACGCGCGGGCGGCCCCGGTCCCGGTGGTGACCTCGACCTCGCGGGCGCGCAGCAGGACCCCCGCGGGCGCGGTGAAGTCGTCGGGGACCGCTTGGTAGAACTCGTCGACGGTGCCGGTGCGGGTGGTCATGGGTTACCGTCCTGCGAGGTCATGGGCGAGGGCGACCATCCACGCCACCCCGGAGGCGAGCTGGCCGCTGGTGGCGTAGCCGTTGTGGGCGGCGATGGTGTCGACGTAGCGCAACAGCACCGCCGGATTCACCAGGTCGGCGTTGTCGGCGACCAGCTGCGCCCACGCCGCGGACAGCTGACCGGTCAACTTCGGCAGCAGCACAACAGGATTCGCGATAACGGTGGCCGAGATCTCGTCCCAGCGAGCCGCCGCGGCCCGCACGTCCGGTGGGGGATTGCGCGGGTCGGCGGCCTCGACGAGCCGATCGGCCAGCCCCTGCCGGGGCCGGTAGTCGACATCGCCTCCGTCGACGAAGATGTCGTCGAGCAGCACCGTGTTCCACGCGTCACCGAGCGCGGCTTGCAACAGTCCGCTGAGGGTGCCCAGCGCGGCGAGGGGGTTGCGCAGGTCGGCCTGGGCGGCGATCTCGGCGGCGACCCGCAGGAAGGCGGCGCGGTCCGGTGCCGAGCAGGCCAGATCGCCGTCGGTGCAGATGTCGGCGACGCGGCCGGTCAGATCCCCGTACGAGGCCGCGCCTGCGATCCCGCCGCCACCGGCGACAGGATTGGTGAGCGCGACCTGTAAGACCGCGGCCCCGCTGGTGCCCGGGGCGGGGTCGGGTACCACCTGTCCGGGGCGGCCCGGCAGCACCGGGGCGACGACCGGACGGTCAGGGTTGGCGTAGAGCGCGACACCGGCGATCCGGTCCGCGCCGACCGGGCCCGCGCCCGCGCCGATGTCGGCGGCGAAATCCGAGACCGCTTGAGCGCCTTGGGAATAGCCGATTCCGGCGATGAGGGTGTTGGGGCAGGTTTCGGCGATCTGGGTCGCGGCGGCGTCGAGCTGGTTGCGGGCGTCGGTCACCGACACCGCGTAAGGGTCGGGTCCTCCCCCGGGAACGATGCCGCCGAATCCGGCGCCGTAGGCGATGTAGGAGCGCTGGACCAAGCCGGGGGCGGCGGCCAGCACCGGGGCGACGAGCGCGCCCACCACGCCGGTGTCGGCCAGCGGGTCCGCAGTCGGCGAGGATTGACCCGTGCCCTGGACGCCCAGCACATACAGTGCCGGGCAGCCGGGCCCGATCGGCACCGCCGAAGCCGGTGGGGCGGCAAGCGTCAGGCCGGAGGTGGTGGCGGCGATCGCGACGGCGGCGGCCAGTCGGCGGGTGTGCGAGTTCGTCGGGGTCATTGGCCGACTCCGACTCCGGCACCGAAGCCCGCGCCGACGGTTCCGGCGGCGACCGCGCCGACCACGGCGACCGGGACACCGGCCACGACCGCCCCGGCCACGGCACCGGCCGCCGCACCGAGCGCGGTACCGGCGACACCGGAGGTCACCTCGCCGACGACCGGCACCGGGACGATGATGCCCAGGGTGGCACCGGCGATCCCGCCGATGGTCCCCCCGATCAGTCCCCCGGCGACCGCCCCGGCCACGGCCGCGAGTCCACCGAGCGCGACGGCACCGGCCGCGCCGCCGATCCCGGCGCCGGCCAGGGTCGCACCCGACACCCGATCCGAGCGCCCGGCGGGGATGCCGATCGAGTCCAGCGCGGTCGCCACCTGCGCCTCCACACCTGCGGAGAAGTCGTTGATCGCCTCCGCGCACGGCTCGTCCAGCCAGCCGGGACGGGCGGTCTCCCACTGCCCGATCCGGATCACGTCGGCGGGCACCTCCACCGGCGCGACCGGCTCCACCGGTTCGGGCAGATGCAGGTCCTCGATCCGTATCGGTGCCACCGGCTCGTCCACCGACGGCGCCGGACGTGTCGGGGCGTTACGCACGTCGGGCGGCTGCGCGTAATACACCGGCGGCGCGGGTGCGGGTGGCGGCGGTGCCGGTTCGGGGGCGGGCTCCGGTGCGGGTGGCGGTGGCGGCGCGGTGGTTCCGGGCTGGACGGGGCTGGTGACCCCGGGCTGGTCGGCGATCGCGGTCAGCGGCTCGGCAGCTTGTGCGGTTCCCGCTGTCGCGATCAGGACCGCGATCGGGACCACCGCACCGAGGGTGAGGCGGGCGGTGCGTGAGGTTCGCGGGGCAGGCCGTGCTCGACGGGCGGCGCGATTACCCGGCGTGGGCGTGGAGTGCTCGATCGAGCTGCGGTGCAGCGGGGAAATCCCGGATGAGAGCATGACGAAATAAGCCTTCCCAGTGAAGGTGAGCGATGCGAGGGTTTCAGATGCCGCGCAAGTCGCGGCCGAGGAATTCGGGCGGTCTGCTCCCACAGCGGGGGATCCGCTGTGGGAGACCGCTTCTCAGGTCATCTCGGTCAGATGATTCAGATGAAGGGCAGGATCAGGCTCAGCGCCTGTGCCGCGACGTTCAGGCCGCTCGACAGCACCGACAGTCCGGCGTTGATGTAGCCCAGAATTACGAAGGGATCCACGATCGCGTTCCTCTCAACGTTTTTCGGATTCTCGGCGGGGCCGGTATCGACCTCGCCCTTCCAACAAAACGCCCGGAACTGCTGGAAATCCAGGCTTTCCAGGTATGCAGTTTGCGGTACCGCAAACTGCATACCTTTGCTATTCGCTCTCTGAGCAGACCGTTTGCTGGCGAAGGTATGCAAATTTGCACCACCGATATTTTCTCCGAAATCCGGTCCGCCACAGAGCCACTCAGCTCGAAAGCCGCCCGCGTGCTCGCATCCTCGGGGCAACCGGCTCGGATGATGTGATCATCCATGCCCTTGCCGGGCGATTCCCCATCTGGTAGGAACGAAACATCAACCTGGGGGCCAACCCATCACCATAACCTCTGACCATCCTGCCGTGGAAGCTTTTCGAGGAGGGGATTCCACTCCCATGACCAGTGATCCCGAACACCGCAGATCACCCGGATCCCGACACGCACTACCACCGCGTGTCCCCACTATCGGCAACACCGTCCGCCGAATCCGCGACGAGCGCGGTTACACCCGCGACTACGCCGCAGTCATGCTGCTCAAGATCAGCCGAAGCTACCTCCGAGACATCGAACGAGGTCGCCGAATTCCCGGCGCGGACCTGCTGGAGTTGATCATTCTCGGTTACCGACTCGACTCCACACTCGCCCGCCACCTGCGCGAACTACGAGTCGCGGCAGTCGCTCTCGACCCCACCGCCGTGCTCGCCAGAGCCGTCACCGGCAACCCTGTGCTCATAGCCCATCTCCAGAGCCTCAATCAACGAGGCGAGCTCGCCGCCTACATCGACCCCGTCTGGAACGTGCTGGCCTGCAACGAGAAGTTCCGGGAAGCGACACCCGGACTCGAGCGCACCGGGTCCATCCCGGTCTGGATGTTCAGCACCCACACCAAACCGATCCTCACCGACCGACCCTACGAACTCGCCTACGCGACGGCCTCGATTCGGGCTATCACCGGATGCTTCCGCAACGCCGAACAGACCCGGGCGGTCTTTCATCACCTGGGGCCCGACACCGAATTCCGGGCCACCTGGAGCGAGGACGTACGCGTGGTGTACGGGCGCGACCCCAGCGCCCTGATGCACGCCATCCACCCCGTCACCGGCCTGCCCGTCACCTACAGCCTCACCATCACGAGCCAGTCCGAGTCCGTCCTGCTGCTCATCCTCTCGCCCAGCCCCTCCCCCGAGGACGCCACGAGCCGAGAAACCGACGGATAGAAAAAATTGCGACACGCACCACGACACGCCGGTGACCTCTCTCTGGGTTCAGCCGACCACCAGGTCTTGTTGATCAAGCTCAGCGCGATTGCAAACCGGCATGTCGCCCGCTCCGAGGTCGCCGATACCCCTCACCGGCAATCTCGGGGCACCGTGACGTAGCCGTTATCCAACTCCACAAAATGGGAAGGCAAAGAACTCCGCGTACCTCTGCCATCGAGAAATTGCCGGATACAGGATCTGTCCATGACCGAAAACTCCCCCACCCCAGCGCCTGATCCACACCTACCTCCGTCCGACGAAACTCATGAGCACACCTATCCGGTTTCCGCCGGTGCCCGTGCACTGAGGAAATCCGAACGCTGGTACATCCAACAACTCAAGAACGGACGCTTTCCCGGGCACAAAGCGGGCCGCACCTGGTTCCTCACAGCCGGCGACATCGAGGCCGCGATCGAAGCCTCCCGCCGCCCATCGTCGCGACCGGTCAAACGCCAACCTCCCCCACAACCGACCAACCGGGCACGGCCCACCACGCCCCCTCCGACCCGACGAACCCGCCACCGTCGATACATCCCACCTCAAGATCGATGAGAACGCGAGGCCGGAGTCAACTCGATAATCGAAGCGTTGCAGACAACCGCCCACCTGCCCTGCCGCACCGTCCACCGCCTCGGCGTCGGATCGTTTCCAGTGCTGTTATGTGTCGCCCGCACGTGGCCGTGTCATCGACAGGCCGGACTGCGCTCGCGGAAGTCATTCTCATGGTGACGCACACGTATCAGAATTCAGGATTCGCCCGCCAGTACTGGCAAATTCCGTCGCTTCCGATCGATGTCAGGCCGTAGACTCCAAACAACTCGGTGAGCTCACCGTATTGTCGACGGTGGTGAAACCGTTGATTCCCATGCTTCCGTGTCCCGGTGAGGTCTTCGGTGATCATCAGCCGAATGCTGGGTAGAAGCGTCCCGAGCGTCTGATCTATCTCGGTGATGTGGTCGAGGGTGTCGATGATCCAGAGCGCGTCCGGCGTAGTCATCGCATGTAGTTCGTCGGGTTCGATGACCGGGATCGATCCGCCGGTTCGGTGGTGCATGAATCGGGTCGATGGAGATCGGTAGTCGCATCCGGTGACGGTGAATCCCTTGTGGCGCAATGCAAGAGCGTCGCTGCCGATGCCGCATCCGACGTCGAGGATGGTCCGGACAGCGTGCTGTTCGAGGGTGGGCAGCGCGGCGGTGACGTAGGGCGGTCGGTTGCCGCTGGCTTCCCAGATCGTCAGGTTGAACAGGTAACTCATGCTGGTCCGGAAGAAGTCGGCGACCTCGGCATCGGTGCGGGGTTCGGCGGAACCCCATTCGGCGGCCAGCGCTTTGGAGGAGTCATGGTAGGGCCGAAACCGCGGTCCGAGAAATTCGGCGAGCTGGCTCAGCAGTAGGTGGTGCGCGGCGGCGTCCCACCGATGCCGGTTCCAGACTCTCCAGCAGCGTTCGCACACGTCCAGATGTGTCCGTACCGCGGTCATCGTCTCGGGAGGCAGGTGTCGATGCAGATAGTCGTCGAGCAGGTCGGATGTTGCGAGTTCGCATACTCGGGATTCGTGTCCGGATTCATCGGGCGTGGCCGTGGGGGGCATTGGGGGCGGGTCTGGCACGATGTCGGGGACCGACACCGACCTGTCCTGGGGTGATTCTGGATGATGAAAGTGCACGCGACGGCCTCTACCTTCGTGTTCTGCCGGTTCGAGGGCGAGGGGTGGAAGATCGGCCTGGTGCTACAACCGCGGTTGGGCAAGCAGATGGTGCCCGGTGGTCACGTCGAGGACGACGAAACCCCGGCCCAGGCGGCGTTGCGTGAGGTGGTCGAGGAGACCGGACTGCAAGTTCGGCTGCTGCGGCGCGCGAGTGTTCCTCTGCCGCAGGACTATCCGCTGGAAGTGGTGGTCGAGCCGTGGTGGACCACGTTGGTCGACGTCCCGCGCGACAATCATCTCGCCGAGCCGCACAAGCATCTCGATCACCAGTACGTGGCGGTCGCGGATTCCCCGGATCCGGTCGCGCAGGCGGTACACGAGTTCGGCTGGTACCGCCTCGAGGAACTGGCGGATCTGGATCTGTTCGACGACACCCGCAGGCTCGCCGAATTCCTCTTTCCCCATGTCGATGTGCTCGACCGCGCCGAAGCGACGGTCGGTGGGCACGGGTCACTGCTGCCCGCCTAGAGACGCGGATCGGGTCCGAATCACGCTGGATTCGGACCCGGCCGGGGCCAGCAGTTCGAGCAGCGCGGCGGTGAGTGCGGTGGTGTCGTGTTCGCGGCGGTCCAGGACCAGGAAGCGGTCCGGGTCGTCGGCGGCCAGGCGCTCGAACAGGGCTGCCGCCCGCCGGTGCAGGGTCCACTGCTCGGCGGTGAAGGTCTCTGCGTTGCGGACTTCCGCGCGGTGTACGGCGGCTTCGACGTCGTCGGTCAGCAACACGGTGCGGTCCGGCAGTGGCCGGTAGAGCGCGGCGTGGCGCAGCAGGGTGGTGGCGAAGCTGTGGGCGTTGTCGTCGTCGGGGTGGGTGATCAGGGATTGGTAGACCGCGGTGGTGTGCAGGCTGCGGCCCTCGATCACGGTGCGCCCTGCGGCCAGGAGTTCGAGCACGGATTCGTAGTCGTGGGTCTTGACGGCCAGCAACAGTAGTGTCTCCGAGCCCGGGTATCCCGCGCGTAGGAACCGCTCGCTGCGGGATGCCTGTACCAGGGTGCCCAGTAGGCGGCGGCCGAGGTCGGTATCGGTGGATCGGCGGGAGAACTCTTCGAGCACCACCGGCGGGACTTCGCCGTCACGGGTGAGCTGGTCGACGACCAACCCGGTCAGATAGGTCTTTCCGACGCCGTTGATCCCTTCGATACTCAAGAGTTTCGGTGCGGAACCGTTTTCATTCATGCGGGTAGAAGCAGGCATGATTCCTCGTTTTCTGCGGGCACGGTCGCCGGGGTCAGTCGAACAGCGTGGTTTGCTCCGGCGGCGGGGCCTGCGGGGTGTAGCCGGCGATGGCGCGTAGGTGGTCCAGGTTCATCCATGTGGTGGAGTCGGTGACCATTCGGATGAAGATCTCGGCGGTGAGGCGCACATCCGCGCCTGCGCGGTGCCGGTCGGGCGGTGCGGGGATGCCCAGGTGGCGCATGATCTGGTCGAGGCTGTGTTTGGGCAGAACCGGGTACAGGTCCCGTGCCAGGCGCACGGTGTCCAGGATCGGCAGTCGCGCCAGGTTCGGGCACGATTGGCGGTAGGCGGACAGGACTCCTGCTTCGGCGGGCGCATGGTGGGCGATGAGCACGTACGGGCCCGCGGAGAAGCGGCGATCCAGTCTCGCGAGCACCTCTGTCGCGGGGGGCTGGTCGGCGACCATCTCGGGGGTGATGCCGGTTTGGCCGGTGTCGAACACCGTCAGTGCGGCATGAGCCGGGGGCCGCATCAATGCCTCGAATTCGGCGCCGAGGTTGATCTTGCCGTGCTCGACGTTCAACACCTGTACGGCGACCTCGAAGGGTTCCTTCGGTGCGCCGGTCGGAGTGGTGTACTCGAAGTCGATCACCGCCATGGTGACGGTGCTCAGGGAGTCGATCAGGCGTCGACCCATCGGTGAACCTCCTGTTCGATGATCGCGGCGTACTGCGCGATGCGGGTGTGGTCGTCGGCGCGGGTGAGCGCTATGGCGAGGACGGTGTCCAGCACGGTGGCCGCTGTTGTGCAGCGCGGGCCGGTCTCGTCGGCGAACATCGGGCGTTGATCCAGCGGGATCAGTTTGAAGGTGCCCGTCGAGTTCGGCACCGGGATATCCAACGCGGCCAGGTGTTCGGAAAAGGCCCGCGGCCGGTCCAGATGTAGCCGGAACACCGGCGCGTAGTGGTTCCAGCGCTGTCGTGGCGGGACCAGCGCCTCCAACTGCTTCACCTGGGCCAGTAGCCGGATCAGCAGCAGTGTTTGCTCGGTGCGCCAGCTGATCTGTTCGTCCAGCCCTGACAGTTCGGCGCGGCCGAGCGCGGCCAGCGGGGCGGCGAGCCGGAAATTGTGGGCGATCCGCGAGGCCGGGGCACTCTGCGGTGGTGGAGGGAGCCAGTGGGAGCGGTAGGCGCGGGCTGTGGCGGCGATCTCGCTGTCGTCGGTGGCCAGGAAGCCGCCTTCGCCGGTGGAGAGCAGTTTGAGCTGGTGGGTGCTGTAGCAGCCCACCGTGGCATCCAACCCGGCGTGAGTGCGCCCGATCATCGTTCCCAGCGCTTGGCAGGCATCGACGACCACCGGGATACCGCGTCGGGCGGCGAGGTGGTGCACCGCGTCGCTGTCGGGTGCGCGTCCCCACAGGTAGACCGGCACGATCGCGGCGGCGTCGTCGAGGTGAGTGGTGAGGTCATCGAGGTCGAAATCGGTTCCGTCGTCGTTGCAGTCGACGAAGACCGGTTGCGCGCCCAGTGCCACCACCGGGGCCACCGTCATCACGACCGTCAGCGCGGGAACGATCACCCGATCACCGGGACGCACCCCGGCCGCGTACAAGCCGGTCTGCAAAGCCGCAGTGCCGGAGGAGACCGCCACGACGTCGGTGACGCCGAGGTAGCGCGCCAGTTCGTCTTCGTAGGCGTTCACTTCGCCGGTCAACGGCGGCGCGGCGGCGCGTGTCACCGAGCCCCCAGGACACGGTCGAACTCCATCAGCGGGTTCATGTTCACACAATCGCCGCTGAACAGCGGGCAGTCCCGCACGGTCGTCGTCGGCACGAACAACTCGGCCGCGGTGTGGCCGATGATGCTTCGCTGGGTACCGGCGGCGGCCTGCGCGGCGATCATGTGCCCTGACGGGCAATCCCACACCGATCCATCGGGCTCGATGAATGCCAGCTGGTGTCCGCCGTAGCAGCCGGGTTTGTCCTGCAATCGGTGCCGCACTGTCGAGACCACCTGCGCCGGATACAGCTCCCCTGGCAGGGTCATGCCGAGATCGGCGTCGGCGATCTCGCCGAAGACCTGCTCGAGCTGCGGTATGTCGCGCTCGCGCAGCACCAGTTCGGCGAAGAGTTCGTGGCCGGGGTCGAGCGCGACCGGCTGCGCGACGAAATAGTCCACACCCAGCTCGGCGGCGAACCGCGCGGTGTCGGGCATCCCGGCCAGGGTGTTGCGTGTCAGCACGCTGTAGATGCCGACCTTCATCGCCCGGTCACCGCGCTCATCGAGCAGCGCGGAGATCCCGGCGACGACCCGAACCCAGCTGTCGGTTTGACCGCCCCGTGTGGGGCGTTGACGGTCGTTGATCACCGGATCGGCCGAGTCCAGAGACACCGAGACCGCGTGCACGCCGTGGTCGTACAACATTTTCCGGATCGCTGGGCGCGTCAGAGGGCGGCCGTTGGTGCACACCACGACCTGTACTCCCGCCGCGGTCAACGCCGCGATGATCTGGCCGACCGGTGGCCAGTTCAGGGGTTCGCCGCCAGCGAGGAACACACGCTGCACCCCTGATTCGCCGATATCGGAGAGGAAATCCAACAGCACCGGCAGTCCCAGATCACCATGGGGCAGGTGAGTGAGTTTGCCCGGCTGTGTCGGCGGTTCGAGGCGATCCTGCTCCAGCACACCGAAATAGCAGTGCGGGCACCCCAAGTCACACGGGCTACGCAGCGCCCACAACACGGTGGTCGTCTTGTTCGCCCGAGTCATCGCGGCCCCCCAGCGGCCTCGATGATCTCGCCGAACATCTGCTCCACAACGGCGGCCTCGTCGCGTCCGGCGCGGTCGACCACCCGGAAACGGTGCGAATCACGGTGCGCACGGGCGCGATACATTCGGTCCGCGCACTCGATGAGCGCTCGTTCCTCGGTGGTGACCGGGCTCCCGCGACGGCGGGCGTATCGCGCGACGCAGGCGTCGATATCGTCGACGAGCAGCAACACCCGATCAGGTGGAGGCCGCCATATCGCCGCGGTCGCGGTGATATGGTCAGCGAGCTGATCACGCAACGCGGCTGTCGCCTCAGTCCCGCCCCAGATCGCGGCTTGATAGATCGCCACGGTGTCCACACCGCGGTCTTCGAGCACCACCGCGGGCGGATCGGGCAGGGCATGGATCTGTTCGTACTCGCGGACCTTCAATCCCAGCAGCGCCAGGGTTTCGGTGCGCGGATGGCCGGTGCGCAGAAACGTGTCCCCGCCCGAGAGGGCGGCGATCACTGTGCTCGGCACCGCGTCACGGGTGTCGGTCAGCTCGGCGACCATCGCATACTCGCCCGCCACGAACCGCTGGGCCACCTTCCCCAGCAGATGGGTCTTGCCGACGCCGTTGATCCCCTCCACGCTGCACCACAGCGGTGCGCGCGTGGTCATGACCGATCCTTGCGCACGCAGACGTACAGGTTCTCGGTCGATGATTCCCCCAGCACCGTGGCGATGACCGGGCCCAGCAGTTGATCGGGCACCCGGTCGGACAGCTGCTGATACAACTCGGCCGCACCGCCGCCGAATCGGTCGCTCAGCGCCTGCTCTATCGCGTGCGTCGGTGGCGGCAGGATCCCGATCTCGTCCATGACAGCCAGCCCCACCTCATCGAGGGCTGCCAGGAGTTGTTCGCGGGGCCATTCGTGGACGTGGACGCGGTATTGGAGCGGTGCGCCTTCGGGGGTGATCGGCGTCGACAACAGCAGCCGACCGTCGGGGCTAAGCGCGTTGGCCGCTTGGCCCAGGCTCGCCAGTCCCGCCGGATACGGCAGGTGTTCCAGTGCCGAGGTGTAGACCACGACGTCGATATCGGTGCCCACGCCCCAGGGTTGGGAGACGTCGGTGGTCAGGAACTTGATCGGGAACTGCGGCCCGTAGTGGGTATCGAGTTGCTGTTGGCGCAGGACCGCGCCGCGCAGGTTCGCCGGGCTGATATCGAGTCCCAGATAGCTGCCCAGGTCCGGGCGGTAGCGGTAGAGCACCGGCAGTTGCAGGCCACCACCGCAGCAGGCGTCGACGACCTTGTCTCCGGGGTGGCAATGCCCGGCGATGATCAGCCGCTGCATCAGGTTCATGATGCCGCTCGCCTTGACCTGTCCCACTCCCAGGGCCGCGTAGAAATCATCCATCTGATTGATGCTGTAGTCGCCGATCATCGGCGTGCCCGGCCGCGTACGGCGCGGATCATCGTGGCGTTCTGCCGCAGTCATCGAACCTCCCAAGGGAAACGAACCCATCCAGCGCATGTGGCGCCGATGTAGTGACAATGCTGTTGAGGCTCATCGGCATTCGCCTTCGCCCAGTTGACGGTGTTGACCACGACCACCGCGCGGCGCACCCGCACCACCGTGTCCGGGAGCAGCGAGCAGGCCGCGGCCAAACTCGCGCCGGAACCGACGACGTCATCGACGACCAGCACATCGGCACCCGGGGTGAAGACACCCAGCGACGCCGGGTCGAGCACCCGCGGCGCCGGATACTTTTCGGCGTCGGTGCCCTCGTCCCGGGTGTGTTCGATGCCGATCGCGCGCACGTCCCGCACCCCGAGCTGATGCGCCAACGCCACCGCGGGCACCATCCCCCCGCGCAGAACGCCCACCACCACGCTGGGCCGCCCGTCGGCGGTGACACGTGCAGCCATCGCGCGCAGACAGGAACCGAATCCGGCCCAGGTCAGATCCAGAGCCAGAGCCTCGCCGTTCGACACGCTCATCGGGCTCCTGCCAGCACATGCAATCGGCCCGAGACGTTCCAGCCGCGTGCCACGGCCCTGTCGTGGATCGCGGCCAAGCCCGCCACCACAGCCTCAACGGTCTCCCCTTCGGGCATCACCCAGACCGGGGACAGACCATGAGTGGTCTGCAACTCGGTGATCTCGGCGAAATCGGCATCGACGTCGGCGACGACGAATTTGAACACCGCACGCCCTGTCGCGGTCAGCGCCGCCAGCGCGTCCGGCACGATTCGGATCGCGTGCGGCATACCGGAATTGGCGAGTTTCGGCGAAACCACCCACATCTGCACGCGCTCAGCGAGCTCCGGGATCGGCGCTATCGTCCCGTTGGTCTCCACCTGCACCCGCGCGTCCACCCCCTGCGCTATCGCGGCCATCGCCGGTTGTTGCAGCATCGGTTCCCCGCCGGTGATCACCAGCAGATCCACGCCCGTACCGGCGACCCAGTCCGTGATCTGGGCGGTCGGTAACCGCCGCGACACCTCGGCCGGGCGGTATCGCGACCAATCCCAGGTCTGCTTGGTATCGCAGAAGCCGCAACGCAGATTGCATCGCGACAGCCGCACGAACGCACACCGCTGCCCGGCGTAGGGGCCTTCTCCCTGGGTCGACACGAACCTCTCCGCGACCAGGACAGTGTCACGCCGCCGATCGACCACCGCGTCCCTATCCGAACCTGTTGCCATCGATCACGACCTCTCCCAGCACGCCGCCGAATGCGATGTCTCGCTCACAGTCATCGACACCAAACGCGCGCCACCCAAATGCGGTTCGACTTCGGCGACGAACCAGCAACCCAGATGCTGAGCCAGCAATTCACTCGTCGGCGCGAAGTCGACCACGTCGTTGAGATGACGATGATCGAACCGTGTCCGCAAATACTCATCCAGCGGCGACAGGTTCGCGAAGTCGGTCACGAAACCGTACTCATCGAGCGTCGGCGCGCCCAGGGCCACCGTGACCGTGTAGTTGTGTCCATGCAGCCGCGAGCACTTGTGCTCCACCGGCAGCGACGACAGTTGATGGCTGGCGCAGAAGTTGAATGACCTCGATATCCGGAAGTTCCCGCGCTCGGTCGAGACCTGCGTCATCGTGTCGTCCCCCGATCAAATCGTCCGACGATCGTTTCGAAATCTAGTGTTATTCAACGTTATACGGCATGTCAACCTGTAATTTGTTGCCATACAATCATTTTCGCGAATAACGCGCCCGTCTATGGCGGTGCATAACAGCGAATGCACCGCTATCGACTGCTCAAGGTAGTCAGCTATGGGATTCGGCTCCGCGACCTCTCTGTCTCGAAGATCACGATCTCTGTTCCGCCTTGTCCTGCTCGACCCAACCGCGGATCGCGTCGGCGATCGAAAGTGCGGTGCGGCGAGGGCTCGCGGCGGAGGTATCCACGACCAGGTCGGCCTCGCGCGCCATCCAGGTGCGGGCCTCGAGGAAGATCGACAGATGCTCCAGACGCCACCCGGCAGCACGATGTAACACCTCGTCATCGCAGATTCGTTGCCGCAGGATCTCGGGCCGTACATCCAAGAGCACTTGGCGCAGCGTGTGCCCGTGTGCACGGGTTCCGGTCACCAGCTCTCGCCAGTACTGCTGGTCCAGCACGGTTTGCGTGATCACTAGGTGCTGGCCGGTCTCGCGGGCGATCTCGCCGCAACGATCGGAGTCAGCCGTTCGCCATGACCGCAGTTGCTGGAAATCGGCGAATCCAAAGTCCTGGAACTGCGATCGAACCAGGAACCCGACCATCTCCGGGTCGAATATCCGCCACAGCGGGTTGTCCGCCACTATCTGCTGGGCGACGGTCGTCTTACCGGTGCCGTACGGTCCATTGAGCCACACCATCACAGGAGAACGCTCCTATCCCGAGCAGGCCATCTCGAACCCGCAAGTCACTGCTGTCGGATTTCATTCGCCGGTATCGACACCGTCTCTGGGCACCTCTCCCTCGTTGTGTCGAGCAACGGGTATCAGCCACCACACCGCCCACCCTCGCTGGCGGTTCTGTTGAGAGTGGCGCGGTGTTCTCGGTCCGCTGGCAGGAAAGATATGTTCATCGGCCGTATCCGGGCACTCGGCCGATGGCGGTATTGGTGACGACGTCCGCACTGCCCGGGTGAGTTCTCGTCGCACGAAAGACGGTGCGGACCTGCCCGTTCCAACCGCACGGCAGGGCGCAAGTCGGATAGATCGAGGTCTCCATGCCGCCCTCGCGCCGCCGAACGGTGCGTGTTGCTGTCGCCGTGTAGCCACAGTTCGGGCACTTCTCGAAAAAGTCCAACACCTCGCTGACGGCATACTCCGGCCTCAACACCGCCGCCTCGGAAACACCCGCAGCCGAGGCAGGCACCGCCGAACCGTCCTCTCCAGATGGCGCTGCGCCCTGGTGTTCCGAGGCGCCGCCGACTGCCGCACTCCCCTCCGTTACTCCCGTCACTCCCGGCGCGGTTGTGCCGGGGGTCGTGGCCAGCCAGTAATCGACCAAGGTGAGGCCCTTGTCGGTCAGGGTGTAGACCGTCATCGATCGGCCGGAGCTCGGATCTGGCACTATTTGGGAGCTGACGAGCGCTCGTCTCTCGAGACCGCGCAGGATGGCGACTGTCGTGGCGACAAATCCATTCGCGGTCAGACTCGCCGCAGAGCGTGGGCTTTCGGCCGACGCCAGTACGAGCAGCATGCGCAGCTGTGACCGGCTGTATCGGTCTCCGCGGAAACGGCGGTGGGCGAAGATGGCATCCGCATCCGTGATTGCCTGTTCGACACGGTATGCCGCCAGTCGACGGTCATCGGTGTGAGTACCGCTGAATTCATCGGTACTGGCCGCTGCGGTCATCTGGTCGTTCCGAATGTTCGCTCGACCGCATTGCGTGGAGCACACCGCGTCACAGCACTATTCGATCTCACACTGTGGTCTGTTGAGCCGTGGCCGCTGCGGGCACTGGTCGGTGCCGCCGGCGCGATGGTCTGTCCAGGATTCGTGCCGCTCATGCCGTCTGACCCCCGGTGGGGCGTCGGTGAGCTCACAGTGTTCCCCCGTTGTCGACGTGGGCTTGCAGGTCCTCGCCGGCTGCGGCATACACGAACTTCACGTGACTGCGAACAATTGTCCGGCTCTGCTCGTGGGTCCATCCAGCCCGGACCAGCATGTCGATCGCCGCCGCGAGTTCGGTCTGCCGACGTGGCTGGTCATCGCGGTTGTCGGCGTCGATCGCGCGAATGAAGGTCCCGGTGTACTCGGAGCCGAACTGGGAGTCCAGCGTTTCGACGAACTCCGCCGCCCGAGGCAGAGCGATGCCTTCGGCCCTGTGCAACGTCGGCTTCGTCGGGGGTGGCTGAGCGGTCACGGGATCTCCGGGGTTGTGGTTGCTGATGAGCGGTGGCGTCATGGCTGGCGGTTGCTTCGTCCGAGTGCGCCTGGAGAATCGAGAGTGCGCGAGCATCACCGCAGCCTCCCCACCGCAGCCAAACAGAACTCGCTGGATGCCGGATGCCAGCCGAGGCCCGCCCCGTCCACCGAGGCTCGCTTCACATCCGGACACCAGCCGTGCACAGGGACCAATCCAGGCCCTATCAGGTCGAAGCCGGACATGAGCGCGGCGATCTCCACGGCTGAGCGAGGCCAGAACTCGATCCCCCCACTGCGGTAGATGTCGCGCGCTTCGTGGACCATGTCGGTTTCCACGTCGTCGGTGACGTGGCTCAGCACCACGAACGACCCGGGCGCAAGGACTGCGGTGACCGCCTCGATCACCGCGCCGGGGTCGGCGATGAACTCGACGACGAACCCGAGACACACCGCCGCCGGCTCGGTGAGGTTCATCAGCGCGCTGATCTCTCGCACGGTCGTGTCGGTGTCGGTCAGATCCGCGTGCACGAACTCGGTGCCATCGCCTGCCAGCAGCGCGCGTCCGTGCGCGGCTACGACCGCATCGCTGTCCACGTACACGGTGCGCGTGCCCGGAAGCACCCCACCCGCGATCTCGTGCAGATTCGGCGAGCACGGATAGCCGGCACCGAGCTCGACGAACTGGGCGATCCCGAATTCGGCCGCTACGTCGTGCACCGCGCGCAGCAGAAACATTCGGGCCGCTCGCGCGCCCAGCTGGAAAGGGGGAGCCTTCTCGACCAGGAGTGCACCGAGACGCTCATCGACCTCGTAGGAATCCTTACCAGCGTTGAGTAGGTAATCGTGCACCCGCCCGCAGTGAGGGCGAAAGGGATCATGCGCGGTGAGCGCTTCGGCTCTTACTATGGCTGACATCGCATCTCGGCTCATCTGGTCTCGTCTTCCATACCGGGACCGCGAAATCGTGGTGATCCTCGACGTTGATCGCGGCTGCTGACCAGCGCGCATCTGTACCGGGCCCGGGCCGCGTCAGTGTGTCGCTGTGACGGTGAGGGCACCGATCCCATCCAGTGGCCGGACTGTTTCGAGGTGTCCGGTTTCGTGCAACGCGGGCCGGATCTGTTGCAGTGCAGGGGCATCCGATGATGGATCATGACGTCACCGACTCGTCGGTTCGCATCCGGACCGGTCGCCGCGGCGGTAACCCGGTAGGTGGTGCGGGGGTCATCGCGGACCTCCCCACGCGCCGAGCGCAGCCAAGCAAGACCGTTCGCTCGCCTCCCCCGATTTCGTGGTGGGGGCGGGTTTCCAGTCCTGGGCCACTGTCAGGCCGGGGTCGAGCAATTCGACCCGGCCAGTAGCGCCGTCACCTCGGCGGTGAGGCGGGGTCGCATCCTCAGGTGGTACTCGGTGTAGACAGTGGCCACGCTCGCGAGGGTGTCTGGATCGGTGTCGGCGTCGGTGCACACGTGAGTCGCCGCCAGGTACCCGCTCGGGAACGCGGCGACCAACTCCGCGATCACCGCGGCCGGGTCGGTCAGTCGTTCGAGAACCAGTGACCCGAACACGAGCGCGACCGGGCCGCTGGGGTCGATACCGCCGGGCCTCAGGCGTGTGTGCTCGATCGCGGCCAGGATCGAGTACGGGTCATCGAGATCAGCTCGCAGGTAACGGGTTTCGGTGTCGAGTAGCGCGAGACCGTAGGCCGAAACGATCGATCCGTCATCGAGGTAGAGGACACTCGCGACCGAGATGATCGACCGGGCGACGCTGCCGACGTTGCGTTCTCGCGGATACCCGCACCCGATGACCACGAACTGACACACCCCACGTTCGGCCAGCGCGGCCACCGCCCGCAACTGGAACACGTGCCCCGCGCGGACACTGGCACCGAACCCCGGCGCACAACGATCGATGTCGGCGACCATCTCCTGGTCGATGCTGTAGTTGTCCTTGCCCACCGACAGGAACGGGTCGTCCGGGCCGCATTCACGGTCGAGGTCCAGCGGAAGCAGAGCGTCCAGGACGCGAGCATGTGCCGGTCTCAGCAACTCGTCCCCGGTTGTCGCCTCGCGTTCACGGGGATCGTCGGGTGTCGCGCTGCGATATTCGATACCACCGCACGTCGGGCATTGGTTCACCAGCTCACCACCGCACCTGCTCGAGCAGCCAGGCCACGAAACCGGCGTAGTCGGCATCGGCCGAAGCCCGTACGACACGGCCGTAGGGATCGCGCCACAGGCGTGCGTCGTCGCCGATGCGGACCCGAGTCTCGGCGAAGCCGACGAACTCATAGCCCAGGGCGGCCGAGAGAGTCAGTGGGTCGTGGAGCCAGAACCCGTCGTACCCGCGCGCGGTCCACCGGTGGAAATGCGCCGACAGCAGCCGCGCCCACTCCGGTGCGCTGTCGGAGTCCAGCGCGTGAATCAACGTCCAGTCGGCGGTGACGCGGATCCCTGGGTGGTTGGTGTGATCGGCCAACACCAGTCGGGGGGCGGGCAGTATCCGCAGCGCCCATCCGGTGGCGAGGGGGTCTGTGCGCAGGTTGTGTTCGCCGTGTTCGGGGTCGTGGTAGTGATCGAGCCATCCGCCGGTCTGTGTGACGGTGATCTGTTCGGCGATCTCGGGTGCGGCGCGCAGTAGGGTGGCGAGGTTGGTCATCGGCCCGCAGCCCACCCACCGGACCGGACCCTCGGTGTTGACGATCCGCTGATTCAGTGCGTCGGCCAGCTCGTGGCGGCGGTCCTCTCGCTCCTGCACGCTCGCCAGCACATAGGCGGGCACCCTCTGGCCGGGATCGGGCAGGAACGACCGCCGCTCGCCCAGGTCGATCCCTTCGATGACCTCGACATCGCTGCGGCCCAACAGACCCAGTACCCGCCGCGTAAGCTCCGCGCGCAGCCCGCCGACCTCACCAGCGGTGACCACCAGCAGGTCCGGCACCAGCCGTGCGGCGATCACCAGAGCAACGAAAGCGTCGGGATCGCCCCCGATATTTCTATCGCCAGTTCGAACCTGTTGCTGGATTGGTTCTTGTTGCATGGTTTTCGGCTGGTCAGATGATTCCCGAAAGGTTGGTTG